>NZ_JAXLWP010000016.1:0-181853 GCF_046328425.1 Kouleothrix sp.
CGACCCCGACGGCCGCGTCGACACCTTGCCGCTGCTGACGCCGGACGAGCGGGTGGAGCTGCGCGGCTGGAATGCGACGGCGGTAGCGTACCCGGCCGAGCAGCGCCTCGACGTGCTGCTGGCCGCGCAGGCGCGCGCCACCCCCGACGCGACCGCGCTGTGCTACGACCATCCCGACGGCCCGCAGGCCCTCAGCTACGCCGCGCTCGACGCCCGCGCCAGCCAGCTGGCGGCCTACCTGCGCACGCTGGGCGTCGGCCCGGATTGCCCGGTCGGCATCTGCGCCGAGCGCTCGCTCGAGCTGGTGATCGGCCTGTTGGGCATTCTGAAGGCCGGCGGCGCCTACCTTCCGCTCGACCCCTCCTACCCGCCCGCGCGCCTGGCGTTTATGCTCGACGACGCGCGGCCGAGCGTGATCGTGACCCAGCGCCACCTCGCCGCCGGGCTGCCCGCGCACGCCGCGACGGTGCTGCTGCTCGACGAGCCCTGGCCCGATGCACCGCCCGCGCCGCCGAGGATCGACCCCGACAACCTGGCGTATGTGCTGTATACCTCGGGCTCGACCGGGCTGCCCAAAGGCGCGGGCATCAGCCACCGGGCGATCGTGAACCGGCTGCGCTGGATGCAGGCGACCTACCAGCTCACCCCCGCCGACCGCGTGCTGCAGAAGACCCCTTTCAGCTTCGACGTCTCGGTCTGGGAGTTCTTCTGGCCGCTGCTCACCGGCGCCACCCTCGTTCTCGCCCGCCCCGACGGCCACAAAGACCCCGCCTACCTCGTCGGGCTGATCCACGCCCAGCAGATCACCACCCTGCACTTCGTCCCCTCCATGCTCGCGGCCTTCCTCGACGCGCCCGACCTTGCGCGCTGCGCCAGCCTCACGCGCGTGATCTGCAGCGGCGAGGCGCTGCCGGCGGCGCTGCAGGCGCGGGCGCACGCGCGCTTGCCCGAGGCGGGGCTGCACAACCTGTACGGGCCGACCGAGGCGGCGGTGGACGTGACGGCGTGGGCGTGCGTGCGCGGCGACGCGCGGGCGAGCGTGCCGATCGGCCGGCCGATCGCCAACACGCAGATCTTTCTGCTCGACGCGCAGCACCAGGAGGTGCCGGTGGGGGTGGTGGGCGAGCTGTACATCGGCGGGGTGCAGCTGGCGCGGGGGTACGTGCACCGGCCGGAGCTGACGGCGGAGCGGTTCGTGCCGGACGGGGTGAGCGGGGCGGCGGGGGCGCGGCTGTACCGGACGGGCGACCTGGCGCGGTACGCGGCGGACGGCAGCATCGAGTACCTGGGGCGGGCGGATCAGCAGATCAAGCTGCGCGGGATGCGGATCGAGCTGGGCGAGATCGAGGCCCGCCTGGCCCTCCACCCCGCCGTGCGCGAGGCTGTGGCCATGGTGCGGGAAGACGAGCCCGGCCAGCGCCGGCTGGTGGCCTACATCGTGCCCGCCGACGACGCGCTGGCGTGGGGTGTGGGCACGCTGCCCGACGAGCAGCTGCACGACTGGCAGACCGTGTTCGACACGACCTACGCCCAGGCCACGCCCGCCGCCGACCCGGCCTTCAACATCGTCGGCTGGAACAGCAGCTTCACCGGCGAGGCGCTGCCGGCCGAGGCCATGCGCGAGTGGGTCGACCAGACCGTCGCGCGGATCAGCGCGCTGGCGCCGCGCCGCGTGCTCGAGCTGGGCTGCGGCACTGGCCTGCTGCTGCTGCGGCTCGCCCCCGCGTGCGCGGCCTACGTCGGCACCGACGTCTCGGCCGTGGCGCTGGCCGAGCTGGCCGCACACACCCGCGATCTGCCGCAGGTGTCGCTGCAGCAGCGCCCGGCGCACGACCTGGCCGGTATTGCCGACGGCGCGTTCGACGTGGTGGTGCTGAACTCGGTGGCGCAGTACTTTCCCAGCGCCGAGTACCTGCTGGCCGTGCTGGCCGAGGCCGCGCGCGTCACCGCCCCGGGCGGCGCGATCTTCCTGGGCGACCTGCGCAGCTTGCCGCTGCTCGAGACCTTCCACACCGCCGTCCAGCTGCACACCGCCGACGACAGCCTGCCCGCGCGCCGGCTGCGCCAGCGCGTGCAGCGCAGCTGCGCGAACGAGCACGAGCTGGCGATCGACCCGGCGCTGTTCGCCGAGCTGTGCGAGCGCTGGCCGGCGCTGGCCTTCGCCGAGGTGCAGCTGAAGCGCGGCCACGACCACAACGAGCTGACCGGCTACCGCTACGACGTGGTGCTGCGCCGGGCGCCGGCCGCCAGCCCCGCCGCCCCGCCTTGGCGCGACTGGGCCGATACCGGCTGGTCGCTGGCCGACCTGCGCGCCGAGCTGCGCCAGCAGGCGCCCGACGCGCTCGGGCTGGCCGGCGTGCCGAACGCCCGCATCCAAGCCGCCGCCGACGCGCGCGCCGTGCTGGCCGGCCCCGCCGCGCCCGATACGGTTGGCGAGCTGCGCGCCGCGCTGGCCGCGCGCGCCCGCCCGGCGCTCGACCCCGAGGATTTCTGGCGGCTGGCCGACGAGCTGCCCTACGCCGTGGCGGTCAGCTGGCCGGGCGGGCGCGCCGATGGCAGCTTCGACGTAGTGCTGCGCCGCCGCGACGCGCTGGCCGCCCCCGCCGCAGCCGATGCGCCGGCCGCGCGGCCCGAGCCTGCCGACTGGGGCCTCTTCGCCAACCACCCGCTCCAGGCCAAGCTCGCGCAGCGCCTCGCGCCCGAGCTGCAGCGCTACCTGCAAGAGCACCTGCCCGAGTACATGGTGCCGGCGGCGTTTGTGATCCAGCCGCGCCTGCCGCTGACGCCCAACGGCAAGCTCGACCGAGCGGCGCTGCCCGCGCCGCTGCTGCTTGAGCTCGACGCCGACGCAATCGTGGCGCCGCGCACGCCGGCCGAGCAAACCCTGGCCGAGATCTGGCGCCAGGTGCTGCGGCTCGACCAGGTTGGCATCCACAACAACTTCTTCGCGCTCGGCGGCGACTCGATCATCAGCCTGCAGATCATCGCGCGCGCCAATGCCGCCGGCCTGCGGATCACGCCGCAGCAGATGTTCCAACACCAGACGATCGCCGACCTTGCGGCGGTGGCCGTGCCTGTTGCGCCACCCGAGGCCGGCGCCGCCCCGGCCGCGCGCCCTGCCACGGGCGGCGGCACGCCCGCCGATTTCCCGCTGGCGCAGCTGAGCCAGGCCCAGCTCGACAGGCTGCTGGCCGAGCGCGGCCCGATCGAGGATATCTACCCGCTCGGCTCGGCCCAGAGCCACATGCTGCGCCAGTACCTCGCCAACCCGCTGCCGGGGCTGTACCTGATCTACGAGGTGTTCTCGATCGAGCGGCTGCAGCCGGAGGCGTTCGCCCGGGCCTGGCAGCAGGTGATCGCGCGCCACCCGGTGCTGCGCACCTCGTTCGCGTGGCAGGGCCTGGCCGAGCCGCTGCAGCTGGTGCACCCGCCCATGCCGATCGCCGTGGCCCGCGAGGACTGGCGCGCGCGCACCCCCGCCGAGCGCCGCGCCGCGCTGGCCGAGTACATCGAGCGCGACCGCCAGACGCCCTTCGACCTTACCAGGGCGCCGTTCACCCACCTGGCGCTGTTCCAGGTGTCCGACGAATCGTACCTCTTTTTCTGGGGCTTCAACTACATGCTGCAGGAGGGCTGGAGCTTCCCGCTGCTGGTGAAGGAGCTGTTCGACTGCTACGAGGCCGCCTGCGAGGGGCGCGACTTCGATGGCGCGCCGCCGCGGCCGTTTCGCGACTACATCGCCTGGCTCAAGCAGCGCGACTTCGCCGCAGCCGAGGCGTTCTGGCGCGCCGAGCTTAAGGGCTTCACCCGGCCCACGCCGCTGGCCGCGCGCACGCCCGGCAACAGCCCCACGCCGGGCACCGGGTACGGCCAGCAGCAGATGGTGCTACCCGAGCGCGACGACGCGGCGCTGCGCGCTATGGCGCGCCAGCACCAGCTGACGCTCAACACGCTGCTGCAGGGCGCCTGGGCGCTGCTGATCGGCCGCTACACCGGCGAGCGCGAGATCGTGTTTGGCTCGGCGGTGGCGGGCCGCCCGGCCGAGCTGCCCGGGGTTGAGTCGATGATCGGCCCGTTCAACAACTTCCTGCCGATGCGCGTGGCGCTCGCGCCCGCCACCCCGCTGCTCGCCTGGCTCAAGGCCTTCCAGATGCGGCAGGTCGAGCAGCGCCGGTTTGAGTACGCGCCGCTGCTCGATATCAAAGCCTGGAGCGATGTGCCGGCCGACCAGCCGCTGTTCGAAACCTACCTGACGTTCGAGAACTTCCCGATCGACCCGGTGGTGATCGCCAAGAGCGAGCAGCTGCTGCGGTCGATCACCGGCACGACCCAGACCGAGCACGCCATGCGCGTGACGGTGTGGGCCTTGCACGCGGTCTCGCTGTACCTCTCGTACTACCAGCGCTGCTTCGACGACGCCACCGCCGAGCGCATGCTGAACGAGCTGCACGCCATGCTGATGGCGATCGTGGCGCGCCCCGATCAGCGGCTCGGCGACTTGCTGGGCTGGCCGCAGGGCTAGCCCGCGCCCGTTGGTGGGGGTTTGGGGGCGGCTTCGCCGCCCCCAAATTTCTTATTGCGTTGCACGATGTGGCGAAGCCACGTCGTGCAACGCAATCTCTACGTGGTCAAGCGAACGCGGAAAAACCGCACGCAGAAGTTCGGGGGCGGCGAAGCCGGGCAGGGCAGCGCACAAAGAAGCGATCAAGCGGCGTTGGTACTACCCCAGGTCGAGCACGCTGTCGAGCCCGCGGCGCAGGCCGGTGAACGAGGCGACCTTGCGGATCGCCAGCAGCGCGCCGTCGACATACGGCTGGGCGCTGCCGCCCGAGTCGTGGCGGATGGTGAGCCGCTGGTCGGGCATGCCGAATATGATCTCCGCCGAGATCGTGAAGCTGGGCAGCCGGATAGCGTGCACCTGCGAGCCGCCGACGCGCGCGCCGCGCGTTTCGGCAATGCCCTGGGTTTGCTCGAGCGGGACGGTGAGCTCGGCGGGGCGGATGCGCGCGAGCCGCGCGGCCAGCTCGCGCACGGTGCCGCTCGGCGCGTCCTTCTTGCCGTCGTGCGCGTAGTCGATCAGCTCCCACTGCGGGATGTACTTCGCGGCTATCTCGGCGAACTTCTGCAGCAGCACCACCGTCAGCGCGAAGTTGCCCACCGCCAGCACGCCGCGCTGGCGCTCCGCCGCGACAGCGCCGATCTCGTCGTAGTCGGCGTCGCTCAGCCCCGACGTGCCGATCACCACGTGGGCGCCCTGCCGCAGCGCCTCCAGCACGTTGCCCTTGGCTACGTCGGGCTTGGTGTACTCGAAAAAGACATCGCACGGCTGCGCCAGCGCCTGCGCGGCGCTCGCGTAGATCGGGCTGGCCAGGCGCGGCTCCGACAGCACGTCGCCCAGCGTGCGCTGGGCGTGCGAGCGCGATACCGCGGCCACGATCTCGATATCGTCGGTTTGGGCGATCGCGCGGGCCAGCGCCGAGCCGGCCCATCCTGTTGCGCCGGCAAGGCAAACACGAATGCTCATAAATAATGGCTCCTGGGGCGCGGCGCCTGGTGCGCAGGCCCGGCAATTGTGGCGCCGATCCTAATCTCCTTGATGCGAGTTGTCAATTGACACGAGTTACGCGGTTTGGTATTACATTGGCGCCGCCTCGACGTATGCCATTGGGATGCGCAGCCGCAGCTCGCCCTGGCGCGCGGCGTGCGCATTCAGCGCTTGCTCGAGCGCGCCGAATACGGCCGGCTGCTGCGCGGCCGGCACCACGGCTTTCCAGCCATCCAGAAAGGCCAGCTTGATGAAGAAGTGCCGAAACAGCGCGCTGCCGTCGGCGAAGCGCAGCCAGGCATCCTGCTCGACCACGCGCGCAACCCGGAAGCGCGCTGCGGCGATCTGGTCGCCAAGCGACTCGACCGTGGCGCGGTGCGCGATGTGCCGGCCGAGCCGCGCCTGCGCCTCGGCCAATCCAAGCCGCGCCAGCACCGCCGCGAACACCTCGTACAGCTCGTGCATGTGGCCCTGCAGGTTTGTGGTGAGCGCTAGCGTGGCGCCTGGGCCGCACACTCGCCGGCATTCGCCGAACACTGCGGCCGGGCTCTCGAAGTTGTTGATGCCGAGGTTCGACACAATCAGGTCGATCTGGCCATCGGCAAACGGCAGCCGCGCGGCGTCGCCGGCGACGCACAGCACCTGCGCTACCTGCCACAGGCCGGCCTTCCGGCCCGCGCGCGCCAGCGCCGCCCGCCACGGGTCGATGCCGTACACCCGGCTGCCCGGCCCCAGCCGCTGGGCCAGCTCGAGCAGCGGGAACCCGGTGCCGCAGCCGAGATCCAGCGCGCTGATGCCCGGCCGCAGCGGCACGTGGCGCAGCAGCAGCTCGCCAAAGCCCGCCGACCACAGCGGCAGCTCGTCGTAGCAGCTCACAAACGCGGGGTCGGCCAGGTCGAGGCCGAAATTCAGGTAATCGGTGCGCTCGTCTGTTGGTTGCATATGTTCCGGCCTTTCGCGCCATGGCGCGGCGCTACCGCCGTGCATGGGGGGCTTGGAGGGCGCAGGCCTTCCAAAATCATCTTTTTTTGCCCGGTCGCGGGCACGGCCGTGGCCGCGGCGCCAGCTAAAGAAGTTTTCGGGGGCGGCTTTGCCGCCCCGAACCCCCCACCGCGTAAGTGGCAAGCGTCCTATGCTCACCGTATTTGAAGGTAGTGCTTTCAAAGGTTCACGCTCACCGCGAGGCCGGTTTGCGCCTGCACGAACAGGGCGGCATTGCGCACCGGCTCGCGCAGAAACTCGCGAAATTCCTCGCGCGTCGGGTCGCGCCGCAGCTGCCACGGCTCCACCGCCGGCGCAACATTCAGCAGCCAGCGCATGGTCGCGAGCACTTCGAAGTATTCAAGCTGCTCGATCGCGCGCTCGCTCTGGCGGGCATACTCGGCCAGCACGGCGTCGCTGAATGCGTCGAAGTGGCTGCGGCGCATCAGCATAAGCGCCCAGGCCAGGTCGAAGCGCGCGTCGCCAATGCGCCAGTCCCAGTCGATCACCCACAGGCGCCCTGCCGCGTCGAGCAGCACATTCCAGGGGTGGTAGTCGCGGTGCAGTATCGCCGGCTGCGCGCACGGCACCGCCGCCTGGCGCTGCTCGAGCCAGTCGACCACGCCGGCCAGCGTGGTGTGCCGCGAGCGCCGGGCGTCGCGGCGCAGCTGCCGCAGCTCGCGCTCGAGCGGGGCGTGTGGCCGGGCCATGCGGAATGTTGGCTCCAGCAGCTGTGGCGCGAGCCGGTGCAGCTCGGCCAGGCGGCCCACAAACAGGCGGGTGAGCCGGTCGCGCTCGGCTGGCTCGGCCTGCGCGAGCGCCTCCCACAGCGGCTGGCCGGCGATGTGCTCCATCACCACGAACGGCGCGCCAAGCGCCCCTGCGTCGAGCTCGCACAGGCTGGCGTGGGGCACGGCCAGGCCGGCCGCGTGTAGCCCGCGCAGCGCGCGCCACTCGCGGGTTGCGTGCTCGCGCCCGCGCGCCGTCGGCGCGTAGGTTTTCAGCACCAGCGTGGGCGCCTCGGCGCCGGCGGGGCCGTGCGGCCGGAGCGTAAAAGTGTAAAGGCGGCTGGCCCAGCCGCCGGTGAGCGCCGACAGCGGGCCAACCGTGGCGCCGGGCTGGCCGGCGCCGTGGCTCGCGTAGTACGCCTGGAGGCGCGCTTGCAGCTGGTCGAGCATTGGCATGGGCCGTAGTGTAGCACGATTTCAGCGCGCTGCATACACCAGGCGCCGCACTGTAGCCGGGCGTGGCGCTAGCCCGAAAGGCCCCAGCGCTCGCGCACGCGCCGCTCGATCGGCGAGAACAGCAGCTGATCGACAGCTACGCCGATGAAAATAATCACCAGCATCACCGCCAGCACCTCAGCGGCGTCGTTCAGGTCGCGCCCGGTCTGCAGCAGGTTGCCCAGGCTGAGCGTGAAATACAGCAGCTCGCCGGCCATAAGCGAGCGCCAGGCAAACGCCCAGCCCTGCTTCAGCCCGCTGAGCACCGCGGGCAGCGCGGCCGGCAGAATAACCTGGGTATACAGCGCCACGCCGCGCGCGCCCAGGTTGCGCGCGGCCTTGAGATATAGCGGCGGCGTGTTCTTCACGCCGGCCTCGACGCCGAGTGTGATCGAGAACAGCGCGCCCATCACCACCACAAAGATGATCGCCCGCTCGCTCAGGCCCATCCACAGGATCGCCAGCGGCAGCCAGCAGACGCTCGGCAGCGCCTGAAGGCCCACCACCAGCGAGCCGATTGTTTCTTCGAGCACGCGCACGCGGCCGATCAGCAGCCCGAGCGTCAGCCCAAGCGCCAGCGAGATGCTGTAGCCCAGCGCGATCCGCCGCAGGCTCACCAGCGCGCCGGTGATGAACAGGCCCTTGCGTATGCCGGCGATCAGCGTCTGGCCGACAGTCAGCGGGCCGGGGAACAGGTACTCGGGCCAGATCCCGCTGCGCGCCAGCGCCTCCCACAGCGCCAGCATCAGCAGGTAGAATAGCGCTCGGCGCAGCCAGCGGCCGGCGAGCAGGCGCGGCGCCCAGGCTGGCGCCGGTTGGCTGAGCGCGCTCATCGGCCTACCTCGAGCGCACTCAGCTCATCCGCGCCGCGCAACACCGCCAGGATCTCGGCCGCGAGGTCGATCAGCGCGTGGTCCTCGAGCGTGCGCGGCCGCGGCAGGTTCACCCGGAACTCGCGCACGACACGGCCAGGCCGCGGCGAGAACACCAGCACGCGATCGCCTAGCGCCACGGCCTCGCGCACGTTATGCGTCACAAACAGCACCGTCTTGCGCGTAGCCGCCCAGATCGCCTCGAGCTCGGCGTGCAGCCGATCGCGTGTCAGCGCGTCGAGCGCGCCGAACGGCTCGTCCATCAGCAGAACAGCCGGGTCGATCGCCAGCGCGCGCGCGATTGCCACGCGCTGGCGCATCCCGCCAGAAAGCTGGTGGATTGAGTGGTGCTCAAAGCCGCTGAGATGCACCAGGTCGATGAAGCGCCGGGCGATTGCGGCGCGCTCGCTCCGCGCAACCCCGGCCTGGCGCAAGCCAAACTCGACATTCGCCTGCACGTCGAGCCAGGGGAACAGCGCGGCCTCCTGAAACAGCAGCACCCGGTCGGTGCCGGTGCCGCGCACCGGCTGGCCGTCCACCAGCACCGACCCGCTGCTGGCCGGCTCGAGGCCGGCCACAATGCTCAGCAGCGTCGATTTGCCGCAGCCGCTCGGCCCCAGCAGGCACACAAACTCGCCCGCCGCAACTTCGACGCTCGTGGGGCGCAGCGCTTCGACTGCGCCCCCGCGTACGGTAAATGTCTTGCCGACATCGGCGATGCTGAGCGCCACCCCGCCGGCGTGCTGGCCGCGCGCCGGCGCGGCCAGCGCATCAAGCCCCTGCCGTTGTAGCACCATGCCAGGCCCTTTCACTACTCTGCGCTCATGGGCGGTAGGCTCTTTGCCGGGCGGTTCCACTACTTTGCGCTCACAGCCGGCAGGCTCTTTGCCGCCAGCACCGTGTTCAGCGGATCGAGATCGTAGATCCCCGTCAGATCCGGCTTGCTCTCGCCCAGAAAGCCCAGCGCAAACGCGCTCTCGGCCGATTTAAACAGCGTCGGCGCCAGCGGGTCGTAGGTGATGTCGAGATTGGTATACGATTTGTCGAGCACCCCGGCCGGCAGCGGCTTGCTGGTAATACGCTCGATCTCGCTGTTCACAATCTTCTTGGTCTCGTCGGCATGCGCCGCGATATACTGCACGGTGTCGACGTGAGCCTGGAGGAATTTCGCCACCAGGTCGGGGTGATCGGCCAGAAACTGCCGCCGCACCACCACCAGCGTTGTGGTGAACTTGCCGCCCGGCCAGAGCGTGCGCTCGTCGACAAACACCTGGCCCTTGCCCTCGATCACCAGGCGAGTGGCCCACGGCTCAGGCACCCACGCGCCGTCAAGCTGGCCCTGCTTGAACAGCGTCAGGATATCGGGGTTTTGCGTTGGGATGATCTGCACGCTGCCGCCTTTGTCGGCGGTCTGCAGGCCGTTCTCCTGCAAGTAGAAGCGCAGCGCGACGTCCTGCGTGCCGCCCAGCTGCGGGCTGGCGAGCTTCTTGCCGTCGAGATCTTTGGCGGTTTTGATACTGGCCTCGGGCCGCACGACAAACAGCGCGCCGCCGCTCGAGGCCCCGGCGATAATTCGCAGCGCGTCGCCTTTGCTCTTGACGTAGCCGTTGATCGCTGGGTTTGGCCCGACGTAGCCAATGTCGACCTCGCCGGCAAACAGCGCCTCGATCAGCGCCGGGCCTGCGTTGAAGGTTTTGGTCTCGAGCGCGACATTCGGGCCGAGCGCGTCTTTGAATGTGCCGCGCTGCACGCCCACCAACGCCACTGCGTGCGTCAGGTTGGGGAAGTACGCCAGCCGCACGGCGGTAGGCGCGGTGGCGGCAGCGGGGGCTGCGGTGGGTGCGGCGGTTGGCGCGGCGGCGGGGGCTGCGGTCGGCGCAGCGGTTGGCGCAGCGGCGGGGGCTGCGGTCGGCGCGGCGGTTGGCGCAGCCGTGGGTGCGGCGGCGGGGGCGCCGCTCTGGCCGCAGGCTGCCAGCAGCGCGAGCATCAGCAGCAAGGCTGCAGCGGCCCGCCAGCGTGCTACGAGTGGAGTGTGCATGGTCTGTCGTTCCTTTCTTCCAACATCATCTGTTCCTATCCAGCCAAGCCGCTCCACGCCGAGCTGCTACAGTCTGCAGGTGCATATTATACTTGATATTTTTGATCTATTTTATAAAGTAATCACAGCCAAAAAAAAGAGCCGGGGTGCCGGCGCAGCCAGGCAGAATACCGCTGTGCGCTATTGGCAGCAACGCCCAAGCCGGTTACCACGATACCACAGGCACGTTTGAATTCTGGTTAACAAGTGGTTATAAATCGGTCACAGCGGCGGCGGCGCAATGCCAGTGCACCGTAGCGCAGCCGCATCCATACGCGCTCGGGCGGAGTATACTATTGCAGGCTAGCACACCCCCGAACCGGGTTTGATAAAAGATGGAAGACGAAACAGCCCCGTCTTCCGCCTTTCGTCCTTTGTCCTGAAAACTCGGATCAAACCTGCGGTAGCCTGTACAATAGCGGCCAGGCCCTTAGAGGAGCGCCCATGCCAGCTCGGGAATACGCGCCGCACCAGCTGCTCGCGCCGTATGTGCATAGCTTCTGCATCTCCGAGCGCCACTTTGCGGCGCCGCACGCCACGTTCGACATTTTCCCCGACAGCATGATCGAGCTTGTGTGGAATATAGGCGCGCCGTGCGCGCTCGTGCTGCCGGATCGAACCTTTCCGCTGCCCGCGTGCTACGCCGTGGGGTTGCTGCAAAGCCCGCTGCGCATTACCGCCGAGGGTCTGGTTCAGGTGGTGCGGGCGCGCTTCTACCCTTGGGCGCTGCAGCCGATCATCGGCGCGTTTTTGCGGCCCACCGGCCTTCCATCCGCCGCCGGGCTGCTGTGGGTCGCCGCCGAGCTGCTGCCGCCCGCGCCAGGCCCGGCCGCGGCGCCGCACGACGGCGAATGGGCGCTAGAGCAGCTGCAGCGCATCCTGCTGCGCCAGGTGCTCGAGGCTTCGCTGGACGACGCCGGCGCCATCCAGGCGGCGCGAGCACTGATCGAGCAGCACGGCGATATCGCCCTGCCAGCGCTGGCGCACCAGCTCGGCCTTTCCGAGCGCTCGCTGCGCCGCCGCTTTCACAGCGCCATCCAAGCCAGCCCGAAAGAATTCGCGCGCCTCGCCCGGTTCGAGTATGTGTGCACCAGCCTGTGGCAGACGCCCGGCATACCGCTCGCCGACATTGCGCTGCAGGCGGGGTACAGCGACCAGGCGCACATGCAGCGCGAGTTTCGCGCGTTCAGCGGACGCACGCCGCGCCAGTTCGCCAGCGATATGCGCCGCCTTCGCGCGCTGTTCGCAGCTGGCCGAAATATGCAAGACGCCTGAGCGCGCCGCCGCTATACTTGCGCTGTCCCTCCCGGCGTGGGTGGGAAGAAAAGGAGGCCGCCATGGCGACAACACTTGGCAATGTCAACCTGTTCGTACGCGACATCGAGCAGGCAAAGCGGTTTTATGTCGAAGGCGTTGGGCTCGTCGAGGACGTGGAGCGCTCGCATCCGCCGTCGTTCGCCTTGTTGCGTGCCGGCGCGTGTACGCTGACCCTGCAAGACGCTTCGGCGCCTGGCGCGCAGTTTGAGCCTTCGCGCAGCGTCGAGCTGGGCTTCGCCGTCGACGACATAGAGGCTACGCGCGAGCGCCTTGCGGCGCGCGGGGCGACGGTGAGCGACGTCGAGCAGATGGGCTGGGGCGGTGGGTTCGACGCACTCGATCCCGACGGCCACCGGCTTACGATCTACCGCATGCGCGGCTGAGCCGGATCGCCACGCTTGCTTCACGGAGCTGAGGGCTCGGGGCGGCATTGCCGCTTCCGAGCCCTCTTTTGCTTGCGCCGCGCGTTTGCGCGGTTGGCCAAAAGCATATATTGTAGGGTGGTGGGCGTTCGGGGGCGGCAAAGCCGCCCCCGAAAACCTCCCACGCGCGAGAACACCGCGTAAGTCGTGTAAATGAGTCATAAAAAGTAGTGAGCCAGGGGGTGCAACCCCCTTTGGAACAACGAAAGTGATACTGCAGCATGCGCACTGCCAACGAACCAGCTGAAGCGCTGATCGTACCGCCCGATCGTTCGGAGGCCGGCCGCGCCCGGCTCGTCGTGATCATTGGCGCGCTCTCGGCGTTTGGCCCGCTGTCGATCGATATGTACCTGCCGGCGCTGCCGGCGTTGCCCCACGAGTTTGGCGGAAACGCCTCGCAGGCCCAGCTGACGCTGACCGCGTGCTTGCTTGGCCTGGCCGTCGGGCAGGTGATCGCCGGCCCGCTGAGCGATCGGCTGGGGCGCCGCCGCCCGCTGCTCGCCGGGGTTTTGCTGTACGCGCTGGCCTCGCTGCTGTGCGCCGCCGCGCCGACGCTGCCGGCGCTGATCGCCTGCCGGCTGCTGCAGGGGCTGGCCGGCGCGGCCGGCGTGGTGATCGCGCGCGCGGTGGTGCGCGACCTGTTCTCGGGCGCCGAGGTGGCGCGCTTCTTCGCGCTGACGATGCTCGTGAATGGGCTGGCGCCGATCCTCGCGCCGATCATTGGCGCGCAGATGCTCACGTTCACCAGCTGGCGCGGCGTGTTTGTGCTGCTCGCGCTGATCGGCGTCGGGCTGCTCGCGCTGGCGGCGTGGGGGCTGCGCGAGAGCCTGCCGGCCGAGCAGCGGCGCACCGGCGGCATTGCCGACACGCTGAGCACGTTTCGCGCCTTGCTGACCAACCGGGTGTTTGTGGGGTACGCGCTGGCGTCGGGGCTGGCATTCGCGGCGATGTTCACGTATATTTCGGGCTCGCCGTTTGTGCTGCAAAGTATCTATGGCGTGTCGCCGCAGCTGTTTAGCTTTATTTTCGGCACCAATGCGCTCGGCATCGTCGCCGCGAGCCAGGTCAGCGGGCGGCTGGCCGGCAGGGTCGGCCCGCGCCGGCTGCTGGCGATTGGGCTTGGCTACGCGGCGCTGGGCGGGCTGCTACTGCTGGCGATTGTGCTGCTGGGCGGCGGGCTGGCCGGGATCCTGTTCGGCCTGTTCCTGGTGGTATCGAGCATTGGCCTGATCTCGCCCAACGCGACTGCGCTGGCGATGGCCGAGCAGCGCCGCACGGCCGGGAGCGCCTCGGCGCTGCTTGGCGTGCTGCAGTTTATCGCGGGGGCGGCGATCGCGCCGCTGGCTGGCATTGGCGGCGCCGCAACCGCGCTGCCCATGGCGCTGATCATGGCCTGCCTGCCGCTTGCCGCGCTGGCGGCCTTTCTGCTGCTGGCGCGCCCCCAGGCCGAAGCCGGCGCCGCTGCGGCATAGGCGCGCCGCTCAGCGCGCGTGCTGCCGCACCTCCTGCACAAGCCAGCTGTTGCCGTCGGGGTCGCTGAACGCCACGAACGAGCCGTAGTCGCGGCGCTCGGGATCCGGCCCAGGCGCCTGCTGGCCCGCCTCGAAGTGGAAGATCGCGCTGGCGGCGACGCCGCGCCCGGCCAGCAGGGCGTGTGCCGCCTCGATATCGCTCACCACCAGGTGCAGCCCCTGCACCGAGCCTGGCGCGGCCGTGGTAGTGCCGACGCCGATGCTGATCGAGCAGGCCGAGCCCGGCGGGGTCATCTGCACGACGCGAAACGCGTCGCTGGGCTGGTAGTCGACGTCCAGCGTAAAGCCAAGCTGCTCGGTGTAGAACGCCTTGGCGCGCTCGACATCCGCCACCGGCAGCAGCACGAGCTCAAGCTTCCAGTCCATTAACTGTGCCTCCTATGTGCTTGGTGACGCACTCAGCCTTCGGCAGAGCGGCACTTGTTCCGTACCTGTGTGCGGTTTTCCGCGCTCCGCGTGGAAAGCCGCACACAAAGAAGGCTGAGTACTTTGAAGAGATACGCGGGGGCGGCAAAGCCACCCCCGCGCCCACGAAGCATACCCGCACTACTGCTCGGGCTCGAGCACCGCCTGCTCAAGCAGGTCGAGCGCGTCTTGCATCCCGGCCTCCATGCCCGAGTTGATGTGGGCGTCGCGATGCTCCTGGCTCTGGTGCTGCACCAGGATGCTTAGCCTGGTGTGGCCATTCTGCTCGGCCAACGTCAGCGTATTCAGCGCTGCGGCGTCGGGCTCGGGAAAGCCCTCGTACACCTCGGTGCACACGATCCGCTCGCCGGGGATAAGCTCGCGGTACTCGCCGTGGAAGGCCACCTCGAAGCCTTCATCGGTGACCATCACCCAGCGCCAGCTGCCGCCGACCCGCAGATCGACGTCGGCGACCGTCACCGCGCCGCGCCGCGCCGACCACCAGCGCCTGATCAGCTCGGGGGTTGTCCAGGCTGCGTAGATCAGGTGCTTTGGCGCCGCGAAGTCGCGCGTGATCAGGATCTGCGTGTCGCTTGGAAGCGTCACCACAGCGCTGCCTTTACTCGCCAGTGCGACCATTGTGTTCCTCCTTCTGAAGCTCGTTGAGCAGCTCGTCCAACGCGTCGAGGCGCTCGTTCCAGGTGCGCTGGTAGCGCGCCACCCAGTCGTGGATGGGCTTGAGCGCCGGGCCATGGAGCCGATACAAGCGCTGCCGGCCTTCGTCGCGCACGCTCACCAGGCCGACCTGGCGCAGCACGCGTAGGTGCTTCGACACCAGCGGCTGCGCCAGGTCGATCTCGGCTACCAGGTCGTTCACCGAGCGCTCGCCGTCCGCCAGGATGTCGAGGATCTGCCGGCGCCGCGGCTCGGCCACCGCGTTGAATACATCGGTTGTCGTCGCTGCTCGTGCCATGTGTCTATTATATACCCATATGGGAATATGTCAAGGGCTATGAACAGGATCAGTGGCTGGGTTGGCGCTGCTGCCTTCGGTGGAGGTATGGTGCAATGGGGCGGTTTCGGCAAAGCCGAAGCCGCCCCATCGCCTTGGGTGCGCCGCTGCCTGCAGAGGAAGCGCCTTATTGCTGCATAACGCCGAAGAACACGTCGTCGTAGAAAACGCTTGAGCTGACCGGCTTGTTGGCGTCGGCTGTGCTGAAACATTGCTTGAGTCCCAGCCGAACCTGTGTGGCGCGTGCGGCGATCGGCTTTTGATTGGAAACCTCGACCGAGAGCTGCTCCCAGCCCTGGCTTACCGTGAGGCACGGCGTACTATAGCCGACGAGAAACCTATCTTTCGCGTCGTACATGTCCACTGAGATCGATGCTTTGGCTCCATCGGGGCTGCTGGCCCACGCGCTGAATGTGTAGGTCTTGCCGCTTTCGATCGCGATTGGCGCGGCGGTATTCCACCCCGGCAATCCTCCTTGCCGAAATATTCTGCTTTCGATGAAGAGCGCGTGTGTGCCGGTTTTGCCGAACGTTTCGCTCCAATCGCCTTCGGCCGCTGACGTTACCGGATCGAACGTCCAGCGCGTTTCGGTGATGTTGGGCGGCTGCTCGAACGACGCGTTGCCCAGCAGGTTGACAGGCGCCGGCGTGGGGCTGGGCGTGATGCTCGGCGTAGGGCTGGCCGTGCCTTGGCCGTGACAATCAAGGCGGCACTGGAATGTGACAGGCGTGTCGGTGGCGGGCTCGGGCGTGGCCGTAGCGCTGGGCGTGTCGGTGGCGGGTTCGGGCGTGGCCGTAGCGCTGGGCGTGGCGGTGGCGGGTTCGGGCGTGGCGCTGGGCGTGCCGGTGGCAGGCTCGGGCGTGACGCTGGGCGTGGCGGTGGCGGGCTCAGGCGTAGCCGTGGGCGTGCCGGTGGCGGGCTCAGGCGTAGCCGTGGGCACAGCAGACTCGGCCGCCGGGCCGCGCATCGCCAAGGCGGTAGCGCTCAGCGCCAGCGTCAGCACGAGCACAAGGCTCAACAGCACCGCGATCACAGCCGCCGCCCGCCGTGAAAGATTGATCATAGAAAGCCTCCTCGGCAGCACGCCGGCTAGCCAAGCGTGACCATTGCGTCGACCAGGCCGAAGCGCCCGGATTCGTCGGGTACGGCATCGGCTAGGGCCTTGCCGAGGACGGTGCCGGGGCGGATGAACAGGCCGGCGCGCCGGGCATAGCCGTCCTCGTCGGCCACCACCAGCATATCGCCGGCAGCAACCGGGCCAACGACCTTGCACGGCGCCCGGCCATAGCTCACCACGCGGTAGCGCGGCGCGCCGTGCAGTGCCAGCACCTCGCTCACCACGCCGATCGCCATGGTTTCGTTGGCCTCCTGGGTTTTCACGATATAGCCCGGCTGGGCCGGGTTGGGCGCGACCATGTCGCCGGGCGCGAGCGCGTCGTCGGCCTGGTAGTCGTCGTAGAGCTGGCCGCGCAGGTCTTTGACCTTGCGCCGCAGGTAGCTCACCTCGTCGAGCAGCGCCTCGAAGTCGGCGCGCAGCCGCGCCAGGTCGATCGCCGAGGTGTCGATGCGGCGGCGCTCGTCGTCGATCGCGGCGTGCAGCTGCGGCAGTGTGCCGAAGGGCTTGCGCAGGTCGGCGATCTGCCACTGGCCCGCGCCGCCGCTGAGCAGCCCGATCGGCGCGAGGTGGTGCACCACGCCGTCGGGCGGTCGGGCAGGCAATCGCAGCGCCGGGGCGCCGGCGCGCACCGCGAACTGCCAGTAGTCGCCGGCCGCGTAGCCGTCGGCGGCGTCGAAGCTCACGCAGATGCCATTCTCAAGTTCGTACTGCCGGCCGGGCGCAATCTGGCGCGGCGCCCACTCGGCGCTTGTGGCGTTGCGATCCCAGCGGCGCAGCAGCGGGTGGAGCGCGCCGAAGGCCTTCGGCTGCCAGCGCGCCAGCAGCGCGCCAATGCCCTCGGCGCCGGCCTCGATGCGTACCTCGCCAACCAGCGCGCCAAGCTGATCGTCCTCGCCGGGCGTGAGCCGCACCTCGGCGACGCGGCCCAGCAGCGAGCGCGCCGCGCCAAGCGCGCTCGCGTCGTCCTCAAGCTCGACGGGGTCGCCGGCGCAGAGCGCGAGCCGGTCGCGCTCGAGCAGCGCGCACGTTACGCGCAGCTGCGGGGCGCTGGCGTCGCCTACGCGCTCGGCATTGAGCACCTGAAACGCCACCGCGCCGTTCTCGCGCGACCACTTGAAGCTGGCGCCGTCCGTGCCGGCGGCGTGGATCTCGACGCGGTAGAGCTGGTTGCCGGGCGCGCCGGCGCCGGCGCTGGCGGCCATGCGCGGCCTGCGCGCCTGGGCATCGGCAAACGCGCGCCAGGCGTCGCTCCAGTCGGCGGTGCCGGCCCCCAATGGCAGCGCCGCGAGGCGCCACACCACCTGGGTGCGCGTGGCGGTATCGGGGCCGCCCAGCGCCGGCTCGCGCAGATCGGGGTCTTCCAGCGCGGTGACGTGGCGCTCCCAGGCGTCGAGGTACAGCAGGCTGGCGCGGCCGTCCTCGCCGCCGAACAGATCGGCCGCGCCGGGCTGGTCGGCGTACCAGGCCGGCTGCTCGTTCTCGCAGCGCAGCCCGCCGACGTAGAAGCTCCCCGCGCCGATCTCGATATCGGGCTGCGGCGTGTCGCTCTGGCCGCGCTGGTGCGTCACCAGGGTAAGCGCGAAGCCGGCCGACTCGGCGGGAACCGCGCCGGGGCCAAGCAGGTCGCGCGCCTGCGCCGCGATTGCGTCGCGCGTGATATCGGCCTGCTCGTTCCAGTCGGCGTCGAGCTGCACGCGGCCCTGCTGCATCCGTACGCTGGTGTAGCGCTTGCGCGGGCTGAAGCTCGCGCGCGAGTAGTCGCCTTTCATTGCTTACTCCGTTATATGGCACGAGCTACGCGGTTGCTCGCGATATGGGCTCGTCTGCCTGCGGCAGCAGTGATATTTGGAGCGACTTCGTCCCTCCAAACCACCCTTTCAAAACTACGACTTACGCAGTTGGCGCCCTCAGCCTTCGGCAGAGCGGTACTCTATCTCCATATCGTGTCCAATTTCCGCGCGGAGCGCGGAAATTGGACACAGAGGATGAGCACGTACCCTGCTGCCGCAGGCTCAATTCCGTACCGTGAGGAAGCCGAATCACGCAAGTGCGTAGCTCCTAAGAACATGAAAAAGTATCGCTCTGCGTAAGCGGCTATGTAACAAAAAAGAACCCGGCCTCAAGCCCGATCGGCAGGTATTCTTCAAGAACCGGTGCCAGGTTGTCTTCGGCCTGGGCAGTGTAGAGGCTGGCGAAGGCCCCCTGCTGTGTTCCGTCGGTGGCGCCGCGCCGGTGGGCCACCGGGCTCGCGGGGCGCAGCTGCGCATAGCCCGGCTGCCCATAGCGCGTGCTGGTGAACAGCGCCGCGCTCGCGCCCGCATCGACAATCGCACTGTCGCTGGCGGGCACAAACGGCTTGCCAGCCGCCGCCGCCGCGCCGGCGACGAGGCTATCGCGCAGGCTCAGCGCCAGCGCCCGCACATCGCCAAAGACCGTGACGCGCTCGAGCGTGACCCGCGCGCCTTCGTCGCCGCTCAGGCTGGCGAACGCCGTGGCCTTGGCCTCGCGGCCGGGCGCGCCGTCGATGATCGAATCGCTGGCGAACACGCCCAGCAGCGTTGGCGGCGCGCGCAGCGGCCCCACAATACTCGAGCGGATCGCCAGCTGCGCGATGCGCGCGCGCCCCTCGGCCAGGTGCAGGGTGGCGCCGCCCACGATCGTGCAGTGCTCGATCGCCAGGTCGATCCGCCCCTCGGCCGGCCTGGCGCGCCGGCCCTGGCCGACGCGCAGGCTGCCGTCGATCAGCAGCCCGTCGATCAGCAGGCGCCGCGCGCGAATATCGCCAGTGTAGGCGTCGTCCGGCTGAGACGCCAGGCTGGCTATGCTGCTCAGGGCGCTCGGCTGCTCGCCGGGGCCATCGAAGCGCACCAGCAGGTCGCAGCCCGGGCCGATCGCCGGGCGCACGCCATTGTCGGCGGCGATCGTCAGGTTGGCGCCGAGCGGCAGCCACACCACCAGGTCGCCCAGGCCGTCGTCGCCGTGGCGGGTGTTGTCGAGCAGGCGGATGATGCCGTGCGGCTCGGCGCCGTGCGCGAGGCAGCTCTGGCAGTGGCTATTCCAGGCCACCAGCGCCTCGCGTAGCGTTGGGACGCTGCTGCCGCGCGCCACCGCGATCACGTTGGCGTCGCCGATGCTCGGCTGCTGGCTGCGCCGGTGGTAGGGGCCGCCGCCGATCTCGGCGCTGAAGCCGTAGCTGTAGGTGGCGCGCAGCGTAGCGCCGGCCGCGCTAGGGTCGAGCAGCGCCACGTGGCCGCTGAGCGGGTCGATCACCGCGCGCTTGCCGTGCTGGCGCAGCCGATCGAGCGCGCCGTCGGGCAGGGCCGCCAGGTCGGCGCAGGCCACCGCCATTGGCGGCAGCGGCTCGGCGCCGCCGCCGGGCCACGCCAGCGCGAGCTGCAGCCCACGGTCGGGGCCGTAGAAGCGGCTGCTGGCCGCGCGATCTTCGGCGCGCGTGGCGGCGTAGGTGCGGGCGTACTCGTCGAGGTCGGCCGCAAGCTCGGCGCGGTGCAGCGCCAGCGGCAGGTGGCGGGCAGTGAGGCGCCCGGCGATATCGCCGACGAGCTGCGGCTGGTTGAACAGCTGCATGGGCCGGCCGGTTGGGTGCAGCGCGAAGCGCGCGAACGCCGAGCCGTGGGGCGCCGGCAGCGGGTAGGGCTGGGCCTCGCGCACGGTGTAGGCGCGCAGCCGCCACACGAACAGCGCGAGGTTGCCGAGGTTGTAGCGCCCGGCGCGCGCGCCTTCGGCCGGGCTGAGCGCGCGCACGTCGGCGCTGTGGGCGATCTGGTTGAACGGCCCGCCGGCATGGTCGAGCGCCAGCGCGTCGCGCAGGTTGGCGCTGGCGGCGGGAGGGCGACCGTGCGCGGCCACGTGCGGTGTGGCGGCGATCTGCTGGTACAGCTCGACCGCGCGCACATGCCAGCCAGTCACGTCGCGCAGCGCGTACTCGAGCACGCTGAGCGCGCCTTTGCGGCGGCGGTAGGCGATCGTATTCGCCACCTGCCGGCGCTGCGTGCCCAGAATGCGGCGCTGGTGGCTCATCGTGCGGATGCCGACCAGATCGGCCAGGTAAGGCAGCACCCAGGTGTCGCACGTCTGCACGAACCAGTTATCGTAGGTCGCCTCGACATCACGCTCGATCGTGCGCAGCTCGCGCTCGAGCACCGCCAGCATGGCGCGCAGTGGCTCGCCGGCGGCGGCGTCGTGCTGGCGGTAGATCGCCGGCAGCAGCTGGTAGAAGCGCTCGATTTCGCTCATACGCTCGTCTCCAACACAATTCCGTCGTCGGCGCTGGCGTTGATCAGCAGCAGCTGGGCCGGCAGGATGCGCGCGCCGTCGAGCCGGGTGGGCCGCGCCTCCAGCAATACGTCGGCGGCGTTGGGGTTCTGGCTGCCCACGCCGGGCGTAGGCGCATGGCCGCGCAGGTACAGCGCGCCGATCTCCACGGCGGCCACGCCTTCGAGCGCCTGGAGCACGCGAATAATATCCGAGCTGGCCAGGCTCTGGCCCAGCGCGCGGCTGGCGAAGCCGAATGCGTCGGCGAGCGCGCTGCGGGCTGCGGCCCGAATCGCGTCGGCGCGCGCGGCGTGGGCCGGCTCGATCAGCAGGCGCGCGCGCACGTGGAAGTAGTTCGTGTCGCAGTGGTCGATATACAGCGGCGGGGTGGGCGCGGCGCGCTGGCGCTCGATCGCGCCGGCAAGCGCGGCGGGCAGGGCGTCGTCGGCGCCGTCGGCCAGCTCGGCGCCGGCGATCGTCAGGTGCAGCAGGCGCTGGCGGCCGCGCGCCAGCTGGCGCATCTGCGCCTTGAGCACGCCGGGGTAGCTGCGGGCGAAATCCTCGAAGTCGGCCAGCGACACGATCCGCTCCATCGCGCGCAGCCCCTGCGGCGCCAGCGCGCGCGCGCTGCTCATGCGCTCGGGGTCGGCGCCGCCGCCGCTGGGCAGCGGGTTCGTCACGGCCTTGACGCCGCGCGGCGCGCTTTGGAGCACCGTCAGGCTGCCGGCCGGCAGGTTGCCGGGCGATCCGCCGCCGCTGCGGTAGGTCGCCTCGATCTTCCAGGTGCCGGTTGGCAGGCCGGCGCCATTCACGCCATCGCCGAAGATCACCTCGCTGGACGGAAAGGTGGGCGGCTGCGCGGCGATCGGCCCGCCTGCGGCGGTGTCTGGCGGCACGTTCGGCTCGCCCGACCTGGCGTCCTGGCGCAGCACGAACACGCGCTGGTTGCGGGCGCGATTGTGCAGGAACGGCACTTCGCTCCAGCGCACGCCGTTCACGGTGAGCGTGAGCGTGCTTGCGGCGCCGGCCGGCGTGGCCAGGTAGGCCAGCGGCGGCTGCTTCAGCAGAAAGCGCTGGTTGACGCTCATCGCGTCGCTGCTGCCCAGCAGCTCGTTCTTGACCGTGGCGCCGTGGCTGGCGGGCACGATGTTGGCGCACAGCGCGACGCTCGCGCGGTCGTAGATGTTCGCCAGCGCGCGCGTGAAGCTCAGGATGGTGCGGCCGTCGCGGTGCTCGGCCAGGGCCAGCTCGGCCAGCTCGCTCACAACCTCGTCGTCGTCGTGCGCCGGCTCGAGCCGCAGCGCGCCGGGTGCGCAGCGCAGCAGGCCCTCGCGGCCCGCGCGGGTGCGCACGCGCCAGGCGGGCTGGCCCGGCTGCGGCGGCGCCAGCACCAGCAGCAAGTCGTCGGCCGCGATCGGGTCGGCGCGCAGCCCATCGGGCGACTCGAGCGCGGCGCCGGGGGGCGGTGTCGCGCGGGCGCGGCGCCCGCTGATCGCCAGAAGCTGGCCGGCCGCGAGGCCCGGCACGATCCCGGCGCAGTCGATCTGGCCGGACGGCTCGAAGCCAACCGGCCGCTCGTCGCTGCAGCTCAGCTCGGGGCCAAGCGGCAGCACCCGCACGCCGGCATGGTCGAAGTCGCCGAGGTCGCCGGGCGGCTCGATCGCCAGGCGCGTGAGCCGGGCGGGCCGGGCCGGGTCGCGGCTGTCGATCAGGCTCGCGCTGACGACGCGCGCCAGGCGTGGGGCCGGCGCGGGCCCCGGGCCGTCGGGCTGGCGCAGCAGCACCAAGTCGCCAGCAGCCAGGTCGGGCGCGGGCAGCGCGAGGTCGAGCAGGCCGCCGTGGCGCGCCGCGCGCGGCCATCCGGGCTCGGCGGGGTCGTCGAGCGGCGCGCCGGCGGCGAGCAGGGCGGCATCCAGCGGCGCGAGCGCCAGCGGCGTCTTCAGCGGCGCCCGGCCGAGGTCGGCCCAGCTGGCGCCGCCGTCGGCCGAGCGCAGCACCTGGCCACCCGCCAGCGCGGCCAGCAGCTCGCCCGCCGGCGTATACGCCAGCGCGCTCACATTCGCCTGGGCCAGCGCCGGGTCGGCGACAGGCCGCCAGCTGCGCGCGAGGTCGCCAAACAGCGCCCGCGTCAGCGCGCGGCCGGCGCGGTCGAGGTAGCCGCCGCTCTGCTCGTCGCCGTCATTCGAGCAGAACAGGCCCTGCTCGGTGCCGGCGAACAGCCGGCCGTCGGCGGCGGCGACGAGCGCGCGCACCGGCCGCCCCAGGCTCACCCAGGGCGCGCGGGCGCCGGCCCGCCAGGCGCGGGCGAGCAGCCAGATCGCCAGGCCGAGCGCCAGCGCAAGCAGCAGCGCGTCGGTGACGAAGACCAGCTGCTTGAGCGTGAAGGCCGCCTTGAGCGCCGGGCCGACAATCGGCAGGCGCGCGATCTGGGTGGCAAGCCAGGCGTAGCTGTAGCTGGCCTGCTCGATCAGCGGCACCGGCGGCTTCTCCGGCAGCTCCTTGCCAAGGATCTGGAAGAGCTGCAAGGCCAGCGCGTTCACCACGCCGATCAGCGTGTTGATCAGCTGGGCGACGAGGTGGAACAGCCGGCCCAGCAGCCAAAATGGCCCAAACAGCTGCACCGCCAGCAGCACCAGCAGCGCCGGCACAGCCAGCAGCGCGGCGCGGCCGGCCTGGCTCGGTGGCGGCGCGATGTGGAACACGCCCGCGTCGGTGCCGGCGAACAGCTCGGCGCTTGTGCCGCGCCGCGCCAGCGCCAGGGCGCGCACGGGCACCGGCGCGAGGCCGCTCTTCGGGTCGGCGTTGGGCAGCGCGTGGTTGGCCGGCGCCCAGCTGCGGCCGCGGTCGGCCGAGAGCAGCACGCCGTCGTCGGTGCCGGCGGCCAGCCACTCCTGGCCGGCGCGGCCGTAGGCCGCCAGGGCGCGCACCACCGTGCGCGGCAGCGGGCCAACCCCACCGCGCGCGGGCGGCGGCGGCACCTCACCCGACACAGGCGTCCAGCTCACGCCGCTGTCGAGCGACACGAACACCGCGCCGCCGTCGCCGCCGGAGTAGATCGGGCCGGCCTCGGCCAGCGCCAGCGCGTGGAACGACCGGCGCGCCAGGCCGACTCCCGCGCTCTGCCAGCTCTCGCCGCCGTCGAGCGAGCGGAACACGCCGGCGTCGGCGGCGGCCAGCAGCGCCCCGCCCGGCTCGCGCGCCAGCGCGCGCACGGTCATCGCGGGCATGCCCAGCGCCGCTGGCGCCCCGGCGAGGCCTGGGCGCTCGAGCGCGTAGACGCCGCCGCGGCTGTAGGCGAACAGGCCCAGCGGCGGGCGCAGCGCGTACACCCGCGCGTCGCGCAGGCTCGCGCCGGCGCTGCCAACCCCCGGCACAATCGCCCAGCTCAGCACCGTCTGGCCGCGCCGTGGGTCGGGCGTGGCGGCGCGCACCTCGGCCAGCAGCCACTCCGGCAGCGCGGCCGCGCCGGGCGGCGCATCGGCCAGCAGCAGCAGCAGGTCGCCGGGGCGCGGGCCTGCCGCCACGCCAGCCAGCCGCAGGCCGGTCGCGTTGCGCGCGATCTCGGCCACCGGGCCGCTGTGAACCAGCTCGGGGCGGATGTCGTTCCACTCGGCGCGCGCCGTGAAGGCGGCGTCGGTCTCGAAGGTCTGCGGCAGCCGGCCCTGTGGCGGCACGCTCAGCACCGCAACGCCGGCCGGCAGCACCACCTGGCGCGCCGGGTCGTCTTTGGTGCTGAGCACGGTGAAGGCCAGGTGCGCGCTGGCCGACACGCCGGGGCGCAGCTCGTAGCCGATCGCGCGCGCCAGCTCGAGCACCGAGCGATACTCGGCGGCGGTGCGCAGGTAGCCCTCGTTGATGATGCGCTCCTGGTAGAAGCCGAGCACCTCGGTCACCGCTGCCCAGGCCTGCACCAGCGCGATCGACCAGTCGCCCTGGCTGTCGCGATTCAGCGCCTCGAGCGGGGCGGCGTCGCCGGCGCGCTGCGCCGGCAGGCTCGCTAGCATGCGCGCCAGGGTTGCGCTGTAGCGCCCGCCGGCGTAGCGCAGCGCCGCGAGGCCGGGCGGGTTGTAGCGCGTCAGCGTGGCGCGCGGGCGCGGCAGATCGCTCATGCAATGCCACCTTCGATCATCAAGCTGAACTGGCCCACGCCATCGCGCGCAGGCGACAGCCGCGCGATCTCAAGCGCGCCGACGGCGATATGCTCCGCGTCGCTGGCCGTGCCGGCGCGCCGGAAGCGGCCGGCGCGCACGCGCGCCACGCCATCTACGCCGGCGGCGCAGGCGATCAGGCGGCTGCGGTGCACCGGCTGGCCAAAGCCAAAGCCGGCCGGGTCGAAAAAGCCCGCTGGCCCAAACAGCGCCTGCATCAGCGCCGCGCGCACCACGCTCTGCTGGCGATCGGGCGGCAGGTACGCCACCAGCTGCACGTCGAGCGGCACATAGCACGGCGGCGCCACCGCCAGGTCGTAGCCGACCAGCCGGTAGGGCTCGAGAAACGCGCGCAGCTCTTCGCGAAAGGCCGCGTCTTCGGGCCAGCCATCGCGGCGGCGCACATACACCAGCAGCGTCGTCCAGCTGCCGGTCCAGCGCGGCTCGGCCACGGCCTCGGCCACCTCGGGGTGGCGCATAGCCATGCTGGCGTAGTCGGCGGGGGTGACGCAGCGCGACTGGGCGTCGTAGGCGCGCGGGTCGTACTCGGCGCCGGTGTCGTCGGGCGGCTGCCACGAGCGAAAGGCGTGCGGCGCGTGCATGCGCGCTACCTCGATGCGCTGGGGCGCGGCGCCGCCGCGCGCCGGCAGCGGGTTCGAGGCGTCGCTGATCCGCCGGATGATCTCGTCGATCGTGGGGAGCGCGCCGCCCGGCGGGGTGTTGCTGTCGAGCGCGGCCGGGCCGAGCGCGAGTGACGCGAGCGAGTCGCGGCCGACATTGCCCAGCGGCCCGCCGCCGATCCGGTAGGTCGCCAGCAGGCTCGCGCCCACCACGCTGGGCTGCCAGCCGCCGTCGGCGAAGCCGAAGCGCAGATACGCCGTGCCGTCGTCCTCCATCTCGACGATATACTCGCGCGCGAGGTTGCCGCTGCTCAGCAGGTCGCGGCGCAGCGCCCAGGGCTTGGTCGGGAAGTAGCCGCCCGAGCCGGCGGGGAACTGCTTGAAGGTGAGCAGCGACGGCGTGCCGGCCTGCAGCGATAGCGGCCTGGGCCACAGCTCGATCAGCTCGATCGCCGGCATGGCTGCGGCGCATTCCTGCTCGATCGTGGCGGCGGCCGACTGGCCAACGCGCGCGCGGGCGTGCTCGTAGGGCACGGCGTGGGTCAGGCCGGCCAGCCGCAGCGGCGGGCGGTAGCGCGCGGCCGCGGGGATCGGCGGCAGCTGCTCGTCGGCGATCGTGCGGCCGTGGTCGGCCAGCACAATGTTGCCCCAGGCCACGCTGATCGGTCGGGCGCCTGCGCCAAAGTCGCGGTTCGTCACCAGCGCGAATGGCAGGGCGTCTTCTTCGTCCCAGCTGATCGTCGTGGTGGCGGCGGCGCGCTCGATCCGGCTGATCCGCACGGCGTGGCGGCGCGCCGGGCTGGCGTCGGCGGGGCGCCCGGTGGACGGGCCGCGCACCTCGGCGAAGATCAGCACGTCGCCGGCGGCCAGGTTCGGCAGCCTGCCCTGCAGCGTCGCCGTCACCGTCCCGGCCGGCAGCTCGCCCTGGCCATCGAGCGCGATCTCATTATGCTCGGCGAACAGCGAGGCCGCGTGCATGGTCTCGAACACCACCGGCGCCTTGGCGAGCATATCGGCGTAGTCGGCGCTGCCCTGCGCCACCACCGCCGGCGCGCGGTCGCCCTCGGCGGCGGTGAGCAGCTGCGTGCCCCTGGGCAGCGCCACGTCGGCGCTGACGCGCACGCGCGCCCACAGCCGAGCGTTGCAGCCCTCGTGCAGGTGGTAGTCGAGCAGCTGGGCGTGGCGGCGCACCGATCGGCGCAGGCGCGCGGTGCCGAGGTACATCTCGGTCGCCACCGCGTCCTGGTAGTAGGCCAGGTAGTCGGCGGCGTAGGCCAGCAGGTCGATCAGCGCGTTGCCCTGGTCGGCGGCGGCGCGCTCTTGCCAGCCCGGCACCGTCACCGAGAGGTGATCGAGCAGCAGCTGGCGAAAGCCGGCGAAATCGCGGGCCAGGTAGTCGATATGGGGCGGGGCTTGCTCGGTGCTCATGCGGCACTCCTGGGCGCGGGCGCTATGCGCGGAACTCGGCCACCAGCGGCTGGCCGGTCTCGCGCAGCTGGTAGCGCACCGTCACGGTCATGGTCGATTCTTCGCCGCGTACCTCGACGCCGTACACCTCGATCAGGTCGCCGAGCCACTGCTGCAGGGCGCCCTGCACCAGGAACTGCACGGCGGTGAGCGTCTCGTCGCTGCCGGCGCCGAACAGGTATTGGCGCAGGCCGGTGCCGAAGTCGGGGCGGTTGACGCGCTCGCCCGGCACGGTGAACAGCACCTGCTCGATCATGGCGCGGATGTGCGCCTCGCGGCCTGCCTGCGCGGTGCGGCCGGCGCGGTCGATCCGGTAGGGAAAGCCAACCTGCATCTCACATTCCTTTCACGCGCGTCTGGGTCATGGCGATCGTCAGCGGGGTGCCGGTGGGCACGCACAACGCCTGGCTGTCTTGCAGCAGCAGCGGCATGCCGTTGCTGCGCACCCGCAGCGCGCCCAGCAGCCACTGCGCGGTGACGCACGGGCCGTTGGCCACGGGCGGCGGCGGGAAGCTGCAGCCGGCCACGACGTACGGCGCGGCCTGGAACACCGTCGGCTGGCCCATCACCTTCACGCGCGGGTTCGGCACGGTGGGCTGCGCCGTGCCGCCGTGCGCGCACAAGACGATCGCGCCGACATGCAGGAGAAAGCCAGGCATAGATCGCTCCTCTACTACAACACCCAGAGACGGCTTGCCACGAATGCGCGAAAGCGCTTTTGTGTCGACGCGTCACATACGCGAGGCTCTTAGGACTTACGCACTTGCGCTGTTCGGCTTCCCGAAGTCGTGCATGGTGCCTGCGGCAGCATGGTACTTGTTCATCTTCTGTGTCCATTTTCCGCGCACAGCGCGGAAAATGGACACGATACGGAGCGTAGTACCGCTCTGCCGAAGGCTGAACGCGCCAACTGCGTAAGTCCTATCTCTTTGAGTCTTCGCGCCTTTGTGGCTAGATCACCTCCAGCGCGCCGTTGTTGATATTGACGCTGGCCGGCGACATGCTGACGCTTGACGCGCCGTTTTTCAGGTCGATCGAGGCGGCGGCCACCTCGGCCGAGGCCGCGCCGTTCTCGAGCTTCACGCTGTCGCCGACGGTCGCCTTGGCGGTGGCCTTGCTGAGCGTGATCGCGTCGGCGATCTCGACGGTGCAGGGCGTCTTTTTCAGCTCGGCTTTGTCGGGCGATACCGTCACGGTGACTTTGGCGTCGGCGCTGAGCAGAATGCCGGCCTTGTCGATCTCGATCTTCATGGTGCCGGCGTCGTCGGTCACGACCTTGATCGTCAGCTTTTGGGCCTTGTCGTCGAGCACCAGGCCGATCTTGTCGGTCTGGAATACTTTGCGGTCGCCGGCCGCGCCCTCGGTGGCGTCGGGCGGCGGGCCTTCGGCCTCGGTGGTGCCCCAGAAGCAGCCAGTCCAGATCGGCCGGCTCGGGTCGCCGGCCTCGAACTCGATCCAGACGTTGGCGCCGATGGGCGGCACGGCGAACCAGCCCAGCTTCGGCCCGGCGTAGGCCACGCACGGCTCAGCCCATGTCAGCTCGCCGTCAAGCACCGCCGGCACCGACGGCATGATCCGGCCGCGCTTGAGCGGGTCGTCGTTTTTCAGCACCTTGCCGCGATATTTGCCGTAGAACATCTCGACCCAACACCTTTCACATACACGAGCTACGCGCTGGCCCGCGTCATCATCGATTCTGCCTGCGGCAGCAAGGTACTGCCTTTCTTCATGTGCTCAGAAATTGTTTGAGAAGTAACCACCAAGACACGAAGACACCAAGATCATGTGTGCCGTGTTGGAGCTTTCTCAGCGTTATTACCGCTTGGTGCCTTGGTGCCTTGGTGGTACAACAGGCTTTTCAAACAGACTCTCAGATTTTGGCGCTTCGCGCCAAAATCTGAGCACATGAAACGAAAAGTACCGCCTTTGTGGCAATTGGAACATGGGCGCTTGCCACAAAGGCACAAAGATGCGAAGGCATTCTGAAGCCGGACATTCTTTGTGCCTTCGTGCCTTTGTGGCAATTTGAAAAGCCGGACGTTCTTTGTGTCTTCGTGCCTTTGTGGCAGTTTGATTGTGGCGATTTGAAAGTGCATCTAGCCCGCCTTGACTGTCTTCGTCAGCGTGCCGGGCCCCTCGCGCGAGAGCCGGAAGCGCTGGGTGTAGCGCTCGGGGGTGATCTCGTGCGTGACGCTGCGCACGTAGTAGTCGCCGTCGTAGGTTTCGCCGGCGCCGCGCACGCCCACGATCCCCGGCGCGAACAGCAGGTTGCCGTAGCGCGCGGTGTCGAGCAGGCCCTCGGCCACCACGGCTTCGTCGGCCGAGCGGTTAGCCATGGCGTGCGCCAGCGCGCCGGCCTCGGCGGCGCTGAAGGGCGCGTCGGCCACCCGGCGCTTGCGCACAAACGCCCCGCCGAGCGCCTGGGTTTTGGCCAGCGATGTGTCGGCGTCGCGCTTCAGCGCCTGGATCGGCACCGGCTCGGCTGCGTCGGGGTCGGCGTAGGCGCCGGTCAGCTGGCTGGCGGCCAGGCCGTCGTAGCTGAAGCGCAGCTCGGCCACGTTGGTGCCGGCGCCGGCGTTGCTGGTGATCGCGTCCTGCTCGGGCGCGGCCAGCTCCAGCGGCCCCCAGTAGGCGGTGCTCTGCTTGGGCGTCGGGCCGGGCTTCATGCAGAAGATGAAGCCGTTGGCGGCGGCGAGCTGGCGCAGGTGCTCGCGGTCGGTGGCGGCCTGGATGGGCGCGCGCTGATCCTCGGTGGGCGTGGTGGCGGCCTTGGGGTCGGAGGCCGCCGGCCTGACGCCGTACTTGGCGTACTCGCCGAGGATCGCCAGCGCGGCTTCTTTGGCGCCCTGGCCCGGCCGGCGCTTGGCTACGTGCTCCATGTCCATCAGCACGCTGATGTCCTTGCCAGTGACGATCAGCTCGGGCGAGTCGCCCACCGCCAGCTGCTGGTAGGTGATGATCCCGTCGAGCAGCACGCGCGGCCGGGCCTGCACCGTCACGCTAATCACCACGCGCTTGCCGGGCATCAGCAGCGGCGCGCTGAGCAGCGGGAAGTCTTCGCGCACCGCCCGCCCGCGCTCGGCGGCAAACGTCAGCTGGAAGCCCTGGTAGTCGCGCCCGCCGCCGGCCTGGCCCTGCATCACTTTCACGCCGGTGAGCGCGCCCAGCATGGCCGGCGGCGCCTTCTCGGGGGCCTGCGGCTCGCCGACGAGCAGGCCAACAATCACGGCTGGCAGCATCAGCGCGGCTCCTCGAACTGCGGCACCGGCACGCGCAGCAGCCGGCCGGGCTCGGCGGTCAGGTCGAACGGGTTGAGCGCGTTGTTCGCGTCGCAGATCTGCCAGAACTGCAGCGGGTCGCCCAGCGCGCGGTTGGCGATCAGGTCGAGCCGGTCGGCGATGCCGACGGCGGCCTCGCCAAGCAGCGGCATGCGCTCGCCCTGCGGCAGAAAGCGCCGGCGCCGGTAGGCGACCGGGCGGCCGTCGGGGCCGGTGTAGATCGCGCGCTCGGTGGCGCTGTAGCGGCTGTTCGGGTCGTCCATACGGGCTCCTTCGCTCAGCGCAGCTTGGCCGCAGCCTCGGCGCCGATGTACTTGGCGGCGTTGCCGGTGACGCCGCGCGAGGCCATCTGCTCTTTGTTCTTCTGGTAGGTCAGGAACAGCTTATAGCCCTTGTGGCTGGGGTCGAGATCCGAGTAGCTGAGCGCGCTCATTTTCAGCGTGAGGTCGGCGCGCAGCGGGTTGAGGTCGGCGTCGAACAGCTCCTCGGTGACGTCGACGCTGGTGAGCTGCACCGGCAGCACGCGGTTCGGGCCCCACACAAACAGCGTGAGCGGCGCGTCGTACACCCCGCCGCCGGTTTCGATCTGGCCCTGCTTGAGCAGGTTGTCGTTCTTGCTCACCTGCTCGCTGCGCGGGTAGAGCAGCACCTCGAGCGCAGCCAGCAGGTGGTGAATGCCGATATCGTCGGCGGCCGCGCCGGCGGCGAGCGCCGCGTCGATCGTCGCGTCGATGCGCACCTTCACCGTGAACGTCTCGTTGGGCGCGCCGGCGAAGCCCAGCGCCTCGGCGCGGCCGGCCTCGCGCTGGGCCGCGCGCGGCGTCAGGTTGCGCGAGAGCGACTCGGGGTTGTACTGGAATGGGATCGTCACCGGCGCAGCGCCCTGGTTGGCCAGGTCGATCGCCACCAGCGCGCCCTTCACCCAGCGCGGGGCAGTGAATTGGATGGGCATGGGCAGTGTCCTTCATACTTTATAGCGAAGACCCGACATAGGATCCTGTAGATTGACGCCGGAGCGCGTCGGGACGGCCGATTGCTCTACGCTCTGCGCTCGCTCTACGCTCAATATGCTCATTGATCTTCGGCTGCGTCTTTGTCTTTTTCGCCGAACAGAGCATAGTACATGGGCTTATTGTAATCACGAAGAAAATCAGCAGCATCGGCATTCTCTTCAATTCCTTGAAAAGACGCTTTGCTTTGCTCAAACAGGCTGTTTAAAATGTCGTCTAGCTCTTGAGACGCTGCTTGTTTGTTTTTGTCCACCTGGGCGTGAATCTCGATATCCAGAGCGAAACCTTGTTCAGATTCGCCGAAACGCCCAAGCTCCTGCAAGGTCATGTTCAACTTGCTCTTCAGTCCCTCCCAATCACACGACTCAACACCCCATAGTTCAGGGTCGAAAAATAGCAATTCATTGTTTTGATATGATGCCATCATTGAGTGGAATGCAGTACTTATTTCCATGACTAGTTTGGGAGGTATTGGTTTTGGTAACTTTTCAATCACCTCCTTAACCCGCTCAATTAAAACCTCAACATCTTCCGGCGACTTGATCAACCTGGTTGTTTGACCCAGTGAAATCGGTTCGCGCTGTGGTTTGGTGCCTGTTAGAGCGTCTCCGGAAAATGCCTCGGTAAATTTTCCATATTGCTTCTCCTCTAACTCTAATTCATTTTCTTGTTCGATCATATATTTCCAAGCTTCCTTTAATAAAAGCACCGCCTCATTTGCTCTTTCTTGCTTATCGCCACTTGCCCAATTAATTGTTTGGTTCAGGTGTTCGTTTAGGTTACTCAGCTCGTCCTCTGTAGAACCGCCCGATGGATGCCAGCTGACGATTGCATCCCAGAGCGCCTTTTCCCAAGCGGCATGTCTCTTGTAAATTTCGGTAAATCCATAGCAGAGCCCCTGGTCGTTATATAATTGCCGAGATATTTCTAGAGCTCTTTGCCCATCATTTTTAAGCTCGTGCCTGGCACTTCTCACCAGCTCCATGATCTCGGTCAGCTTGCGCATAACAACTTTTTGTCCACGGGGATGATCTTTGTCGCTTAAACTTTGATTTAAGTGCGTGAGTAGCTGCGCGCTTAGCTCTTTTGCACCTTGCGCTCCGATAAATGTGCCGTTTACATCTTTTATTTTTTGCTCAATCGAAAACCCATGAAAAATATGCTGGTTATGTTTTCTTAAAAACTCCTCGATTTTTTGCCATTCTTCGGCCTCGCGAACATTATCCTGGTCTTCGCCAATAGAGGGGTATCGCTGTACTTTTTTGCCAGATAGGCTATTGCCAGATATGCGTGCTGGCATCGTCTTCTGCTGAGGCCGGTGCGGCGAACTAGCTCCCTGCTGCAGCACGTGCGTCAGCTCGTGGGCCAGTAGCGCCTGCCCGCCGCTGCTGCCCGGGCGGTACTCGCCCTGGCGGAAGTAGATGTCCTGGCCGGTGGTGAAGGCGCGCGCGCTGAGGTTCTGGCTGATCTGGTCGGCCTCGGCGTCGGCGTGGATGCGCACGCCTGCGAAGCTGGCGCGGAAGCGCGGCTCCATGAACGCGCGGGTAGAATCCGGCAGCGGGCTGCCGCCGCCGCGCCGCGCCGCGATGCGCGCCTCGGCCGCCGCGCTGGCATCGAAGCTGCCCTCGGCTGTGCGCTGCGCGCCAGGCTTGGCGCGGATCGTGTCTTCGTCCTCGTCGGGCGTGAGCCGCTGGATATCCGGCTTGGCGCGGATCGTGTCCTCATCGTCCTCAGGCGTGACGCGCTGCACCTGGGCGTCGGTCAGGCGCATCACCTGCCCGGCGACGCGGTCGGCCTCGTCTTCGTACGGGTCGTGGGCGGCGCCGACGGCGAGCTTGGGCTGGATGGCGCCCTGCGGCGCCGCGGTGACGGCGATTGCGCCGAAGCTGTGGCTCGGCGCGGCTACGTCGGGCGCAGTGGCGGGCGCCGAGGCGCGGGCTGGCACGCCGATGTGCGCGGTAGGTGTGTGCGCTATGTGCTTGTGAAACTTCATCTATTTCCTGCTCTGTTCGCCGAGCAAAAGCCTCGCTAGAGGTCTTTATCTGTAATATACCTGTTGCCTTCGCCCTGTCTATTGGTTGAGTATGGGCGTAAGCGTTTTTGGATCTCGTTCTTTAGGTGCGCAAGACCTTGCTCAATTCCCTGCTTGTGGTTGGCAAATGAAGCTTCTGATGCATATATCGGGTGTTCAAAATCGATCGGCACCGCTCTGCCAATATTGCTTCCGACTACCACCAGAATACTCATGCCAACGTAGACCACATTTGTGGCCAGCAACCAGTTCTCGAAACTATCTAGATCTTGCTCTACTCCTCGCAGGGCAGACGTGCTTGCATGATCGAGAACTCTTTTTAATTCAACCAAGTTATCGCCCGTCCATGCCACTTTCCATTGATCCTCGTCACGATAGCCCCGTTCACTCGATCCACTTTTATAATCCATAAATTCATGTCTGATCATTTTAGCTGTAAGCTCGGGTTCCGCCACGCCGTGGCGTATCTGATCGTCCTTGTCGGCTGTTGACGTTCCCATCTTTAAGTCGCGCATTTGTGGATCAGCTATTCCAGAGGTTACATTTGCCAAGATCATAAACCCTTTGCCGCCCCTGGCCATTGGCTCGGCCATTTTTGTAATCTTTTCATCCTGCTTTGGCGAGATTATCTCATTGTGAGCCTGTAGAAATGCACGTGCGTCGTCGGCGGTGTAAAAAGGCCCGCCAAATTTGGGCGCAGTCGATGGAACCCTTCTATTTGTATATTGCTCAATCTCTGTTTTATCGGCCCGCTTCACAATCCAGTTTCCCACCACACACAGATCTTCCTCGTGGCCTGCCATCTGGATTGCGGCCGATATTCCTTGCTGAATGTGCGGCCCTTCTTTGCGCATAGGTCGTGCTTGCGCGGGTAAACTGTGCATCTTGGCTCCCATACTCTCCGCCTCCTGCTCTAGCGCGCGATCGTCGTTGATCGCCACGCCCCTCAGGTGCTGCGTCGGCTGCACGCGGCCCTGCTTCTGCTGCACGACATGCCAGGCCTCGTGAGGCAGGTGCTTTTCCTGGCCTGGGCCGACATAGATATCGCTCGCCTGGGTGTAGGCCAGCGCATCGACGCTGGCGGGCATGCCAGAGTTGTAGTGCACCTTGACATCGTCGAGCGGCACGCCCGAGAGGCTTTCGGCGCCGTCTTTCAGCGCATCGGGCAGGCCAGTGTTGTTCGTAGGCGCCTCCTGCCGCTGCGCCACCTGGCTGCCCTCGTCTTCGTACGGGTCGTGGGCGGCGCCGACGGCGAGCTTGGGCTGCATGGCGCCCTGCGGCGCGGCGGTGACCGCGACCGCGCCGAAGCTGTGGCTCGGCGCGGCTACGTCGGGCGCACTGGCGGGCGCCGAGGCGGGGGCTGGCACGCCATTGCTCGGCACCGGCCTGTGCTGGCTGCCCTTTTTGCTGTGCATGTGCGTCTTCATCAGCCCTCTCTCGCAACAAGCTGGCCTATTTCGACACATCCATGGCCGAGCCTTCGGAGTTCGACGACGACATGTCGCCAAACAGAGGAACCGGAGGCAAGGTCGGCCGTGGCTGGAGCTGCGGCGTCCATACCAGGTCGCGATCCAGCCGGTCGTAGATCGCGCCCCTGACCGGGTCGAAGCTCTGGGATCCCCACGCCGGTCTGCTCTCCTGCCCGTCTCTGACGAGCCCGTTTGGCGCCTTCCAGCTTATGATGATTCTCACGCCAACGCGATCGTGATGCGCCACTGTCCAGAACACAAACAGCGGATGCTGCTGATCCGCCATCTTCGACAGCTCGAGAATCTGGTGCTCGTACGGGATCATATGCGAGTTTGTGCTGGAGGTGCCGGCGACAAGATTCGTCGCGTTTGTCTTGCCGCCCAGCCGCGCTCCGCGAATGTGCAGCCACTCCCAGTCGGTGGCGCCGGCGTTTGGCGCCTGCATGCCCATCGCGTACGCGGCGGCGTTGAGGCCACGCATTGCCGCGACCTGCCCCGCGTCGCGGCTCATGCCCCTGGCCTCGCCGACAAATCTCTGCTCTTGGAGCTGTTGAAGCGCAGGGAGCTGGCGATTAACCTCGATCGCGCGCTGGCGCATATGGTGCAGCTGCTGCTCGCCGACCCCCGACTGTGCCACGCTCTGGCCGCTGAAGATAAACTTGCTCCTGTCATCGGGAGACTCTGTGTCAACTCCTGTGCGCTCTTGCGGGGTTCGTATATAGACGTAGCCCGTACCCGTCGTGGCGCGCTGATCGTATGAGGTGGGCAGCCCTTGCTGTGCTCGCCCAAGGTTGTCCATCCTCTGGTCGAGCTGGCGGGCCCTGAGCGTGCTTTCGTCGACGGGCAGCGGCCGCACATTCGGGTGCTGCTGCGGCTCAAATCCCTGGGGCGGCGCCCCGCTGTGATAGAGCACCCCTGTCGCGGGCGGGAAGCGAAAGTTCATCTTGCCGATCTCACCCTGCGGCGCCGGCTCCTTCTTCAGCATGAACGAGCTGAGATTCTCCTCGGCCTGCCGCAGCATCTCCCGATCGTATTCGCTGTGGGGTTGCCACAGACTGGGAGTGCCGGCGCCAAACATGTTGGCGATGCAGTACCAGTTGCCTTCCGTTACCTCAAAAAGCAGGTCTGCTTCGTTTTTGCCGCCAATGTCCACAAAGCGCCCTCCCCAGCGATAGCGTTTTGTATCCGGAGGCGCCTGGTCGTTCTCGACCCAGACATATTCGAAGCTGTCCTCCCGCTCAGGCTCGGCCAAGCGGAACTTGCGCTGAATGACCGGGCCGCTGTGCTCTGTCAGCTGGTGCCGCTGGGCTAGCTGCACCGTAGGTTCCGCTTCAGGCTGCTCGATCGTTCGCACGACGCCGACCGCGCCGAAGTGGTGCCTCAGCCCGGCGGCGCTCTCAAGCTGCGGCGCTTCCTGCACAGGTGCAGGCACGGCCGGCGCGGCCTCGCGCGCGGCGCCCCGCCTGCGGGCTTCTCCGGCTTTCACGCGGCCCTTCATCGCGTACCTCGCTCTAGTGGCTCGCCCGGCGCGCCAGCCACGCTGGCGTAGATCGACTCGGCCACGCGCGCGCCGATCGCGTCGGGGCGCAGGCCGCGCGGCACGCGCACCTCCGGCAGCGCGACGCTGATCGCCCCGTCGTTGGCGGCAAGCTCGGGCGGCAGGCCGCGCTCGGCGAGCAGGCGGCCAAGCTCGCGCTCAACCGCTGCGGCAACTGCGTGGCGGTCGGTGTCGAGGCCGTGCAGGATGATGCTGTCGATCGATAGGTTGATGTTCATTGCGCTTGCGCTCTGGCTGGTGGGGCTGCGCCCCAGGCTTTTGCTTCCTTGGCAGGTGTGTGTGGGGCTGCGCGCCCCACGCCTGTGGGTTAGGTTCTTCTTCGTATGTGTGGGGCTGCGCGCCCCACGCCTGCGTATGTGTGGGGCGGCGCGCCCCACGCCTGCGTATGTGTGGGGCGGCGCGCCCCACGCCCGCGGTCAGGGGCCGGCCGCGGCCCCTAACGACCCCCGGCCGGGGCTTCGCCCCTGGACCCCTGATCTGATGCTGTTCCCGCTATGGCGCCGGTGGCGCATGCCTCGTGGCTATAACCACGGCGTCTGGCAATTCTCCACGGAGCGCATTACGATGGTTGATTGCCCCCCGCTCTCCGCTCAAACGCTCCCCCACTCAAACGCTCAAACGCTCAAACGCTCCCCGGTGATCCAGCCTTTTGTCTCGGCGTCGGTGAGCGCGCGCTCGAGCTTGGCGTACTCGCGGCGTGCGGCGCGCAGCAGGTGGGCCATGCCCACCGGCTCGCCCGCGTCGGCGGCCAGGAACGCCGCGCCCAGCGCGATGTTGCGGATGTTGCCGCCGGCGACATTCAGACGCGCCAGCTTCTCAGCCTCCAGCCCGGCGGTCGGCGTGGCGGCCGGGAAGGCGCGCCGCCAGATCGCCGCGCGCTGCGCCGCGTCGGGGAATGGGAACTGCACCACGAAGCGGATGCGCCGCAGAAACGCGCTGTCAAGCGCATCTTTCAGGTTGGTCGTCAGGATCGCCAGGCCACGGTAGGCCTCCATGCGCTGCAGGAGGTAGCTCACCTCGACGTTGGCGTGGCGGTCGTGGCTGTCTCGCACCTCGGAGCGCTTGCCAAACAGCGCGTCGGCCTCGTCGAACAGCAGGATCGCCCCGCAGCCCTCGGCCGCGTCGAACACCCGCCGCAGGTTTTTCTCGGTCTCGCCGATGTACTTGCTCACCACCTGGCTCAGGTCGATCCGGTACAGGTCGAGCCGCAGCTCGTTCGCCAGCACCTCGGCGGCCATGGTTTTGCCGGTGCCGCTGGCGCCCGCGAACAGCGCGGCTACGCCCAGGCCGCGCGCGCTCTTCGCGCCGAAGCCCCAGCCCTCGTACACCAGCGTGCGGTTGCGCACGTGCAGCGCGATCTCGCGCAGCAGCTCGCGCTGCGCCTCGGGCAGCACCAGGTCGTCCCACGTCGCCACCGCCTCGATCCGCTGCGCCAGGTCGTCGAGCTTGGGGCGCGTGTGGCGGCGGCATGCGTCCCACAGCGCCTGGCCGAGGTCGTCTGCGCCCAGCGCCTCGATGCTGGCGTGCTGAATGGCGCGCGCGCCCATGCTAAACTGGCCCACCAGCAGGTCGAGCTGGCCATTCAGGCGCTCGGCGGCGGGGCCAAGCGCGATCCGCCAGCAGCGCCGCTGCTCGTCGGCCGCCGGCCGGTGGAGTTCGAGCACCACCGCGCGCTGCGATGTGGCGATGCGGTCGCGGCAGGCAATCGCCAGCGCGCCGCCGGCCCGCTCGGCCATGCGGCCGACCGCGCGCACGCGCGCTGTGTCGCTCTGCTCGATCTCGTCGCACTCGATCAGCAGCGCGCAGCCGCCGAGCAAGGCATCGCGCCGCCACAGCCGCGCCAGCGCGTCGATCTCGCCGGGGCTCGCCGGCAGCGCGTCGGCCGGCAGCGCGTACAGCTCAAGCCCCAGCGCGGCGCATGCAGCCGCCGCCACCACGCGCTTGTCGGCGGCGTCGCCGCCGCACAGCTGCACCAGCGGCGTGTCGCTGCCGGCCATCGACCACGCGGCGGCGATGCGCGCGGCCAGGTCGTGCTGCGAGGGCAGCAGCTCGCCCGGCGCGGGCACGGCGTCGGCAAACCCGGCCAGCTGCTCGTCGATGTGCTGGACGCCGGCAAGAAAATGCAGCACGCGCTCGCTGATCCGCAGCGGCCGGGCGGTGAGCGAGTAGCCCGGCTCGAGCTCGATCAGGCGCCAGTGCCGCAATGCCCCGGCCGCGGTAAGGGCATCCCAGTGCGCGCCGGGCAGCGCCGCCAGCGCCAGGCTAAAGGTCGGGTAGCAGCGCCGCGCGTCGCCCTGCACCTCGCCGCACAGCGCCGCAAAGCCGCCGTCGAACTCGACGCCAGCGCATAGCAGCAGCACGTCGCGCTCGAATGGCGAAAGCCCGAACGCGTGCCGCAGCTGCTCCAGCGCCGGCGCCGGCGCCATTGCCTCGGCGATGGCGTCCGCAGCGCTCCACGGGTCGCCGCCCGGCTCGGCGCTGGCTGCGCCCGCCGGCGCAAGCTGCCGGCGCAGCCCCTCGGCGAGCGCGGCCAGCCCGGCTATGATGTAGCGCTGGTTGTCGGTGTACCACGCGCGAGGCATTGCTGCCGTCATGGGTTTTTCGCTTTCTTTTTTACAACAGCACCTCGCCAGTCGCCGCGCAACCAGCCTTACGGAACCACCACGCTCTGTGCCGGGTCGAAGCGCGGCGGCGTGGTGGAGCGATCCACCAGCAGGCTGTCGACGCCGTCGACGCGCAGGCGCGCCAGGTAGCTCCCCTGCGGCAGCTCTTCGGCGCGGAATGTGAGCCGGCTGGTTTTCTGGCCGAATGCTTCGGCCTGCAGCTCGCGCTCGCCCAGCAGCAGCGCGGCGGCCTGGCCCGGCCAGATCGCCGGGCTGCACTCGACCAGCACCTCCACGCCGCTGGGCGTGCGGCTGGCGCTGATCGCGTCGATGTGTGGCGCCAGCGTAACGGCGAGCGCGTTGCTGGTCTGGATCGAGCCGTCGGCCTGGGTCACTGCCACGCTGACGGCATACACCCCGGCCTGCCACGCGTCGCTCGCGCCGGCGAGCTGCACCTGCAGGCTGTTCGCGCTGGCCTCGGCGCGCGGCGCAAGCACCAGTGGCGCCGGCAGGCGGCGGTTGGCGAAGCGCACTGCCACCGATGCGCCGTCGAGGTGGAAGCCGGCCAGCGTCAGCAGCTCGCCAAGGCAGATCGCCGGCTGCTGGTGGGGCGGCACCGCCGCCGTCAGCGTCGCGAACGGCGGGATGATGCCCTCCTGCACGCCCGGCCCGCGATCATTCGCGCCGCGCGTCAGCACCGGCAGCGGCGCGCGCACCGGCCGGCTGCTCTCGATCAGCACCACCGACACCTCGTAGGCCGCGCTTGGCCGGTAGCGCGATTGAAACGCCGACCAGAGCTTGGAAAGCTCTTCGGTGTTGAGGTGCGCTGGGCTGATCTTGATCTGCTCGAGCTGATCGGCCAGGCCGGTGGCCGAAAAATCGTCGTTGGCGCGCTCGGCGTGCGCCAGGAGGATGCGGTTGATCTCGTCGCGCGGCAGGATCGGCGTCTCGTGCAGCAGCTGCATGGCGTAGCCGAGGATCATTTCGGCGTGGAAGTTCTGCGAGCCGTAGGCCGTCAGCAGGTAGTGCAGATCGAGCGCGAGCGGCGGGTTTGCCATGCGGCGCCCGCTTGCGTCGCGGGCGGGCGGGCCGGCACTGCGCCAGGCCGGGTTCAGCGTCGCCTGGTACATGAATAGATTGATCTGGCCGGGTTTGCCCATGCCGGTGTCGACCAGGTCGGGCGCGAGCGCGCTGACCTTGGGATTGCCCAGGCTGCGCGGCAGCGGCTGCTCGGCCAACCAGCCGCTGAGCAGGTCGGCTAACACCGCAGTGACGCCCGCTATGGCCAGCGCGCTGCTCATAGTTCCTCCGCCCCGCCGCGCAGGTAGGCGTCGAGCGCGATGCCGGATGCCGGCCGGGCGGGCCGGCGCGGCGGCGCGGGTGGCGGATCGATCGCGCGCACTTCGACGCGGCCGATCGATACGTGAATCGTCGGCGCTGGCGGTGCTGCCTCGTGGCGCGCGGGGGCGGGAGTTGGCGCGGCCGGCTGGATGCTGGCGGGCTCGGCGGCCTGGCCGCGCGGCTGCGCGTTTGCCCGAGCGATTGCCGTGCTCGTCGCCGCCGCATGAGTGGCGAAAGATATGCCGGCGGCGGCCCGTTCGCCCGGCGCGGCGGGTTTGGGGGCTGTGGCCGCCGCAAGCCCCGCCGCCGATGCCCAAGGCTGCGCTTGTTTGGCTGCGGGCGCTGGCGCGATTGGCGCATTCAACCAAGCAGCTGTGGTTTGTGTGCTTTCAGCGGCAGCACGCGCAGGCGCGGGCGCGATTGGCGCAGGTATCTCAGGTTCCGCTAGCGATGCGCGCTCGGTGCGTAGGTTTGTGGTCTTGCCCTGTTCACCTGGCGTATCACCCAAGGTAAAAGGCATGTCGCTCGGCCCTGGGCGCTTGGTCAACAAAGGTTCGCTGTCTTTCCTTGTCATGGTGAGCGCGGCGACACCGCTTGCTGCTTCGGCACTGAGATGCTTCACTTCGTTCGGCATGACCGGGACGTTCGAGGCGTCAGGGTTGAGCGCAGCGACACCGCTCGCCGCTTGAGCATCGAGATGCTTCACGTCGTTCAGCATGACAGGGATGTTCAGTGGGGCAGGGTTGAGCGCGGTGACACCGCTCGCTGCTTCGGCGTCGAGATGCTTCACGCCGTTCAGCATGACAGGGACGTTCGAGGCGGCAGGGTTGAGCGCGGTGACACCGCTCGCCGCTTGAGCATCGAGATGCTTCACTTCGTTCAGCATGACAGGGATGTTCGAGGCGTCAGGGTTGAGCGCAGCGACACCGCTCGCTGCATCAGCATCGAGATGCTTCACGTCGTTCAGCATGACATGGATGTTCAGTGGGGCAGAAACGACGAGATCACTTTGTTGCCTGGGCACTAGCTCACTCGATCCGCTTGCCGGGGTGGTCGGGCTTAGGTAGTTGGTCAACAAAGGTTCTCTGTCTTTCCTTGCGGGCGGCAACTCACGCGGCACGGGCGGCAACTCACTCGGCGCGAGCGGCAAGTCACTCGGCGCGGGCGGCAAGTCACGCGGCGCGGGCGGCAGGTTACTCGGCGTGAGCGGCAACTCACTCGGCGCGAGCGGCAACTCACTCGGCGCGGGCGGCAGGTCACTCGGCGCGGGCGGCAACTCACTCGGCGCGGCGAGACGCATCTCGCGCAGCGTAGCAAGCCCCCACAGCGCCGGCTCGCCAAGCGCCACCAGGGACGGCAGCGCCAGGTCGGGCAGCTCGCGCTCGCGCGCCGCCGGCAGATCGTCGCCGGCCAGCGGCGGCGGCGCGCCAAAGCGCGAGCCGACATTGGGCCGCACCTGTGGCGGCGCGCCGCCGGCCGCGTGTGCCAGATTGCTGAACACGTCGCTCATTAATTAGCCCGTCATTTCGAGGTACATCTGCCGGCGCGCGGCGCTCATCGCCAGGATCTCGGCCTCGCCCCAGCCGTAGGCGCGCGCCAGCGTCGCCACGTCGCCCATCAGCCGCCGCGCAATCCCGTCCAGCTCGGTCCAGAAAAACGTGCCAATATCGAACAGCGCCGACCAGCGGTGCCCGCAGGCGCTGCATGTCAGGCGCAGCCGCGTCTCGGCCTGCGGGTCGTGCTGCTCGACAGCCTCGGCCAGCGCGGCGACCAGCGCATCGGGCAGGCTGGCCGGGGCGAGCGGCTGCCCGCCGTACTCGGCCGCCAGCACGCAGCGCGCGATCAGCAGCGCGCGCCCAGCATCGGCCGCGCCAAGCCCGGCCACCGCCGCAAGGTCGCGGCTGGTAGGCAGCCGGAAGCGCAGCCGGTAGCCGGCGTGGTCGAGCGTGTGCTCCAGCGCGGCCGGCTCGTCGTCGCTGAGCGCGGCGACTGGCACCGTGAACTCAAGCGCCGCGCCGCATGCCGCGCAGCTCGCCAGGCTGCGCAGCTGCGGGCCGAGCGCCTGCTCGCGCAGCGCCAGCAGCCGGCCGTTGCGCTGGCCGACCGTCAGGTCGGCCAGCGCGTCGTAGCTCAGATCCGGGCAGGCCAGCGCCAGCAGCGCCAGCGCCCGGTCGACCGGGTGCTTATCCTGGCCCCAGTCCCACGCCCGCACAATGTCGCGCGCGCTCAGCTTCATCCGCCGTACTCCGTCGGCTCCTTCACGTCGGCGTCGCGCACCCAGCCCTCGTTTTCGAGCTTGATCTTCTGGATGGCCACGCTGGTGGCGCTATTGGCGTCGAGGTCGGGCAGCGCGGTATACTCCGACACCCAGCAGCGGAACACGTTATACGCCAGCACCTTCTGGTCGGCCTCGTTGTACAGCTCGATCGTGATATCCTTGCGGAACTTCTTCAGCGCCACCTCGGTGCCCTTGGCCTCGCCGAAGCTGCCGACGCCGTTCTTCTTCTCCCACACCAGGTTGGCCCAGTTCTCGAACTCGGGGTCGTGCGTCACGCCGCGCTCGAGCGTAATCGCGTCGTACTCGGTCAGGCCCGGCGAGGTGTACTGAATGCCCGGCGAGCCGCCCTCGCGGTGCTTCACCGGCGTGGTCTTGCGCGTGAGGCCGCTTACCTTGCTGATGCCGGCCACATACTTGCCATCCCACTTCACGCGGAAGCGGTAGGCTTTGTATGGGTCGAAGCGATCGGTATTGACCTCGAACTCAGGCTTGGGCATAGGAGTGCTCCTTTAGGTGCTGCGCGCCGGGTGCTAGGCGCCGCCCTGGTTGGTGATCTGCTTGATCGAGATAATCACGAACTCGGCGGGCTTCAGCGGCGCGAAGCCGACGATCACGTTCACGATCCCGCGGTCGATGTCGGTCTGGGTGGTGGTGCTGGCGTCGCAGCGCACGAAGTAGGCATCGGCCGGCGACTTGCCCTGGAACGCGCCCTGGCGGAACAGGCCGTTCATGAAGTTGCCGATGTTCAGCCGCAGCGACGACCAGAGCGGCTCGTCGTTCGGCTCAAACACGGCCCACTGGGTGTTGCGGTACAGTGTCTCTTCGATCCACAGCGCCATGCGCCGCACCGGGATGTACTTCCACTGGTTCGCCAGCCGGTCGTCGCCGACGGTGGTGCGCGCGCCCCAGACCACCGGGCCGGCGGCGGGCATTACGCGCAGGCAGTTGATGCCCAGCGGGTTAAGCACGCCGTTGGCGTTATCGTCGATCGCCACCGCAAAGCCCTCGACGCCGTTGAGCGTGGCCTCGAGGCCGGCGGCGGCCTTCCACACGCCGCGCCGGAAGTCGGTGCGCGCCATCACGCCGGCCACTGCGCCGCACGGCACAAAGTTCTCGGTCTGGTTGTCGCGCAGCGGGTTGCGCTTGCGGATACGCGGGAAGAAGATCGCCGCGTTGGCCGAGGGCGCCACGCCGGAGATTGGCAGCTTGGCATCCTGGTACTTCGTCCACTCGGCCGGCGGGTCGACGATCAGCATGGCGCGGCGCTTCTCGCAGTAGGCCACCGCTTCGGCCAGCACGTCGCTGGAAACGCTGTCGCTGCTGTCGTAGGGCGGGATGCACAGCATATTGAACAGGTCGGCCTGGTCGAGCGCCCGGATGCCGCGGGTGATGGCCTGGTCGTCGCTGTCGACCGGCGCGCCTTCGGGCGGGTCGTCTCTGTCGGTGCCCAGTATCACCGGTATCGTCAGCGCCTCGCCGTCGTTGGCGGCGTCGGCGGCGGCCACCAAGCTGCCGGTGGAGCTGTCGTCCCACCACTTGAGCTTGCCGCTGGGCAGGCTGCTGGCGGCGTACAGCGCCGGGGCGTCTGGGGGATCGCCGGTTGCCACCACCAGGCTCGACTGCTGGCCGAGCACCTTGTGCAGCTGGCGCTGCCCCGGCCCAAACGTGACGTTCGGGTACACCTCTTCGTCGCCGGTGCGGGTGTCGCGCACGGTCAGGGTGAACAGCTCGCCCGGCAGCACGTCGTACTGCGCGGCAAGCTGGTCGCGCACGTCGTCGTCGACTTTGGTGATGCGCGCGGCCAGGCGGTTGCCCCACGCGCCGGGGCTGCGCGCCCGCAGGCTTATGGTTTTCGTGCTGGTGGCCTGCGCGCTGATTGCGCCTTGGGCGGCCGTGAGCACGTCGGCGGGGCTGGCGTTGCCCTTCCCGGCAGCGTCTTTCACTGCCTTCACCACCGCGCCGACGGTGGCCAGGCGCGCGGTGGCGTCATCGATCGCCTGTTTTGCCGACGCGATCTTGCCCGCCGCGTCGGCGCTGTCGGCCGCAGCTTTGGCGGCATCTGTCGCAAGTTTGAGTGCGGCCTGGGCCGCTGGTTTTTTGTTCGCATCGTCGCCGGCAGCCGTCAGAGCTTCCTGAGCTGTTGCCTGCCTCTGAACGGCGGCGGTGCTATCGTCGGCGGGGCTGGCGCTCAGAGTATCAAGCACGGCCTGGGCGGTGGCCACAGCCTCGGTGGCGTCGGCCAGCGCTTGTGTCTGGGCAGCGGTCGCTCCGCTGCCGGCGGCATCGACGGCTTGTTGCTTGGTCTGCAATTCGCCTTTGGCAGCTTCCAGGGCTGCGCTAGCGTCGGTTTTGAGCTTATTGAAGGCGGTTTGCTGTGTGGTTACGGCGGCGGTCAAGGCCGGAGCGGGCGGGTTTGCGCCGGCGTCTTTGGTAGCCTGGGCGAGCGCCTTGCTTGCGTTGGCCAGAGCCAGCGCGGCGCCGGCTTTGTCGGCGCTGGCTTTGGCTAGCGCCGCCTCGCGTTTCGCGAGCGCCAGGGCCTTGCTCTGCTCTGGTGTGACGTTTGCAGCAGCGGCTGTGACGGCTTGCTGCGCCGCCTGCTGGGCTGCGTCGGCGGCGGCCTTGATGGCGTCGGCGGCATCTTTCGCCCGCTTGGCCGCGTCGGCGGCTGCAGTCTTGGCCTCGAGGTCGCTGTCGAGGGCAGCGGCCTTGGCCTTGGTAGCCAGCGCGAGCGCCTCGTCGGCGGCGGCGGCCAGCGAAGTCACAGTGGGGCGCTCGCGCAGCGAGTGGTACAGCGTCACCGCGTCGGCCGGCGGCGTTGTGGCACTGAACGCGCTGAGCGTGGCGCGCGGATTGCCGCTGGCGCTCGGGTTGAACACGCGCACAATGATCGCCTTGCTGCCGCCGTTGAGGAAGAAATCGCGCACCGCGAAGCCGAGCTTGCTCTCGATCCACAGGCCGCCGAACTGCTGCTCGAACTCCTCGAAGCTAAAGATCGTGGCCGGCTGGTTCACCGGCCCGCGCAGCGCCCGGCCGAGAAACGCGGTGGTGGCTGTATCGACGGGCACGATCGTGCGCACGTCGCTCGCAAGCTCCTGGATGTAGACGCCTGGGTACGTCGGCGTGACCGGCATGGCATGTTCTCCTTACGACAGATTATGGCCATATGGAGCGGCCGAGCCACTGGCGGATCCGCCAGCGCAGCGGCGGGCGCACCCCAAGATCCCGCAGGTACAGCCCAATGAAATTGTCGATCTGGCGCAGGCTTGTGACGTAGCAGCGCTCGCCGCCGCCCACGTGCGTCACGTGGCCGCGCCAGGCCGCACGCTGGCCCTCGACGCGCCAGACCCGCACGACAAACGCGTGGACACCGGGCTCGATCTCGCCAGAAGAGTCGGTGGGCGCGTCGCCCATAGCGGCGTCTCCACGGCGCGTGCGCGGCAGCACTGCCCGCGCCGGATAGGTTAGAAGCAGGCTGAAGGGCCGGGCTATGCCGGTGCGATCGTGTCGCGCCGGCGCGCGTGCCAAGCGTGTGGCGGCAAGCCTAGCATGCCGGCGTCTGCCGGAGCGTCTGCTGGGGCGTCTGCTGGGGCGTCTGCTGGGGCGTTCGGGGGCTACGCGCCCCCGTTGCCCGCTCTGCGCCTGAGGGTTTTCGGGGGCTACGCGCCCCCCGTTCTCCTGCGAGCGCTGCGGGGCTACGCGCCCCCAGCCCGCGGCAGAGGGCGGCCGCCTCGCCCTCTGCACTCCCGCGCTGGGGCGTTGCCCCAGACCCCACAAAAGAATGCCGTCGTGTGTACAATCGTTGGTGGCGCATGCCTTGTGGCACAGAATGAGGTGCGGCTTTGCCCTGAGGTATGAGCGTCTGACGTTGCCGCTGGCACGGCCTTTCCGTAGGGCGCGCATCGTGCGCGCCTCGTGCTTGCCTCTATGAGGGCATTCGGGGGCTACGCGCCAGACCCCACAGTGGCGCGGATACGGGTGCGGGTTTGCCCTGGAGGCATGAGCGCCTGACGTTGCCGCTGGCACGGGCTTTCCCGTAGGCGCGCATCGTGCGCGCGCCGTGCTTGCCCCCGTGAGGGCATTCGGGGCTACGCGCCAGACCCCACAGTGGCGCGGATACGGCTGCGGGTTTGCCTTTGAGGCATAAGCATCTGACGTTGCCGCTGGCACGGGCTTTCCTGTAGGCGCGCATCGTGCGCGCCTCGTGCTTGCCTCTATGAGGGCATTCGGGGCTACGCGCCAGACCCCACAGTGGTGCGGATGGCCGCGGCTTTGCCTTTGAGGCATAAGCATCTGACGTTGCCGCTGGTACGGGCTTTCCCGTAGGGCGCGCATCGTGCGCGCCTCGTGCTTGCCTATGCGGGCATTCGGGGCTACGCACCAGACCCCACAGTGGCACAGAATGAGGTGCGGGTTTGCCTTGAGGCATAAGCATCTGACGTTGCCGCTGGCACGGGCTTTCCCGTAGGGCGCGCATCGTGCGCGCCTCGTGCTTGCCTCTATGAGAGCTTTCGGGGGCTACGCGCCAGACCCCACAGTGGCGCGGGCACGGGTGCGGGTTTGCCTTTGAGGCATAAGCATCTGACGTTGCCGCTGGCACGGGCTTTCCCGTAGGGCGCGCATCGTGCGCGCCTCGTGCTTGCCTCTATGAGAGCTTTCGGGGGCTATGCGCCAGACCCCACAGTGGCGCGGATACGGCTGCGGGTTTGCCCTGAGGCATGAGCGTCTGACGTTGATGGAACAATGCGCTCCAACGCTCTCCGCCCCAACGCTCCCCCGCTCTCTCGCTCCGCTGTGGGTGGGGGCTACGGGCCGCAGAGCGATCGCTTGATCTGCTCGACATCGTTCTGCAGCTGAGCGATCGACCCGCGCAGGCTGGCCAGGTCGGAGAGCAGCGCCGTCAGGGTGTCGCGGTCGGGGGGGGCTGCCGCGGGCGCGGCCGGCGCCGGGCCGAGCTCGCCGGCGCGGATACGCTGGTACAGCGCCAGCGTCTGCTCGGTGGGGCGCACGCCGAACTCGCGCGCCAGCGCGGCGGCGCACTGCTCGAACTGGCGCAGCGCCATGCTGCGGTCGCCGGCGAGGGCGTACAGCTGCATCAGCTGGCAGTGGGTGCGCTCGTGGGTGTAGTCGCTGCGCAGCAGCCGCATGCCATAGGCGATCCCCTGGCCGAGCTGGCCGCGCGCCAGGCAGTACTCGATCAGGCGATCGAGCAGCGCGAAGAACATCGACTCGTAGCGCTCGCGCTCGACCATGCACCAGCTTTGGTACCAGCCGCTCAGCAGTTCGCCCTGGTACAGTGCGGCGGCCTGCTGGGCCTGCTGGGCCTGCTGGGCGCTCAGCGCGGCGCCCGGCTGATCGCGCACGCCGGCGAAGGCGCGCTCGAACTGCGCGACGTCGACCTCGATCGCCGCGTCGGGGTGCACGCCAACCCACTCGTGCTCGACGCGCAGCAGCGCGGGGTGCGCCGCCTCGGCCGGCTCGAGCGCCTGCTGGAGCTGCCACAGGCACTGGCGCAGGTACTTCTTCGACTGCGCGGCCGGCGCGTCGGCCCACAGCTCGCAGGCGAGCGCCTCGCGGGTATGTGGCCGGCCGGGGCGCAGCAGCAGATAGCACAGCAGCTCCTCGGCCTTGGCCGGCAGCCGAGCGAGCGCCATCCCATTCCGGCGGATGTCCAGCTTTGCGAATAGCGTGATCTGAAGCGCTTGCACCATGGCCTCGCTTTCTCTGTCCGAAAGGAGGTCGTCCATCGGCCCGCCACCACGACGCTGCGATCGCGCGGAGGAATAGGTCGCTGTTTTTTTGGCACTGTTCGGGATGCGGGCGGGATAGTTTGGTGGTGTACGAGCAAGGCGCACTGTGGATGGGCATACCCGTCTATGTTGCTGTACTATAGCAACAACTCCGGTCCGGCACATCAGGAAAATTACGTATCTTGCGTGGCGCGCAGGCCTACGGCCATGGTACACTGGCTACTCGCCACCCTTGAGCCGCCCTGGAATGCGCCGCCGCCGGCGCAATAGCACGGCAGTGCGGTATACTGATGGCCAGGATGCATTCTTCCAGGAGCACCGATGACACAGGATACACAGGGCGCTGCGCTGCGGGTGCGGCTGCTCGGCGGCTTTGCGGTCGCGGTGGATGGCCGCAGCATTGATGCCGGCGAGCTGCGCCTGCGCGCGGCCCGGCAGCTGATCAAGCTGCTGGCGCTTGCCCCCGGCTACCAGCTGCATCGCGAGCAGGTGCTGGCGGCGCTCTGGCCCGACCAACCGCCGCGCGCGGCTGTCAATAGCCTGAACCAGGCGCTGTACGCCGCCCGCCGCGCGCTGAGCGTGGCGGGCGAGCCGCGCGCGCCGTTCCTGGCGCTGCGCGACCTGCAGCTGCGCCTGGGCGAGCCGGGGCTGGTGTGGGCCGACGCGCCAGCGTTCGAGGTGGCCGCCCGCCGCGCTCGCCAGGAGCGCGACATCGGCGGGGCGCTGGCCGCGCTCGACCTGTACAGCGGCGAACTGCTGCCCGACGACCCGTACGAGGCCTGGCTCGACGTGCGCCGCTCGGATCTGCGGCAGGCGTTTCGCGCGCTCGCGCTCGACCTGGCGCAGTGGGCCGAGCAGCCCGCCGAGCGCGAGCGCGCCCGCGCGGCGCTGCAGCAGGCGCTGGCCGGCGACCCGGCCGACGAAGAGCTGCACCGCGCGCTGATGCGCCTGGCCGCCCAGGCCGGCGACCGCGCGGCGGCGCTCAGCCAGTACGCGCTGCTCGAGCGGACGCTGCGCAGCGACCTTGCGCTCGAGCCCGACCCGCAGAGCCAGCAGCTGCGCCGCGATATTCTCGGCGGCGAGATCGCGCCTGCCGCGCCCGCGCCGCAGCCTGGGCCGCGGCCACAGCTGCCCGTGGTGCTCACGCGCTTTATCGGCCGCGCGCGCGAGGTGGCCGAGCTGCGCGAGCTGCTGAGCGGCACCCGGCTGCTCACGATCGCCGGCGCCGGCGGCAGCGGCAAAACCCGCCTGGCGCTCGAGGTCGCGCGCGCCGAGATGCCGGCCTACCCTGCGGGCGCGTGCTTCGTGGCGCTGGCGGCGCTGGCCGACCCGGCGCTGATCGACCAGGAGCTGGCGCGCGCGCTGGGCGTGCGCGAGGGCCAGGGCGCGCCGCTGCGCGACCAGCTGGCCGGCTACCTGGCCACGCGCCGGCTGCTGCTGGTGCTCGACAACTGCGAGCACCTGATCGACGCATGCGCGCGGCTGGCCGAGGCGCTGCTGCCGCGCTGCCCCTGGTTGCGCATCCTGGCCACCAGCCGCGAGCCGCTGCGCATCGCCGGCGAGGTCGCCTGGCTCACCCCGGCGCTTTCGCTGCCCGACCCGCGCCAGCCCACGCCCAGCCGCGCCGAGCTGGCGCAGTACGAAGGGCCGCAGCTGTTCCTCGACCGCGCGGCGGCGGCGTGGGCGCAGTTCGCGCTGCGCGACGACGAGATCCCCGCGCTGGTGCGCATCTGCGCCGGGCTCGACGGCCTGCCGCTGGCGATCGAGCTTGCCGCCGCGCGCGTGCCCGCGCTCAGCGTCGGACAGATTGCCGCGCGCCTCGACGATCGCTTCCAGCTGCTGCGCGGCGGCAGCCGCACCGCGCTCTCGCGCCAGCAGACGCTGCGCGCCGCGATCGACTGGAGCTACGACCTGCTGGCCGACCCCGAGCGCGTGCTGTTCCGCCGCCTGGCGGTATTTGCCGGCGGCTGGACGCTGGATGCGGCCGAGGTGGTGTGCGCCGACGCGCGGCTGGCGCGCGGCGAGATCCTGCCGCTGCTGGCCCGGCTCGTCGATAAGTCGCTGGTGGTGGCGCGCGACGCCGACGGCGGACGGCGCTACACCATGCTCGAAACCATGCGCCAGTACGCGCTTGAGCAGCTCGACGCGGCCGGCGAGGCCGCCGCGCTGCGCGAGCGCCACCAGGCATGGTGCCTCGACCTGGCTACTCAGGGCGAGGCCGAGCTGACCGGGCCGCGCCAGGTGCTCTGGCTGAACCGGCTGGCCGCCGAGCTCGATAACCTGCGCGCCGCGCTGCTGTGGCCCGGCATGGCCGGCGCCGGCGTGCCGTGGCTGCAGCTGGCCTACCGTCTGTACTGGTTCTGGTATCTGCACAGCGCCGTCGGCGAGGGCCGGGCGGCGTTCGAGCGCGCCCTGGCGCAAACCTCCGCCGGCGAGGCGAGCTGGGCGCGCGGCGTAGCCCTGCTGGGCGCCGGCTCGATGGCGCTGTACCAGGGCGAGCTGCGCGTCGCGCGCGCGCGCCTTGAGGCCAGCCTGTCGATCCTGCGCGCGCTCGACGATCGCTTCAGCCAGGCGCTGGCGCCGTTTATGGCTGGCACGGTGGCGCTGAACCAGGGCGACTACGCCGCAGCCCAGGCGCTGCTCGAAGAAAGCCTGCCGCGCTTCGAGGCGCTCGGCCACCGCCAGGGCGTGGCGACCGCCCGGCTGCACCTGGGCGACGTGGCGCTCGGCCGCGACGAGCCCGGCGCGGCCGAGGCGTGCTACCGCGACTGCCTGGCGATTCACCGCGCCGACACCGGCAGCACCTGGGGGATCGCGCAGGCGCTCAACAACCTCGGCGAAGTCGCGCGCTACCGTGGCGACCTGGCGCGCGCCGCCGCGCACTACCACGAGGCGCTGGAGCTGTTTCGCCAGCTCGCCACCCAGGCCGATGTCGCGCGCGCGCTGCACAACCTGGCGGCGCTGGCGCTGGCCCAGGGCGACGCACGCGCCGCCGAGGCCGGCTTTCACGAGAGCATGGCGCTGTTCCGCACCTGGGGCAACTGCCGCGGCATCGCCGAGTGCCTGGCCGGGCTGGCGCAGGCGCGGCTCGCACAGGCCACCGGCGACGACGAACGGCGCTGGTCGGCCGCGCTGCTGGGCTTCGCCGAGGCGTACTTCGCCGCCGTGGGCGCGGCCATGTGGCCGCCCGACCGGCTGGCCTTCGCGCGCGCGCGGGCCGCGCTGGCGCAGCCCTACGGCGATGCCTGGGCGCGCGGCCAGCGCCTGACGATCGAGCAAGCCGCCGCGCTGGCCGCCTTCGCCCCAGATTCAACCGCGCCGGTGGGCTTGCTATAACACTAAATTTGGCTGAACACCTGCTTTATGCCGGGGTTCGGGGGCAGCGAAGCTGCCCCCAAATAGCTTATTGTCAGGAGTTACGCGGTGCGCGTCTTTGCCTTCGGCAGAGCGGAACCGCGTTACATGCCAGATATGCGGTTTTTCCGCGCTGCGCGCGGAAAAACCGCGCCAACATCTCCGCACAAAAGCAAGCGAAGTACCATGCTGCCGCAGGCAGAAGGAGCCGATATCGCAGGCGATCGCGTAAGTTCTGTTATTGTGTTGCACGACGTGGCGAAGCCACGTTGTGCAACACAATCGATAAGCGATCAAGCGAACAGCGTATAATACCGCAGGGTTCAATTTCCGGAAGTTTGGGTTCAACCAGGCCTACGCACACAACAGCAGAGGAAAGAGTGATGCCTAGCCCCCACGACTACGCCGAGCGCGTGTATGCCGGCGTGCTCGGCAAGATCATCGGCGTGTACCTCGGCCGCCCGTTCGAGGGCTGGGCGTACGACCGGATCATGCGCGAGCTTGGCGAGATCTGGTACTACGTGCACGAGCGGCGCGGCGCCCCGCTGATCGTCACCGACGACGACATCTCCGGCACCTTCACGTTTCTGCGCGCCCTGCCCGACTACGGCAACAGCCGCGCGATCACGGCGGCGCAGATCGGCCAGACCTGGCTCAACTACATCATCGAGCGCCGCACGATCCTGTGGTGGGGCGGCATGGGCAACTCCACCGAGCACACCGCGTTCATCCGGCTCAAGCGCGGCGTGGCCGCGCCCGCCAGCGGCGCAATCGCCACGAATGGCCAGGTGGTGGCCGAGCAGATCGGCGCGCAGATCTTCATCGACGGCTGGGCCATGGTCGCGCCCGGCGACCCAGAGCTGGCCGCCGCGCTGGCCGGCCGCGCCGCGAGCGTCAGCCACGACGGCGCGGCGATCCACGGCGCCCAGGTGATCGCCGCCATGGAGGCCCAGGCGTTTGTCGAGAGCGACCTGCAGGCGCTGATCGACACGGCGGTGCGGCTCATCCCGCGCGACTCGCTGATCTACCGCATGATCGACGACATCCGCGAGTGGCACGCCGAGTATCACGACTGGCAACAGGCGCGCGAGCAGATCGTGGCGCACTACGGCTACGACCGCTTCGGCGGCAACTGCCATATGGTGCCGAACCACGCGCTGATCCACCTGGGGCTGCTGTACGGCGGCGACGATATGCAGCGCGCGCTGATGATCACCAACACCGCCGGCTGGGATACCGACTGCAACTCGGGGAACGTCGGCTGCCTGCTGGGGATCAAGAATGGCCTGGCCGGCATCGACGCCGGGCCAGACTGGCGCGGGCCGGTGGCCGACCGCATGTACCTGCCGACCGCCGATGGCGGCCGGGCGATCACCGACGCGCTGCGCGAAGCCTATATGGTGGTGAATGCCGGCCGCGCGCTGGCCGGCGAGCCGCCGCTGGCGCCCAAGGGCGGCGCGCGCTTCCATTTCGAGCAGCCCGGCAGCGTGCAGGGCTTTCGCGCCGACGACAGCGCCGACGCCCGCGGCACGCTGACGATTGAGAACGTGGCCGGCCACAGCCAGCGCGGTACGCGCGTGCTGGCGCTGCGCGCGCGCGGCCTGGCGCCCGGCCGGGCGGCGCGCGCCACCACTGCCACATTTATCCCGCCCGAGGCGATCGACATGCCGGGCTACACGCTGCTGGCATCGCCCACGCTGTACCCTGGGCAGCAGCTGCGCGCCAGCGCCGCCGCCGACGCCGGCAACCGCGCCGCGCTGAGCGTGCAGCTGCTGGCGTATGCCTACGGCGCCGGCGATCGGCTGGCGCGTATCGACGGCCCTGCGGCCACGCTGCCGGCCGGGGCGCGCCACGCCTTCGAGTGGCGCCTGCCCGACACCGGCGGCCAGCCGATCGCCGCCGTGGGGCTCGAGATCGCCGGGACGCCGCGCGGCGACGGCACGATCTACCTGGACGAGCTGACGTGGGATGGCGTCGCCGACACGCTGTTCCGCCGGCCGGCCGAGGGCGGCACGCTCTGGAGCCGCGCCTGGGTCGATGGCGTGGATCACTACGAGACTCGGCACGACGAAGCCTACCGCCTCATGCAGGATGAGGGCGTCGGCTTGCTGACGCAGGGCACGCGCGAGTGGGCCGACTACCACGTCGAGGCGCTGGTGACGCCGCACATGGCTGTAGCCTGCGGCATTGGCGCGCGCGCGCAGGGCATGCGCCGCTACGTCGCGCTGACGCTAGCGCGCGACGCGCAGGGCCGCGCGGTGCTGCGCCTGAGCGAGCGCCTGACCGAGCACCTGACCGAGCACAGCCGCGCCACCGAGGTGCCGCTGGCCTGGCAGCCGGGCCACACCTACCGGCTGCACCTCGAGCTGTCCGGCCAGCTGGCGCGCGGCTGGGCCGGCGACATGCCGCCGATCGAGCTGCCCGAGATCAGCCCGCTGCTCGGCGGCGGCGCGGCGGCCATGATCTGCGAGGAAGGCCGCGCCGCCTTCGACGACGTGGCCGTGCGCCCGCTTCCCAGCTCACTCGCTCACTTGCTTGGTGCCTGAGGCCATTCGGGGCCTGCGAGGCAATTCGGGGGCTGCGCGCCCCGCGCCCTGCGAGGCAATTCGGGGGCTGCGCGCCCCGCGCCCCGCGGCAGAGGGCGGCCGCCCGCCCTCTGCACTCCCGCGCTGCTATCCATTACCCACAAGTCATGGAACACGATGTGATACTCTGACCTGATGAATACACTTCTCTCAAATCATCACTGCTGGGCTGCTCAAGAACTCGCGACGGCCAACTTCGGCGATGCGCGCCTTACCAAGCGGCTTGTTCATATCGTTGCCGACAAGCTCGCCAACCCGACCGCCAGCATTCCTCTGGCCAGCCGCTCCTGGGCTGCCACCAAGGCCACCTATCGCTTTTTCGCCTCCAAGCAGGTTGCTGCCGACACCATTCGTGCCGCCCATCTCGACGCCACTCGTGCCCGCTGTGTTGCGCACGATACCGTTCTGGTGCTGCAAGACACCACTGAACTCGTCTACACCGCTCATCCGCACACGACTGGCTTGGGCGCGCTTGACCACGCCGGCAGTCGCGGCTTAAAAGTCCATTCCGCGCTGGCCGCAACCATCGATGGCGTTCCACTCGGCTTGGTGTATCAATCCGTCTGGGCACGCCCTGCGCCAAGCAAGGCCCGCAAGCCGCGCAAGCGCCCGCCGCAGGTCGAGCGCGAGAGCCAGCGCTGGCTGACCACCCTGGTCGAGGCACAGAAAGCCCTCCCCGCACCTCTGCACCTGATTGTGGTCGCCGATCGTGAGGCCGACATCTACCCGCTGTTCATCGAACCGCGAGAGCAGCGTACCGATTTGGTCATTCGTGCGACCTACAATCGGGGTCTGGTCGGCGGAGTGAAGCTGCAGGATGTCGCCAAGACGGTCAGCTGGCAGGGCAGTCGCACCGTCAGCATTCCTGGCAACGGCTCGCGCGTCGCTCGTACGGCGACGGTGCAGATTGGCTGGACCAGCGTCCAACTCCTGCCACCACAGGACTATCCACGCCCGGCCTCGGCACCCCGTCCGACGCTGCAACTGGTGGTGGTCGAGGAACGCGAGCCTCCGGTAGGGGTCAAGCCATTGCGCTGGCTGCTGTGGACCAGTTTGCCAGTCACGAGCTGGGAACAGGCGATTGTGGTGGTAGAGGCATATCGAGCACGTTGGTTGATCGAGCGCTATCACTATGTATTGAAGAGCGGCTGCGGGGTTGAGCAGGTGCAACTGGAAACGGCCGAGCGGCTGGAGCGCGCGCTGGCAGTGTGTTGTATTGTGGCCTGGCGGTTGTTGTGGCTGACATATCAGGCGCGCAAGAGGCCGGAGGTCGTGTGCACGGAGGTGTTTGCGCGCCACGAATGGGAGGCGCTGGTGTGTACGATACAGGGCAAAGCAGAACCGCCGGCCGAGCCGCCAAGTTTACGCGAGGCGGTGCGGATGGTGGCACAGTTGGGCGGGTTTTTGGGGCGCAGCGGCGACGGGGAGCCGGGAGTGAAGACGCTCTGGCGAGGCTTGATACGATTGGAAGACATTGCCGCGACTTGGTTGTTGCTGCGCGGTGGGGATCCTCCGTCGCCCCAGTCACTTATGGGTAATGGATAGCCGCGCTGGGGCTTCGCCCCAGACCCCACAAATGAATGCCGTCGCTCCCGCTACGTTGGTGGCACATGCCTCGTGGCGCAGATGCGGGTGGTGGTTTGCCCCGAGGCATGTGCGCCTGACGTTGCCGCTGGCACGGGCTTCTTTCCCGTAGGGCGCGCATCGTGCGCGCCTTCTCCCTCTCGGGGTAATGCGCTCCCTCGCTTCCCTGCTCTGCTCTCTGCGCTCTGCGCTCTCCGCTCCCTCGCTCTACGCTCAAAAGAATGCCGTCGCTCCCGCTACGTTGGTGGCACATGCCTCGTGGCGCAGATGCGGGTGGTGGTTTGCCCCGAGGCATGTGCGCCTGACGTTGCCGCTGGCACGGGCTTCTTTCCCGTAGGGCGCGCATCGTGCGCGCCTTCTCCCTCTCGGGGTAATGCGCTCCCTCGCTTCCCTGCTCTGCTCTCTGCGCTCTGCGCTCTCCGCTCTCCGCTCCCTCGCTCTACGCTCAAAAGAATGCCGTCGTGTGTACACCGTTGGTGGCACATGCCTCGTGGCGCAGATGCGGGTGGTGGTTTGCCCCACGGCCTGAGCGCATGACATTGCCGCTGGCACGGGCTTCTTTCCCGTAGGGCGCGCATCGTGCGCGCCTTCTCGCTCTCGGGGTAATGCACTCACTCGCTTCCCTGCTCTGCTCTCTGCGCTCTCCGCTCCCTCGCTCTACGCTCAAAAGAACGCCGCCGCTCCCGCTACGTTGGTGGCACATGCCTCGTGGCACGGCAGAATGTGTTGGCTTGCCCCACAGCCTGAGCGCCTGACGTTGCCGCTGGCACGGGCTTCTTTCCCGTAGGGCGCGCATCGTGCGCGCCTTCTCTCGGGGTAATGCGCTCACTCGCTTCCCTGCTCTGCTCTCTGCGCTCTGCGCTCTCCGCTCTCCGCTCCCTCGCTCTACGCTCAAAAGAATGCCGTCGTGTGTACACCGTTGGTGGCACATGCCTCGTGGCGCAGATGCGGGTGGTGGTTTGCCCCGAGGCATGTGCGCCTGACGTTGCCGCTGGCACGGGCTTCTTTCCCGTAGGGCGCGCATCGTGCGCGCCTTCTCCCTCTCGGGGTAATGCGCTCCCTCGCTTCCTGCTCTGCTCTCTGCGCTCTGCGCTCTCCGCTCTCCGCTCCCTCGCTCTACGCTCAAAAGAATGCCGTCGCTCCCGCTACGTTGGTGGCACATGCCTCGTGGCACGGCAGAATGTGTTGGCTTGCCCCACGGCCTGAGCGCCTGACGTTGCCGCTGGCACGGGCTTCTTTCCCGTAGGGCGCGCATCGTGCGCGCCTTCTCCCTCTCGGGGTAATGCGCTCCTCCGCTCTCCGCTCTCCGCTCCCTCGCTCTACGCTCAAAAGAATGCCGTCGCTCCCGCTACGTTGGTGGCACATGCCTCGTGGCACGGCAGAATGTGTTGGCTTGCCCCACGGCCTGAGCGCCTGACGTTGCCGCTGGCACGGCCTTTCCCGTAGGGCGCGCATCGTGCGCGCCTTCTCCCTCTCGGGGTAATGCGCTCACTCGCTTCCCTGCTTTGCTCTCTGCGCTCTCCGCTCTCCGCTCACTCGCTCTACGCTCAAAAGAACGCCGTCGCTCCCGCTACCTTGGTGGCGCATGCCGCGTGGCACGGCAGAATGTGTTGGCTTGCCCCACGGCCTGAGCGCCTGACGTTGCCGCTGGCACGGGCTTCTTTCCCGTAGGGCGCGCATCGTGCGCGCCTTCTCGCTCTCGGGGTAATGCACTCACTCGCTTCCCTGCTCTGCTCTCTGCGCTCTCCGCTCACTCGCCCCCACGCTCCATGATCCCCAGCTCGCGGGCACGAGCGACGGCCTCGGCGCGGCTGTGGGCGCCAAGCTTGCCATAGATGCTCTTGAGCTGGGTCTTCACCGTGTTGATCGACACCACGAAGTGCCGCGCGATCTCGGCGCTCGTCAGGCCGGCGGCGAACAGCCGCAGCACTTCGGCCTCGCGCTCGGTGAGCGCCTCGGCGCCGGGCAAAGCCGCCCTGGCCTGCGGCGCGCCTTGCTCCGGCGCGCTCTTGGGCGCGCGCGCAACCACGCTCAGTAGGCGCGCCAGGTAGGGCCGCAGCGGGTCGTCGGGAGCGCGCCGCGCCTGGCTCTGGGCCAGCATGCCGCCGATCGGCGGGCCAAGCTCGGCGAAGACGCCGACCATGCCCTCGGGCGCGGCCAGCGCGAGCGCCGCGTCGAGCCGCTGGTGGGCCAGCGCCGGCGAGTGCCGCCGGTGGGCCAGCGCCTCGAGCGCCAGCGCCTCGATCACCACGGCGGTGCGCCCGCCGGCCTGGGCATGCTCGCGCAGCCAGGCCAGCTGCTCGGCAACCGCCGCGTCGTCTGGCTCGGCCTCGGCAATCAGCGCCACGCGCGCCAGCGTCAGCAGCTCGATCTCGCGAAAGTACGACGGCGACTCGCTGGGGCTCCAGGGTGCGCGCTGGCCGGCCCAGCGCCGCGCGGCCGGCATGTCGCCCTGCATCACGCGCACGCGCGCGCTATACGCCTCGAAGAACGCGCGCTCGCCGCCGGGCTGCCAGCCCTGGCAGATCCGATCGACCTCGGCCAGCGCAACGTTGGCGGCGGCGGTATCGCCCTCGAGCTGGCGCAGGCGCGCCAGGAAGGCGTGCGACCGCGCGGCAGTGATCGTCGGGCGTTGGCCGCTGAGCCTGATCGCGTGCGCCAGCTGCTCGCCGGCCGCCGCGAGGTCGCCCTGCTCCAGCAGCGCATTGCCGAGCCAGATGTGCAGCGCGCTGGCCGGCGCCAGCTGCTCCCAGCCTTCGGCCGCGACCCAGCTCAGCGCCTGCTCGGCGCTGGCGCGCGCCTCGCCCAGCCGGCCCTGCAGCATCGCCAGCTTCACTACCTCGGTGGCGCTGAACAGCGCGCTTAGTGCGTTGCCGGCGGCGCGCGACCGGCGGATGTTCTCGGCGTGCACGGTCGCGGCCTCGGCGGTGTGGCCCAGCACCATCAGCGCGTATCCGAGCATGAGGCCATTGGTGCTGCGCGCCCAGTGCTCGCTGTCCGGCAGCATCGCCTGCGCCTGGCGCGCCAGCGCCAGCGCATCGGCAAACGCCCCGCACTCGATCGCGATATGGGCGCGCTGGCTCAGCAGCTCGCCGCGCAGCGCCACGGCATCGGGCTCTGCCGCGCCGGCGAGCGCCGCCTCGGCCGCCTGGATGTACGGCTCGAGCACAGCAACCTGGCGCTCGAACAGCAGCACCTGAACCTGGGCCAGGCACAGGCGCGGGTTCGCCAGCATCTGCTCGCGCGGCAGCGCGTCGAGCCAGCGCTGCAGCGTTTGCATCTCGCCGTTGGCCGCGAGCCGCCCGGCGTGGGCTGCCAGCAGGCGCGTGGCCAGCTCGCTCTCGCCGGCCGCCAGGGCGTGGCCCATAGCCTCGGCAACCGCGCCCTGGCGCTCGAACCAGCGCGCGGCGCGGCGGTGCAGCTCGGCCACCAGCGCCGGCTGCTCGTGGCCGAGCCGGTGCCGCAGCAGATCGGCGAACAGGTGGTGGTAGCGATACCAGCCGCGCTGGTCGTCGAGCGGGATGAGGAATAGATTCTGCCGCTCCAGCTCGTCGAGCACAAGGCGGCTGTACGAGTCGGCTGCCGCGCCGGCAGCAGGCGCCGGGCGCTCGTCGGCGGCCGCCAGCCCGACAACCGCGTCGCAGAGCGGGCCGCACATCCGGCCGAGGATCGAGGTTTCGAGCAGAAACGTGCGGATATGCTCGGGCTGGCGCGCGAGCACCTCCTCGGTCAGGTAGTCGACGATGTGGCGGTGGCTGCCGCTGAAGCTGTCGATAAAGCCGCGCGCGTCGGCCTGGCCCTGCAGCGACAGCGCCGCCAGCTGCAGGCCGGCGGCCCAGCCCTCGGTGCGCGCCTCGAGCAAAGCCACATGCTCGGCATCCAGGCGCAGGCCCATGGTTCCGGCCAGAAACTCCAGCGCTTCGGCGGCGGTGAAGCGCAGATCGGCCGCGCGGATCTCGACCAGCTCGCCGCTCACGCGCCAGCGCGCCAGCGGCAGCGGCGGCTCGGTTCGGCCGGCGATCAGCAGGTGGAGCTGCGGCGGCGCGTGCGCGAGCAGCGCCGCGACGGCGCTGTGGATGGCGGGGTTGACGATCGCGTGGTAGTCGTCGAAGGCCAGCACCACCGGCTCGGGGTGCGCGGCCAGCGCGTTCAGCAGCTCGGCGAGCGCGGCCTGGTGCTCGGCCGGCGCGGCGCGCAGCAGCGCCAGCGGCTGCGCGCCCAGCCCGGGGCTCGCGCGCTCGAGCGCGGCGCAGGCGTAGCTCCAGAAACGGGTCGGGTCGTTGTCGCCGCCGTCGAGCGCCACCCAGCCGATCCGCGGGGCGTCCGGCAGGCGGCGCGCCTCGCCAAGCGCCTGCGCCAGCAGCGTGCTCTTGCCAAACCCGGCCGGCGCCGCGAACAGCGTGAGCCGCGTGCTCAGCCCTTCGAGCACGCGCGCGATCAGCCTGCGCCGCGCTACGGTGGTGGCGCGCGGGGCGGGCAGGTAGAGCTTGGTGGAGAGCAGTGGCAGGCCGGCGGCGCGCGCGCTGGCGCCGGAGATTGTACCGATGGATGTCATTGGCCGGCATTATACCATCGCGCGCGAGTTTTTCCGAGCCGCATCACCCCCGATATCACCCTCGGCGGGTGATGCCGCCGCACCCGCGCCTCTGCTACAGTGCACCCAACGGCCGCGACGGGCGGCCGGCGCCGCAGACAGGCCTCGCGAGCACAACGGCCGTCCCCGCGGCGACAGCCGAAGAAGATAGGAGCTACGACCATGAGCAATATCATCAGTGTCGCGCAGCCCGCGCGCCACCGCACCCTCGGCCGCGCCGCCATCGTCGCGGGCGCGCTCGCCCTGGCGCTGGCCGCATGGCTCGGGTTCATGCTGTTCCGCATGAGCTACGTTCCGGCCGACCTCGATCTGTCGACGACGCGCCGCTCGAACGCCGGCGCCTACCAGGTGAGCTACGCCCCGCGCCGCAGCCCGATCGTGATCAACCAGATCCACAGCTGGACGATCCACGTCGCAACCGCCGACGGCCGGCCGGTGACCGACGCCAGCATCGGCGTCGACGGCGACATGCCGCAGCACGGCCACGGCCTGCCGACGCGCCCGCAGGTCACGCGCAACCTTGGCGGCGGCGACTACCTGGTCGAGGGCATGAAGTTCCAGATGGGCGGCTGGTGGGTTGTCGATTTCACGATCGACGCGGCCGGCCAGCACGATACCGTGCGCTTCAACATGATCCTGCAGTAGCAGCGCCCGTAGCATCTGGCTCGTAGCAGAGAACCGTGAGGTGCGTATGAAAAAACCATGGATCATCGGCCTGGCCGGCGCCGCGATCGTGTTGGCCGCCATCGCCGGCTACCTGCTGTGGCCGCGCGCCGCCTGGAGCCAGGCCGAGGTCGCGACGCTGCGCGGCCTGTGGATCGGCAGCCTCGCCCCGCTGCCGCCCGACCCGTCGAACCGCCTGGCCGACGACACGCGCGCAGCAGCGCTCGGCCAGCAGCTGTTCTTCGATACGCGATTGAGCGTCAATGGACAGGTAGCCTGCGCCACCTGCCACCTGCCCGCGCGCGATTTCCAGGATGGCAAGCCGCTGGGCCAGGGCGTGGGCACGACAGCCCGCCGCACCATGCCGCTCGCCGGCACGGCCTACAGCCCGTGGCTGTTCTGGGATGGCCGCAAAGACAGCCTGTGGGCACAGGCGCTCGGCCCGCTCGAGAGCGCCGTCGAGCACGGCGGCAGCCGCGGCCAGTATGCCCACCTGATCGACCAGCACTACCGCGCCGAGTACGAGGCGGTGTTCGGGCCGCTGCCAAGCCTGGCCGACGCGGCGCGCTTCCCGGCCGCCGCCGGGCCGGTTGAGGACGCCGCCGCGCGCGCCGCGTGGCAGCGCATGGCCCCCGCCGACCGCGACGCGGTCAGCCGGATCTACGCCAACATCGGCAAGGCGATCGCCGCATACGAGCGCACGATCATGCCCGGAGCCTCGCGCTTCGACCAGTACGTCGCGGCGCTGCTGCAGAACGACAGCGCGGGCATGCGCGCCGCGCTCAGCGCCGACGAGCAGGCCGGCCTGCGGCTGTTCATCGGCAAGGGGCAGTGCGTCAACTGCCACAACGGCCCGCTGCTCACCAACAACGACTTTCACAACACCGGCGTGCCTGCCGCGCCGGGGCTGCCCGCCGACAGCGGCCGGGCCCAGGGCGTGCGCCAGGTGCTGGCCGACGAGTTCAACTGCCTGAGCGCCTACAGCGACGCGGCGCCCGAAGACTGCGGCGAGCTGCGCTTCGCCAAGGCCGACGATCACGCGCTGGAGCGGCAGTTCAAGCCGCCGTCGCTGCGCAATGTCGCCGAGCGGGCGCCGTATATGCACGCCGGCCAGTTCGCGAGCCTGCGCGAGGTGCTGGAGCACTACAATCGCGCGCCGGCTGCGCCGGCCGGGCACTCCGAGCTTAAGCCGCTGCAGCTCTCGGAGCGCGAGCTGGGCCAGATCGAGGCGTTTCTGCGCAGCCTGAGCGGCCAGGTCAGCGCGCCCGGCTGCACCGGCTGCCATCCCTAGCGCGCACGAGCGATACCCGCAAACTTCACTGGAGGTGAGACATGGCCCTTGCAACCTGGTGGCGCTGCGACACACTGCCGCCGCTGCCGCCGCTGGCCGGTTTCGGCGCCGCCGTGTGCGACGACGCCGCGCTGCTGAGCAGGCTCAACCGCATCACGGCCGGCGAGGTGCGCGCCCGCTGGCGCGACGGGCACCGCGCCTATGTCGCCGCGCAGGGCGGCGCGCCAGTGGCCTACGGCTGGGTCGCGACGCGCGCTGCCGCGATTGGCGAGCTGGCCTTGAAGCTCGCCCTGCCGGTGGCCGATCGCTACCTGTGGGATTTCGCGACGCTGCCGGCGTGGCGCGGGCGTGGCATCTACCCGCGCCTGCTCCAGGCGATCATGCGGAGTGAGGCCGAGGCGGCCGAGCGCTTCTGGATCATCTACGCGCCCGAGAACCAGCCGTCGGGCGCGGGGATGCGCAAAGCCGGCTTTGCCCCGGTGGCCGAGCTATCGTTCGACGCCGGGCGCCAGGTGCGGCTGGCCGCGCTCGGCGCGCCCGAGCGCGCGCGGGCTGCCGCGGCGCTGCTGGGGCTGGCGCTGGTGGGCGAGCCGCTGGCGCCGTGCTGGTGCTGCCAGGGCGGTGATGAGCCGGCGTGCTGGCCGGCCACGGGCCAGCCGGCGCATACGTGTACGTGCGGCGCCGCGCCCTGATCGGGCACGGGCAGGGGCAGGGTCGAAGGCGCATTTTGCGCTGCGGGTCGGGTGCGGTCGCCGCGCCCGCCCCGCTTTTGATATAATAACGCCGCGTAAAAAGCCGAGAAGCAAGCGATGAGCGAACAGCACCTGCCCCTGAATGTGCGCGGCTACGACCTGCGCGAGCCGGTTGGCGAAGGTGGCTACGGCGTGGTCTACCGCGCCTACCAGCACGTCGTCGGCCGCGACGTGGCGATCAAGATCATCCTGCCGCAGCACGCCAACCAGCCCGAGTTCATCCGCCGTTTCGAGAGCGAAGCCCAGCTGGTCGCGCGCCTCGAGCACCCGTATATCGTGCCGCTCTACGACTACTGGCGCCAGCCCAACGGCGCGTTCCTGGTGATGCGCTACCTGCGCGGCGGCAGCTTGCTGGCCCTGCTGCGCCGGGGGCCGCTGCCGCTGTCGCTGCTCGACCGCGCGCTCGACCAGATCGGCGGCGCGCTGGCGGCCGCCCACCGGCGCGGGGTTGTGCACCGCGACCTCAAGCCGGGCAATGTTCTGCTCGACGACGAGGGCAATACCTACCTGGCCGACTTCGGTATCGCCAAAGATATCGGCAAGCAGCTGTCGCCGTACCAGACCGACCAGCAGGTGGTGGTCGGCAGCCCGGCCTACCTTGCGCCCGAGCAGATCAAGGCCGAGCCGATCTCGCCGCAGACCGATATCTACAGCTTCGGCGTGATGCTCTACGAGATCCTCACCGGCAAGCTGCCGTTCGACGCGCCTACGCCCATGGCCATGATGTTCATGCACGTGAACCAGCCGCTGCCGCCGGTGCGCGCCCGCCGCCCCGACCTGCCCGGCGCGGTCGATCTGGTGATCCAGCGCGCTACCGCCAAGGAGCCGGCCGAGCGCTACCCCCATGTCGCGGCCATGGTCGCTGCGCTGCGCGAGGCGCTCGACCAGCCCGGCACGGCGGCAGGGCGCGCCGCGCCGCAACGGCCGCGCTCGCCCTACGAAACCGGCCAGATCCGCGTGCCAACCCAGCTGCTCGCGCCCCAGCAGGCCGAGAACCCGTACAAGGGCCTGCGCGCCTTTGGCGAAGCCGATGCGGCCGACTTTTTCGGCCGCGCGGCCCTCACCGAACAGCTGCTGGCGCGCATGCGCGAGCCGCACCCCCTCGCGCGCTTTCTCGCCGTCGTCGGCCCCTCGGGCTCGGGCAAATCGTCGGTGGTGCGCGCCGGCCTCGTGCCCGCCCTCAAGCGCGGCGCGCTGCCCGGCGCCGAGCGCTGGTTTGTGCTCGACCTGCACCCTGGCGCGCAGCCGATCGAGGAGCTGGCCCAGGCGCTCGTGCGCGTCGCCGTCGACCCGCCCGACGACTTGGTGGCGCCGCTGCTGCTCGACTCGCGCGGCCTCCTGCGCGTGGTCGACCAGGCGGTGCCTGGCGGCGACGAGACCGAGGTGGTGCTGGTGATCGACCAGTTCGAAGAGCTGTTCACGCTGGTGGCCGACGAGGCGCGCCGGCGCCATTTTCTCGATACGATCGTCGCGGCGGCGACCGACCCGTACAGCCGCGTGCGCGTGGTCGTCACGCTGCGCGCCGATTTCTACGACCGGCCGCTGCTGTACCCGGAGTTTGGCGCGCTGCTGCGCCAGCGCACCGAGGTGGTGCTGCCGCTCGCGCCGGGCGAGCTTGAGCAGGCGATCGCCGCGCCGGCCCAGCGGGTTGGGGTGGCGGCAGCGCCCGACCTGGTGGCGGCGATCGTCGGCGATGTTGGCGCGCAGCCGGGCGCGCTGCCGCTGCTGCAGTACGCGCTTACCGAGCTGTTTGAGCAGCGCACTGGGGCGGCGCTGACACTGGCGGCCTACCGCGCCAGCGGGGGTATGCAGGGCGCCCTCGCGCGCCGCGCCGATGCGCTGTACGCCGGCCTGCCGCCAGCGGCGCAGCCGGCGGCGCGCCAGCTGTTTCTGCGGCTGATCAACCTGGGCGAGGGCGCCGAAGATACCCGGCGCCGCGCGCGCTACGCCGAGCTGAGCGGCGGCCCGGCGGCGGCCCGCCAGGCGCCTGCGGCCGCCGCTGAGGCCGAGTCGGCGCTCGAAGCCGTGCTGGAGGTGTACGGCCGCGCGCGCCTGCTGACATTCGACCGCGACCCGGCCACGCGCGAGCCGACCGTCGAGGTGGCGCACGAGGCGCTGATCCGCCACTGGCAGCGCCTGCGCGCCTGGCTCGACGCCGCGCGCGCCGAGCTGCGCATCCAGCGTCAGCTCGCCGCTGCCGCCGCCGAGTGGGCTGCCAGCCGCTACGACGCCAGCTTCCTGGCCAGCGGCGCGCGCCTGGCGCAGTTTGCCGCAGTTGCCTCGGGCGGCGCGCTCGCGCTGAATGCCCACGAGCAATCCTACCTCGACACCAGCCTGGCGCAGCGCGACCGGCAGGCGCAGGGCGAGCGCGAGCAGCAGCAGCGCGAGCTGGCCCAGGCCCAGGCGCTCGCCGAAGAGCAGCGCCAGCGCGCCGAGATCCAGGCGGCGGCGAGCCAGCGCCTGCGCCGCCGCGCGCTCTGGCTCGCCGCCGCGCTGGCGAGCGCCGGCATTCTGCTGCTGGCCGCCGCGCTGCTGGGCGGGTTCGCGTTTCAGCAGCGCAACCTCGCGCGCCAGCAGCGCCAGGCCGCGCTCGCGCGCCAGCTCGCGGCCCAGTCGCTGATCAACGCCGGCGATAGCAGCCGCGCCGTGCTGCTGGCCCTCGAGGCTGCCCGCCTCGATCCCGAGGCCGTCGAGGTGCGCGGCAGCCTGCTGGCCGGCCTTGAGGCTAGCCCGCGCCTGGTGTCGTTCTTGCCCGGCCATTCCAATATTGTCTACAGCGTGGCGTTCAGCCCCGACGGCAAGATCCTCGCCTCGGCCAGCCAGGATGGCACGATCATCCTGCGCGACGTCGCGACCCGCCAGCCGATCGGCCAGCCGCTGACCGGCCACACCAGCTGGGTCACTAGCGTGGCGTTTAGCCCCGACGGCAAAACCCTCGCCTCGGCCAGCGACGACAATACCATCCGCCTCTGGGACGCCGCCACCCACCAGCCGATCGGCCAGCCGCTGCAGGGCCACGGCAGCGCAGTCTGGAGCGTGGCGTTCAGCCCCGACGGCAAAACCCTCGCTTCGGGCAGCAACGACAATACCATTCGCCTCTGGGACGCCGCCACTCACCAGCCGATCGGCCAGCCGCTGACTGGCCACACCAACTGGGTGCGCAGCGTGGCCTTCAGCCCCGACGGCAAGACGCTGGCCTCGGGCAGCTGGGACAGCACCATCCGGCTGTGGAATGTGGCTACTCAGCAGCCGATCGGCGAGCCGCTGACCGGCCACGCCGACTGGGTGCGCGGCGTCGCCTTCAGCCCCGACGGCAAAACCCTCGCGTCGGCCAGCGCCGACAAAACCGTCATTCTCTGGGACGTAGCCACGCGCCAGCCGATCGGCCAGCCGCTCGCCGGCCACACCTCGGTAGTCTACAGCCTGGCGTTCAGCCCCGATGGCAAAACCCTCGCGTCGGCCAGCGCCGACAAAACCGTCATTCTCTGGGACGTAGCCACGCGCCAGCCGATCGATAGCCAGCCGCTCAGCGGGCACGCCGGCAACATCCAGAGCGTGGCGTTCAGCCCCGACGGCACGCTGCTCGCATCCGCCAGCGACGACACCACCGTCGGCCTCTGGAGCATCGCCGCGCGCCAGCAGCTCGGCCAGGCGCTTGCGGGCCACACCGACAGCGTGATCGCGGTGGCGTTCAGCCCCGACGGCACGCTGCTCGCTTCCGGCAGCGACGACAGTACCGTGATGCTGTGGGACGCAGCTACGCGCCAGCCCGTCGGCCGGCCGCTGCGCGGCCACACCCAGGGCGTTTGGAGCGTGGCGTTCAGCCCCGACGGCAAGACGCTGGCGTCGGGCGGTGCCGATAGGATCATCAACCTGTGGGACGTCGCCACGCGCCAGCCGATCGGCCAGCCGCTCAGCGGCCATACCGATCGCGTGCGCAGCGTCGTGTTCAGCCCCGACGGCAAAACCCTGGCGTCGGCCAGCGACGACAACACGATCATCCTCTGGGACGTGGCCACGCGCCGCTCGCGCGGCGCGCCGCTCGCCGGCCACACCGACTGGGCGCTGAGCCTGGCGTTCAGCCCCGACGGCAAGACGCTCGCCTCCGGCGGCGCCGACAACCGCATCATCCTGTGGGATGTCGCCAGTGGCAAGCGCATCGCAACCCTCAGCGGCCACAGCTGGCGCGTGTGGGCAGTGGCGTTCAGCCCCGACGGCAAGACGCTCGCCTCGGGCAGCCAGGACAGCGCCATGATCCTGTGGGATGTCGCGACGCGCCAGCGCATCGGCGGGCCGTTTATTCAGAACAATACCGTGAACGGCGTGGCCTTCAGCCCCGACGGCCGGCTGCTGGCCATCTCCGACCAGGACGGCAGCGTGGCGCTCTGGGACGCGCAGGCGCGCCAGCAGCTCGGGCGCAGGCTGCTAGGGCACAGCAGCTGGGCGCGCACGGTGGCGTTCAGCCCCGACAGCCAGACGCTGGCCTCGGGTAGCGGCGACTCGACGATCATCCTCTGGGATGTGCGCTTCGCGAGCTGGCAGGCCCAGGCGTGCCAGCTGGCCAACCGCAACCTGTCGTGGGAAGAGTGGCGCCAGTACCTCGGCGACGAGCCGTACCACAAAACCTGCGCGGCCGCGCCAGTTCACCCGAGCGTGCTCGAGGCGGCGCGCAACCAGGCGCGCGCAGGCGATCAGGCCGGCGCAGTCGCGCTGTTCAAGCAGGCGCTGGCGCTCGACCCAGGCTTGCAGCTCGACCCCGAGCGCGAGGCGCGCGCCGCCGCAGCCGACGGCCTGGTGACGCAGGGCCGCGACCAGGCGCGCGCAGGCGATGTGGCTGGCGCAGTCGCGCTGCTCAAGCAGGCGCTGGCGCTCGACCCGAGCCAGCAGCTCGACCCCGAGCGCGAGGCCGGCAGCCTGGCCGCGCGGCACCAGCTGGCGAACGGCGGGCGCCTGGCGCAGCAGGGCAAGGTACAAGATGCGATAGCCGCCTTTGTTGAAGCCCAGCGCCTCGACCCGACGCTGGACATCTCGGCCGATGATTTGAACACGCTGTGCTGGTACGGCAGCCTGTGGGGCGGCGCGCGCCAGGTGCTCAGCGCCTGCGACCGCGCGGTGGAGCTCGATCCGCAGAACGGCGATATTCACGACAGCCGCGGCCTGGCGCGCGCGCTCAGCGGCGATACGGCCGGCGCGATCGAGGACTTCAAGCAGTTCGTGGCGTGGTCGCAGGGCAAGCGCGATTACGACGCCAGCCGCACCGAGCGCCAGCGCTGGCTCGGCGCGCTGGAGGCGGGCCAGAACCCCTTCGACGACGCTACGATCGCGGCGCTGCGCTAGCTGCAGGCGGCTTCGCAGAGAGAGAGCATCCAATTGACTGAGATCGGCCACGAGCTGCAAGCCCTGGCCGGCTACCTCGACTGCAACCCGGTGGTCGCTGCTCGGCGCTGGCGGGGCTGGCACATCAGCCCGGTTGCGGGCGGCGCGAATAATCTGCTCTACCGCGCCACGCACGCCCACGGCGACTACGCACTCAAATTCACGCTGCGCGACGACCGCGACCGCGCCGGGCGCGAGTACGCCGCGCTTGTGGCGCTGGCTCACGCTGGGGTCGCGTGCGCGCCGCGCGCCGTCTGGCACGAGCAGCAGCGCTACCGCCAGCCGCTGGTCGTGCAGATGTGGCTCGACGGGCCGGTGCTCGCTGGCCCGCCGGCAAGCCAGGCCGACTGGCAGCACCTTCTTGATCTATACTGCGCCTTCCACCGCATTACTCCGCTGGCCATATCGGCGCCGCTGGCCGAGGCGGTGCTCAATCTCTCTTCCGGCGCGGATGGCCGGCAGCTGATTTTCACGCACCTTGCGCGCATCCCCACGGCCGAGCGCCCGCCCTCGCTCGCGCCGATCGTCGGCTGGCTGGAGCAATGGACGCCGCCAGTGTGGGATGCGCCGCCGCGCGCGCTGTGCCGCGTCGACGGTAACTGGCGCAACTTCATCCGGAGCGCCCGGGGCTGGGCCGCCGTCGATTGGGAGAACAGCGGCTGGGGCGATCCGGCCTTCGATTGGGCCGACCTGATCACCCATCCCGCCTACGCCGCCGTGCCGCCAGCCGCCTGGGAGCAACTCATCGCTGCCTATGCTGTGCGCATGAACGACCCTCAGGCGATCGAGCGGATCACGACATATACCACAATCATGTGGATCTGGTGGGCTACCCGCTGGGCGCGCTTTCTCTACGAGGTGCCGCGCGGCCTCGATCCGCGTTTAGTCGAGCGACCGGCCGGCTGGCTTGGCGAGGTTCAACAGCAGTACGCGCGCTACCTTGCCCGCGCCGAAGCGAGTATTCGCCACCTCTAAGTGGCGAATATGCTATACTGGCAGTGCCGGCCCGCTCGCATTGTCGTTTCGAACAAGCATAGGAGCTGACCTTATGCGCCGAAAAGCCACTCTTGCCGCGTGTTGTGCCACCAGCCTGGCCGTGCTGCTCGCGACGCTTCAGCCCGCCACTACCCGCGCTCAGGCGCCCAGCCTCGAGGGATGCCAGATCCTCCCCGCTGACAATATCTGGAATACGCCGATCGACCAGCTGCCGGTCGATGCCCACTCGGCCGAGTATGTGGCCAACATCGGCGCCAGCACCGGCATGCACCCCGATTTTGGCTCGGCCAAGTATGGCGATTATGGCATCCCGTTCAATATCGTGCCGCAGAACCAGCCGCTCGTGCCGGTTAGCTTCACCTATGCCGACGAGAGCGACCCTGGCCCGTACCCGATTCCGTCGTCGCCCCATATCGAGGCCGGCGGCGACCGGCATATCCTCACGCTGGTGCAGGGGTCGTGCAAGCTCTACGAGACATGGGCCAGCGAGCCCGCCGGCGACGGCTGGCTCGCCGGGTCGGGCGCGGTGTTCGACCTTGGCTCGAACGCGCTGCGCACCGACGGCAAGACATCGGCCGACGCGGCCGGGTTGCCCATCCTGCCCGGCCTGACGCGCTACGACGAAGTACGCGCCGGCGCGATCAATCACGCCCTGCGCTTCACGGTGCCCTGCACCGCCAACTACTATATCTGGCCGGCGCGCCACAAGGCCGTGCCCGATAGCTGCCCCGCTACCCCGCCGGCCGGCACGCGCGTGCCGCCCAACGGTCTGCGCTTCCGCCTCAAGGCCAGCGTCAACATCGCCGGCTTCTCCGACCAAACCCGCGTGATACTCACCGCGCTGAAGAAATATGGCATGATCGTGGCCGACAACGGCACGGGCTGGTATCTCAGCGGCGCGCCCGACCCCGGCTGGGACGACGATACCCTCGTGGCCGAGCTGCGCCAGATCCACGGCAGCGACTTCGAGGCGATCGACGAGTCGTCGCTGCAGATCAGCCAGGACTCGGGCCAGGCGCGCCCGCCCGGCGGCGAGCGCATGGCTGTGTCGGCTGGCGGCGCGCGCCAGGGCCAGGCGGTCGGCTACTCGATCCAGATCGGCGGCGACGGCGCGGCGGTCGGCCTGGCGAACCAGCTCCCCACCGGCCTGACGCTCGTCGCCGGCCCAAGCATCACGCCGAACACGCTGCCGGCCGCCAGCTACGACGGCGCCAGCCGCACGATCAGCTGGTCGGGCGCGCCGGCGATCGGCGTGGCGGTGGCGATCGACTACACCGTGACGCTCGACAGCGCCGCCACCGGCGTGATCGTCAACAGCGCCACCGTGACGCGCACCACCGGCGCGCGCCAGGTTGCGGCCACGCTGATCGCCAACCCGGCTCAGCGCTTCCTGCCGATGCTGCGGCGCTGACCGCGACAGGGGCCGCGCCACGTGCCGGCTTAGCCGGCCGGGCGCGGCATCCACAGCATCACCGCCGCGCCCACCAGGCAGATGCCCGCGCCAAGCCAATCCCAGCGGTCCGGCGCCGTCCCGTCTACCGCCCAGCCCCACAGCGTCGCGCCCAGAATAAACACCGCGCCGTACGCCGCGAACGCCCGGCCAAAGCTAAACACCTGCGCGGTCTGCACCAGGCTGTAGAGCAGCAGCGCCACAACGCCCGCCAGCACGAACGGCGCCGGCCGGCCGGCGTGCCGCCACTGCCACACCAGGTAGGCGCCGCCTAGCTCGCACACCGCCGCGATCGCAAACAGCCCAACCGCCTTGACCCCTGCTAGCATACCATCGCCTCTTTTCCGAAAGGTACTGCCGCGTATGCCGTGCCCCCGCGTGGGGCGCTTGGGGGCGCCAGCCCCCCTCTGCTGCAGGCTGAGCACGCCAACAGCGTAAGCCCTAAGTTGACAGGACTTACGCGGTCGCCTGCGATATCGGCTCCTTCTGCCTGCGGCAGCATTGTACTGCACTTTCTTTTGTGCTCAGATTTTGGCGCTTTGCGCCAAAATCTGAGCACCATCCATGGAAAAGTACCGCTCTGCCGAAGGCAAAAACGCGCACCGCGTAAGTCCTGTAAATTGACACGAGTTACGCGGTGGGGGTTTGGGGGCGGCAAAGCCGCCCTCCAACCCTCCCACGCGGGAGGACACCGCGTAAGTCCTGTAAATTGAAAGAATGCCGGCTCAAGCGCCGCGCCGGTGGCGCATGCCTCGTGGCGCCGAAAAGCGTGCCGCCGCGCGCAGGTGTGGTAGTATAGAGCGACATTGATGGGAGTACAACCGATGCCACGCTTTGATATCATCGCTTTCGACGCCGACGACACGCTCTGGCACTGCGAGCGCCTGTACGTCGAGGCCCAGGCCCAGCTGCGGCAGCAGCTGGCGCACTACCACAGCCCCGACTGGATCGACGAGCGCCTTTTCCAAACCGAGATGCGCAATCTGCAGCATTTCGGCTATGGCGTCAAGGCCTTCGCGCTCTCGATGATCGAGACGGCCGTCGAGCTGACCGAGGGCCGCGTCACCGGCCGCGAGATCCAGGCAATCATCGACTCGGCCAGGGCCATGCTGTCGGCCGACGTGGAGCTGCTCGAGCATGTGGCCGACACGCTGGCGCACCTGGCCGGCGCCTACACGCTCATGCTGATCACCAAGGGCGACCTGCGCGACCAGGAGCAGAAGATCGCGCGCTCGGGGCTGGCCGGGCACTTCCGCGCGGTCGAGATCGTGAGCGATAAGCGCCAGGAGATCTATGCTGCGCTGCTGCAGCGCCACCGCGTCGCGCCCGAGCGCTTTCTGATGGTCGGCAACTCGCTGCGCTCCGACATCCTGCCGGTGCTGGCGCTGGGCGCCAGCGCGGTGTATGTGCCGCACGAGTATACCTGGGCGCACGAAGCCGCCGACCTGCCGCTGGCAAGCCAGCCGGGGTTCTACGAGATCGCGCACCTTGGCATTCTGCCCGGCCTGATCGCGAGCCTGGAGGCCGGCTAGCACATCCGGCTGATCACTTGCTGTATGTTCGGGGTCGGGCGGCGAAGCCGCCAAACTAACTTTTCTTGTGCAGCGCCCGGCGCGGGCGCCGCCTAAGAACACAAGTAATCAAACGGAGTTGGTATAATACGGCACTTGGTGGGGGCGCGGGGCGAAGCCGCCGCGCGCCGCAGCAGACACATACCTGGCGGGAGGAACCAGCCCATGACCATCGAGGCAATCGTCGCCGAGGCTGTCGCCCAGATCGAGGCCAGCCACGCCGCCCGCGAGCGCGCGATCGCGACATCGCGCTCGCTGATTCGCCAGTGCGCCAACACCATCCGCGCGGTGCATCGCGGCGAGTTCGCCGAGGCCGCCGAGCTGCTTGGTGCCGCCGCCGAGACTGCCCACGGCCTGCGCGCCGGCCTCGCCGACGCTCCGGCGCTGCTGTTTGCCGGCTACACCCAGGACGCGCTCAAGGAGTACGCCGAGGCCGCGCTGGTGTACGCGTTTCTCCACGGCGACCCGCCGCCAGGCCCGGCGGCGCTCGGCGTCGACCCGGCGGCCTACCTGAATGGCCTGGCCGAGGCGGCCTCCGAGCTGCGCCGCGCCATCCTCGATGGCCTGCGCCATGGCCAGGTCGCGCGCGGCGAAACCTTGCTCGACGCGATGGACGATGTCTACAGCATGCTGGTGACGGTCGACTACCCCGACGCGATCACTGGCGGGCTACGCCGCACCACCGACGCGCTGCGCGCGGTGCTCGAGCGCACCCGTGGCGATATGACCGCCGCGCTGCGCCAGGAGCAGCTCGTGGCCGCGCTTGCGGCGTTCGAGGGCAAAATCGGCCCCGGCGCCTGAGCCGCCGCTCCGCCGCCCTACTCGGGCGCGAGCGCGAAGCCGGACAGCCGCTCGATCTCAAGCAGCAGCGCCGAGTGATCCAGGTCGCCGCCGCCGTGCTGCACCAGCGCGGTGTACAGCTGGTCGGCCAGCGCGCTGAATGGCAGTACCGCGCCGTGCGCGCGCGCCAGCTCGAGGACGATCCCTAGGTCTTTGCGGTGAAACCTGGCCTTGCCGCCTGGCGCAAACGCGTGGCGGGCCATGGTCGCGCCGCGCAGATCCATCACGCGGCTCTGCGCCAGGCCGCCGCCAAGCACCCGCAAGATCACCGCCGGGTCGACGCCGGCCATCGCGCCGAGCACCAGCGCCTCGGAGGCTGCGGCGTAGTGCAGCGCCACGGCGAGCTGGTTGCAGGCTTTCACCACCTGGCCGGCGCCGCTCGGCCCGCAGTGCGTGATCGTGCTGCCGAGCGCCGCCAGCACCGGTCGCGCGCGCTCGAGGTCGCCGGCCGCGCCGCCGACCATGATCGACAGCGTGGCCTGGCGCGCGCCGACGTCGCCGCCGCTCACCGGGGCGTCGAGCATATGCATGCCGCGCTCGGCCAGCGCTGCGGCAATGCGCTGAGCGGCGGACGGCGCGATCGTGCTCATGTCGATCAGCAGCAGCCCCGCCCGCCCGCCTTCCACCACGCCGTCACGGCCGAGCGCCACTGCCTCGACATCTGGCGCGTCGGGCAGCATGGTGATCACAACATCGCTCTGCGCGGCCAGATCGCGCGGGCTTCCGGCCGGCCGCGCCCCCGCTGCGGCGAGCTCGTCGATCGCCGGCTGGCTGCGGTTGAAGACGGTGAGGCTGAAGCCGGCGCGCAGTAGGTTGTGCGCCATTGGCTTGCCCATCAGCCCCAGGCCGATCAATCCTACTCGTTCGGGCATGCGTGCTCCTTCGGCGCTACTCGGCCAGCTGTAGGCGCGCCGCCAGCCAGGCCTCGCGGTCGGCGCGCGCGCGCTCGTTCAAGGCGTGGCCGCACTCGTACCAGGCGAGCTGCTTTGGCGCGCTGGCGGCGGCGAAAAAAGCTTCGGCGCGCGCTCGCGGCACGTGCGGGTCGTCGGTGCCGAACTGAAACAGCAGCGGCGCCGGCGCGAGGCTCGCCACGTGATCGATTGGATCGTAGGGCGCCATGCTGGCGGCAAAAGCTGCGCGCGGCGCTTCTTCCAGGCGCGGGTAGTACAGGTACCAGTCGGGGAAGCGCGGCGTTCCGGCCATCAGCGCGTAGCAGGCGGGCCGGCGATCGGCCGCGCCCATCAGCACGCCGTACATTGCGCCGAAGTCGTGCCCGACATACGCCAGCCGGCCGGGGTCGGCGCCCGGCTCGGCCAGCAGCAGGTCGAGCGCCTGGCGCAGCTCGATCACCTGGCGCACTGAGTTGCCGATGTCGTCGCCCTGGGTGCGCTTGAAGAACCAGTCGCGATCCGACCACATGGTTTCGACCAGCAGCGCGATTGCGCCGCGCCTGGCCAGCGCGCGGGCCTCGGCTTCAAACTGCGTGCGGTTCGAGTCGTGGGCCTCGGGCTCGTACCAGTGCACGAACAGGATCGCCGCGTAGCTGCCCGCAGCGGCCGGCCGGATGAGCGTGGCCACGCGCCGCTCGCCGCCGGGCGCGCGGTAGCTGAACAGCCGCTCGGCCACGCCGCCCGACTCAGCCTCCGCGATCGGGCGCTGGTCGGGCGGCGCGGCGCGGTCGTACTCAAACTGGTCGGCGATCGGCATGGCTTTCTCCTCGTTACGGCTGGCCGAGCGCGCGGATCTCGGCGGCGCAGAAGTCGGGCAGCGCGGCGGCCTCGCCGTGGCGCGTGGCTGCGCAGGCTTCGAGCAGCAGGCCCATCCGGCGCAGCCGGCCCTCGTGCTCGGGCGCGAGCGCGCCCATGGCGGTGTAGCCCTCGCGCACGCCCTGGCGAAACGCCGCCGGGTGGCGCGACAGCAGCGCGTGCGCCAGGTCGAAGAGCGGGTCGCCGCCAACCATATCGCCGGGCCGGGTGAGCGCCTCGATCTGCGCGCTTTCGCCCACGGTCACGAGCGCGCGCGCGGGCTCGATCGCGCCGTGCAGCACGCTGGCGCGCTCGCACGCCAGCGCAGGGTGATCGATCGTGGCGGCGCGCAGCGCATCGGCCAGCTCGGCGCCCAGCAGCTCGCCGGCGCGCGGCCAGAAGTCGAGGCCGCCCAGCCAGGCGCGTAGCGCATCGCCCCAGCCGCGCGCCGGCCAGCGCCCGGCGGTGGTGGGCCGGCCAAACCCCGCCGCGGCCACCTGGTGGGTGCGGCGCAGCGTCCGGCCAATCTGGCGTGCGACGACGCGCATGCGCGGGCCGTCTTCGAGCCAGTCGAGCGGCGCGCCGCTGGCGTAGCTTTCGATCGCGTAGGTGAACGGCGCGACGCTGCAGCTCAGGTCGTGCGCGATCAGCCGCGGGATGGGCAGGTTGGTGGCCGCCAGCGCGCGCAGCCAGTACACCTCGGCGGCGAGGTCGGTCTCGGGCGCGATCACCAGCAGCACATGGCTCGACGCGGTGCTGACGCGCACCTCGATCCGGCTGTCGTCGGCGGCGTGGAGTGTCGCGGCGCGCGGGCGCAGGTTAAGCGGGCCGACGAGCAGCGCGGCGTAGTCGCCCAGGCGCGCCAGGATGCGCCGGCGCGCGTCGGAGGCGCGCGGGTCTTGATCTGCCTCGGGGCGGTTCAGGCTGCTCCACATGCGCCAGAGAATAGCACGACCGGCGGGGGCGCGCAAATTCAGGGTCTTGCGCGATCACTCGCTCTGCGCTCTTTCGGGGCTATGCGCCCTGCGAGGCTTTCGGGGGCTACGCGCCCCTGCGAGGCTTTCGGGGCTATGCGCCCCTGCGAGACTTTCGGAGGGGGTACGCGCCCCCTGCGAGGCTTTCGGGGGCTCCGCGCCCCGCGCCCCGCGGCAGAGGGCGGCCGCCCGCCCTCTGCACTCCCCCGCTGGGGCTAGCGCCCCAGGCCCCATAAAGAATGACTTTTGTCTGTTGAGCCTCGGTGGCGCATCTGCTCGTGGCTAACCGACACGTCACTCCACGCCACGAGGCATGTGCGTCTGATATCGCCATTGGCACGGCCTTCGTTCCCGTAGGGCACGCTTTGTGGCTAACCGACACGTCACTCCGCGCCACGAGGCATGTTGCGTCTGAGATCGCCACTGGCACAGCCTTCTCCGTAGGGCACGCATCGTGCGTGCCTCCCTCCCCGATCGGGTTGAGCTAGGGCCTGCGCTCCCTCGCTCCCACGCTCTACGCTCCCCGCTCTCCGCTCCCTCGCTCACACGCTCCGCACTCCGCTATGGGTTAGCGAGCGGTACGCGCTGCGGTGGCCTGGGCGATCGTGTCCCAGCTCAGCGCGCGCGCGCTGGCGAGGGCGCTCTGGCCGAGCGCGTCGAGATCCGGCTGTGCGGCCGCGCGCGCCAGGGCCTGCGCCAGCGCGCCCACGTCGCCGGGCGCGAACAGAAAGCCCTGCTCGCCCTCGCTCACCAGCTCGGCCGCCGGCCCAAACGCCGGCGCAATCACCGGCCGCGCGTACGACATCGCGGCCAGCAGCGCTCCCGAGGTGAGCAACTGCCGGTAGGGCAGCGCCACGGCGTCGGCGGCGGCGAAGTAGCCGGCCAGCGCGTCGTCGGGCACAAAGCGCGCGTCGAGCCGCGCGCCTTCGATCGGCGCAGCGCGGCGGGCCAGCGCCGCCGCGTAGGCGCGGTCTTTTGGCGCGCCGGCGATCAGCAGCGTGCCGCGCGTGGCGGCGGGCAGGCGCTCAAACGCGTCGAGCAGGTCTTCCAGCCCTTTGTATGGCCGCAGCGCGCCGAGGCTCAGCAGCACGCGGCCGTCGGGCGGCAGCCCAAGCGCGGCCCGGCTGGCGGCGCGCTCGCGCGGCGGCCCGTAGCAGCCAATGGAGTTGCCGTGGGCGATCACCCGTGCCTGCGGCAGCGGGCCGTAGCGCCGTTCGAGCTGCGCGCGCGCGGCCTGGCTGTGCGCGATGATCGCGGCGCTCTGGCGCGCCACCGTGCGGTAGAGCAGCCATGCCCAGGTTGGCTGGTGCGCCTCGTGCGGCTGGAGGTTGTGCGCCGTCCACACCAGCCGCACGCCGCGCAGCCGCAGCAGGCTCAGCAGCGACACAAAGCCCAGGCTGCGCAGCGCCGTCGCGCCGCGGCTCGGCCGCTGGGTCAGCTCGTCGAAAAAGTGCAGGTGCAGAATGCGCGGCCCGCGCCCAAACGCCAGGCGCGGCAGCTCGGCGCGTGGCCGGCCGCGGCGCACCTGGATGCCCAGCGCGCCCATCGGCGCGTAGAGCATGTCGAGGTAGGGGTTAGCCGGCAGCTGCGGCGGCAGCGGGTAGACGGCGAGTGGCTGTGTCATAGCGCGTTTCTCGTGGCGGCGCGCCTGCGCCGCTCGGGACATTGCTGCTGCCGATTGTAGCGGGAAGCCGCGGCGCTGGCAAATTGGCCGCGTGGCGCGCTAGCCGCCGAGCATGCGTCGGCTGATTTGCTCCAGCACCAGCGTTTCGCGCCGCACCCAGCGCGCGGCACGCTCGCCACCCCGCAGCGCGGCGCTGTTGGCGCGGATCGCCTGGTCGATATCGACCCACGCCGGCAGCAGCCCGAGGGCGCGCTCGTACGCGTCGAGCTGCTGCGCGCCGGCCGGGCCAGTGGCTTCGCACAGGTAGTAGCGCGAGGTCATGCTGAACACGGCGTAGCCTGGCTCGATCGGCCGCGCGTGCTCGACCACCTGGCCGAACTCAGCGAGCACCTGGATGGCCCGCAGCCCGCACTCCTCGCGCAGCTCGCGCGCCAGCGCCGCTGCGTCAGTTTCGCCCGCCTCGACGCCGCCGCCCGGAAATTTATAATCGCCGGCGGCCGGCGACAGCAGCAGCAGCAGCTTGCGCCCGCGCATCACGATTGCGCGCACGGCCTCGCGCCGCAGCGCCGGGCCGCTGAGATCCAGCCCCGCGTCGTGCACAAGCGTCGCCAGCAGGATCATGCCGTGCTCCGCTCGGCCAGCATCAGCTCGATCCGCGCAGCGATCATATCGATCGCGATCGCGTTCAGCCCGCCGCGCGGGATGATAATATCGGCGTAGCGCTTGCTCGGCTCGACAAACTCGAGGTGCATAGGCCGCACCGTCTTCAGATACTGCTCGATCACCGACTCAGCCGATCGGCCGCGCTCGATCATGTCGCGCTGCAGGCGCCGGATGATCCGCAGGTCGCTCTCGGCGTCGACAAACAGCTTGATATTCATACGCGCGCGCAGGTCGGCGTCGGCGAAGATCAGAATACCCTCGAGCAGCACCACGGGCTGCGGCGGCACCGGCAGCACCTCGGGCTGGCGGGTGTAGGTGGCGAAATCGTAGCTGGGCAGCGCCACGGCCTGCCCGGCGATCAGCGCGTCGATATGCGCCAGGTACAGCCCATTATCAAACGCGTTGGGGTGGTCGAAATTGACGCGGTGCCGCTCTTCAAACGGCATGTGCGAAAGATCGGAATAATACGCGTCGTGCGGCAGCAGCGCGATCCGCTGCGCGCCCACCCGCTCGACGATCGCGCGCGTCACGGTGGTTTTGCCCGAGCCGCTGCCGCCTGCTACGCCAATCACCAAAGGCCGATGCACGTCGCAACCCACCTTCTATGGTACGCTGGGAGCCTACAGCGCCCAGGCGCCCACCATTGGTATTTCCAAACAATTGTAGAACTTAGGCAGTTGGCGTGCTCAGCCTTTGGCGGTACTTTTTCATGGATGGTGCTCAGAAGGTGGCGCAAAGCGCCAAAATCTGAGCACAAAGGATACAGTACCATGCTGCCGCAGGCAGAAGGAGCCCATATCGCAGGCGACCGCGTAAGCCCTGTAAAACTATTATAGCCGAGAGTGGTACAATAGCCGCACAGCCGCTCAAGAAACGTCAACAACGAGGTTGCGCCTATGACCGTCACCCTGGCCGACATTCAGGCCGCCCGGCGCGTGCTGCGCGGGATCATCAACGCCACGCCGATTTTGTCCGACGAGCGCCTCTCCGACGAGCTAGGCGCGCGTGTGTTTCTGAAGGCCGAAAACACCCAGCGCAGCGGCTCGTTCAAGATCCGCGGCGCCTACAACACGATCAGCCGGCTCGCGGCCGACGAGCGCGCGCGCGGCGTGATCGCACACTCGGCCGGCAACCACGCGCAGGGCGTGGCGCTGGCTGCGCGGCTGCAGGGCATCCCCGCCACGATCGTCATGCCCGAGCGCGCGCCGCTCACCAAGGTGGCCGCCACGCGCCGGCTAGGCGCCGAGGTGATCTTGCACGGCGCCAGCTTCGACGACGCCGGCGCGCACGCGCGCGTGCTCCAGCAAGAGCGCGGCCTGACGTATGTGCACGCATTCAACGACGAGCGGGTGATCGCCGGGCAGGGCACGATCGGCCTCGAGATCGTCGAGGCGCTGCCGGATCTCTCGGTGCTGGTGGTGCCAATCGGTGGCGGCGGCCTGATCGGCGGCATCGCGGTCGCCGTCAAGGCGCTCATGCCCGATGTGCGCATCATTGGCGTGCAGGCGGCCGGCTGCGCGCCGGTGCCGCAGTCGCTCGCGGCCGGCGAGCCGATCACCGCCGCCACCGCGCGCACAATCGCCGATGGCATTGCGGTAAAGCGCCCGGGCGACCTGACGCTGCCGATTATTCGCGATCTGATCGACGAGGTGGTGACGGTCGACGACGACGAGATCGCGCGCGGGATTGCGCACGCCGCCCAGAACGCGCGCCAGGTGGTCGAGGGCGCCGGCGCTGCCGGCGTGGCGGCGCTGCTGGCCGGCAAGGTGCGCCTGTCGGGCGGCGACACCGCCTGCACGGTGCTGTGCGGCGGCAATATCGACGGCAACCTGCTGGCGCGCGTGCTCGAGCAGGTGCTGGTGAAGCAGGGGCGCTACATCCTGCTGCGCACGACCGTCGACGACCGGCCGGGCAACCTGGCGCCGCTGATCGACCACGTCGCGCGCGCGGGCGCGAATGTGATCGATATCTTCCACCGCCGCGCGGTCTGGCTGGTGCCGGTCGACCGCGTCGGCATCGAGATGGTGCTTGAGGTGCGCGACGAGTCCCACGGCCAGGCCGTGGTGCAGCACCTGGCCAGCGCGGGCTACCCGATCGAGCGCGAGGGCCAGGGGCTGTGGCCGGGGTAGCACACGCCGGCTGTGGGCGGCGGGCATGCCGGCGGCAAACAACCAAACCCGCACAGGGCACGGAAAGCCTTCCGCCTGTGCCCAGCTTCAGCGGTTCATACCAAATCCGGCTGAGCGCTTAGATTATGGTGGAGGTTCGGGGGCAGCTTTGCCGCCCCCGAAATTTCTTTTTCTTGTGCGGCGCCCGGCAAAGCCGGCCGCCGCACAAGAAAACACAAGTAATCAAACAGAGTTGGTATCAACCCGCTGGGATGGTAGTGCTCTGCCAGAGGGGCCCTACCGGTGCTCGACGGCGCCGAGCGCCTTGAGCGCCGCCCGCTGGGCTTCGGTCAGCCCCATCGCGCCAGCGATATTCATCCCGCTATATGGACCCTCCGCACGCAGCGTCGCCACGCACACGCCGGTAGCAAGCTCCCATAGCCGGATCGTCTCGTCGTCGCTGCCACTAGCGAGGATGGCGCCGTCGGGGCTGAACGCCACGGCAAAGACACCGCCCACGTGGCCGAGCAGGCAATGCCGCTCTGAGCCATGATCGCAGTCCCACACACGCACCGTTCCATCCAGGCTGCCGCTCGCGACCAGCGTCTCGTCAGGGCTGAGCGCGGTGGCCATGACATAGTTGGTGTGGCCGTGTAGGATGCGGGTGAGCTGCCCGGTGGTTACATCCCAGAGGCGAACCGTTAGATCCCAGCTCCCGCTGACCAGCAGCGCGCCACGCATGCTCATTGCGAGGGCGGTGATGATCGCGCTATGGCCACGGAGCAGGCGCAGCGGCTGACCAGTTCGTGCGTTCCAGAGCTGGATGCCGAATTCATCAGTCGGCGTCGCGAGGAGCAGATCGCTGCTCTCCGGCTGCCTGCCCCACGCGACCGGGCCAGCCGAGTGTCGCTGGCCATGGTGCACGCTACGATGCCGATCGTCGTGAAGATCCCATATCCATACGGTTCCATCCACATCGCCGCTGGCGAGCCACTTTCCGTCTGGGCTGTAGCGAACCTGGTGGACTGCCGCCATGTGCCCCGCGAAGACCCGGGCGAGCTGACCGGTGCCAACATCCCACAGCCGCACCTTGCGATCGTTCCCAGCGCTGGCCAGCGTGGTGCCATCAGGGCTGATAGCCACTGTGGTCACCTCGTGAATTTGGCCTTCCAGGGTCGCCCGCACCGCCCGGCTGGATGTGCCCCAGAGGCGGACAACCTGATCGTGATGGGCGCTTGCGAGCGTTGCCCCATCGGGGCTGAATGCCAGCGCCCAGATCCAGGAGGTGTGGCCGCGCAGCATGGTGCGTAATTGACGGGTCTGCACATCCCACAGCCGTATGGTCTGGTCATAACCGCCGGTGACGAGCGTCACGCCGTCGGGGCTGAAGACCAGCGCGCTGACATATGAGGTATGGCCGGCCAGCAGCGCCACGAGCTGGCCGGTGCGCAGATCCCACAGGCGCACCGTCTGGTCCCAGCTCCCGCTGGCCAGCAATCCGCTGGTAGGGCTGAACCCGAGCGCCGTCACCACATTGGTATGCCCCTCAAGCACATGCACTGGCAGACCAGTGTGTGCATCCCACAGCCGAATCGTCCGGTCGCCGCCGCCGCTGGCGATCAGGCAGCCGTCGGGGTTATAGGTCACCCTCGGCACGATATCGGTATGCCCCTGGAGCGTGCCAAGGCTGGCGCCAGTGGCCGCATCCCATTGGTAGATCGTGGGGTCGTACCCGCTGCTCAGAAGTGTGGAGCCATCGGGGCTCCATGCCAGGCAGAGCGTCAGCGGGGCGTGCTGCTGCACGGTGTGGCGAAGCGTCGCCGTGGCCGTATCCCAGATCCGGACCGCGCCATCATAGCCAGAACTTGCCAGCATCCCACGCGAGCTAAAGGCGAGCCCGATCACGCCCCCGGCGTGCGCCTGGATCACGCGGGCGTCGTTCGCGTCGGCGAGATCCCAGAGCCGGATGGTCTCGTCGGAAGCGCCACTCGCCAGGGTCGCGCCGTCAGAGCTAAAGACCACGGAGTTGATCAGCGCGGTGTGCCCGGTGTACGCGCGGATGAGCCGCCGCTCAGCGAAATGCCACAGAAACACCGTCCCGTCAATGGCCCCTGCCGCGAAGAGCTGGCCGTCGGGGCTGAAGGCCACGCTGGTGATCGCGCGCATGTTCTGGGTGAACGCAACCCCGCGGAGATCGGCGTGGGCAAGATTGAGGCCAGGTGTGCGGGCGCCGCGCAGGTCGGCCTGCCAGACGGACAGCCCAGCCAGGTCTAGCCCAACCAGCTCGTCGCCCAGGTGGATGAGCATGGCGAGCACATTCCCGGCTGCATAGCTCGCCGCCAGCTGCGGGCGCCCACGCAGTTGTGCAGGCAGGGCTCGTAGCATAGTCAGCAAGGCCGCCTGCCCCAGCCGTGCTGTGAGGCACTCAGTCACTGGGCCTAGAATCAGGCGGATCTGGCTCTGGCGCACATACTCGGGGCTCTGGGCCTTGCTGAGCGCGTGGCGCGCGAACAGGCCGAGCTGACCAACCTCAAGCTCTTGCACCACCTGTGCTACCAGGAGATCGGTGGTGTACTCCATCACCACGTTTTGCAGCGTAAACCCCTGGCCGTGCTGCTCCAGCAGCGAGCGCCGCTGCAGCGAGCGCAGCGCCTCCAGCACCGCGCGCTGCGTCTCGCGGTTGACGAGGTTGGTCTGGAGAACGGCGATCGACGTCGGCTCACGCTCGATCGCCAGCCAGACCATCAGCTCGCGCTCCAGCGGAGCGAGGCGTTCGAACTGCTCGTCGAGCACATCGCGGATATCATCGAAGATCGGCGCCTCGTCGCGAAGGAATGCGCCGGCATCACCCTTGAAGAGGTCGCGGATCGTTGCGGCCACGAGCTTCAGGGCCAGCGGGTTGCCAGAGTAGTGCTCCACCAGCGCGGAGTGCCCCGCCACTGCCTCATCTAGGCCGCGCTCGCGTAGGAGCGCGAGGCCGGTCTCCAGATCGAGACCTGCCAGGTGTAGCACGCGCACCGGTGAGTTTGTCCCAACGAGCTGCTCCAGCTCCAGTGGGCGCTCACGGCTGGTGAGCACGAGGCAGCTCTTGTGCTGGCCCTGCCCGACGCGCGCGATCAGCTGCTCATAGTCAGCGTAGCCTGGGCGATAGGCGCCAGCGCGCGTGCCAGTTTGCAGAAGGCTTTCGAGGTTGTCTAGTATGAGTAGGCAGCGCTGGTCACGGAGCAGCGAGAGCAGGAGATCAAGCTGTGAGTCCAGGCTTACGGGTACGCTGGCGCTGGTCTCGGCCGAGAGCGCTTGGATGCAATTCCGCAGCAGCTCGCCAAGCTGTGGCGCGTTGATGAGCGAGCGCCAAATTACGCGGTCGAAGCGATCGGCAAGCGATGCCCCAAGTGTCGCCGCCACGCTGCTCTTGCCCATGCCGCCCATCCCGACGATCGCGACCACATGGCACTGATCGTCGATGAGCCAGCGTCGCAGCGTCTGCAGCTCGTGCTGCCGACCGACAATCAGCCCGACGTATGGCAGATCGCTTGGGGCGCGCGGCGCGAGCGCCGGCGGCTGCTCGCTGGAGTGGGTCGCGGCAAAGGCGCGTGACCTGAGTGCAACAAGGTCGGTATCGAGCGCGCCGGAGCGGATCTGCTCGGCCAGTCGAGCCGTCTCCTCGGCTGGCTCGACATCCAGCTCCTCGGCCAGGGCGCGCTGGCAGATCGCATATTGGTTGAGCGCCTCGCCGCGCCTCCCACTCCGTGCTAGCAGCTGCATCAGGGCCCGGTGCGCCTCCTCCTGCCATGGCTCGATCGCAAGCCAGCGCCGGGCGTAGTGCTCGGCGCGCTCGTCGTCGCGGCGCGCAACGTGGTGTGCCAGTAGGTAGGCCAGCAGGTCGGCGGTTTGGCGCTGCCACAGCTCGCGCTCGCGGAGCAGCCAGGTCTCGAATTCCGGGCTACCGTCGATATACAGCCCAGCCAGGAATTCGCCCCGGTAGAGGGCGAGCGCGGCGTCAAGCGCGGCGAGATCCGGCCGAGCATGCCCACGAGCGACATCGCGCGCCAGTGTCTCGAAGCGCGAGGTATCGACCTGTTCGATGTACTGGGGGGCTAGGGCAACGGTGTAGTAGTCGGCGTCGAAGGCGCCAGGGATGATCGCGGCGAGCTGGCTGAGCTCGCGGCTGAGGTTGCGTCTTCCAAGTGCCTCCAACTTCTCGCCCCACAGCAGAAAAGCGAGCTGGCTGCGCAGCACCGGCTGGCGCTGGCGGGCAAGGTAGCTGAGGAGCGCGACCGACTTGCGTGAGGAGAACGCACGCACGCGGCGCTCGCCGATCAGAATCTCGGGCGGGCCAAGCAGCAAGATGGCCGGCGAGCGCGAGAGACTCAGCTGCATAGTCACTCCTGTCCGTCGCGATGGGATCGCAAATGCCGGAAGGGTACGTAGCAAGCTGATTCCGAGCAGCTTCCGATCACTTTCAGATCAGTGGTCGGCGATAGTGTAGCAGACAGCGGAGTGAAAGTGAAGTGCTCAGTGCCAGCCCGGCGAGTTTACCGTTCGGATCGGCTACGCTGCTGGAAAATCGCACCATATTCGTCGAGGCGAGCGCCGTGGGTCGCATTGGCGGCGAGCGCATCTCAGAGCTTTTTGGCAGCCTGCCCGTTGACAAGAGGCGCCCGGCGACAGTATTATTGAGCCATCCTCAAACCATCTTGCACGCCCACGTTTCGCTTCCGCCGCTGGTATAGCGCTTACACCAAATCCGGCTGATCGCTTGGATTATGGTGGGGGGTTCGGGGGCGGCTTCGCCGCCCCCGGAGGCTTCTTTTTCTTGTGCGGCGCCCGGCGAAGCCAGCGCAAAAACACAAGTAATCAAACGGAGTTCGTATTACAGGTTGCGAGGCCCCCAATGTCGAAACGCCTGACCCGGCGGCAGGAGCTGATCTTTCTGCTGTTTGTGATTGGCCTGTTGATCCTGGCGATCGTGCTGCTGCCGCGGCTGCTGCCAGCCCCCACCGGCAGTGGCACCGGTGCGGCCGGCGCGCCGACCGGAACCACCACACCCCAGCTGGCCGCCGGCGCGACTGTGCCGGCCCAGCCGACCGCCGCGCCGCTGCCGACGCTCGACCCAGCCACTGCGAGCCGCTGTCGCGACCAGGTCAAAGGCTTCATCAGCCAGCTCGACCCGGTGGTCAGCGCGTGGGTCGACGCGCGCAAGGCCGCCGGGCGCGCGCCGCAGGAGCAGCTGGCCGGCCAGGTCGATAAGCTCCTGGCAGTGCGCCAGCAGGCCCATGCGCTGGCCGTGCCAAGCTGCGCCGAGGCAGCCTACCTGAGCCTGCTCGACTCGATGGACCACACGATTGAGGCATACCGCGGCTTCGTGAATGAGCTGCCCGACGAGGCGATCCAGGGCGAGCTGCAGAAGGCCAATCAGTCGTTCACGCGGTATGTTGGGGAGATTGACCAGCTGAGATGACGACGAAACCCGGATTGCAATTTTTCGTGATTTGTAGGCTGTAACGCTTTCAGGTGATCGTAGTAGATTGTCCATATCGTCAGCAGATCGGATCGCCGGTGTGCTGCCAGTTGCCCCAACTAATGAAGGCTTATTGCATGACGCACACTCGGCAGTCGCCTTGAGCGATTTGTTGGATGACCTCACCTATCCGAGTTTGCATGCTCCTATGTCTTCGTTCCATCCACTTTCTTCTGAATCTCTTCGACGTTTGTCTGCCACTTTCCCCATTCCACCTCTAGTTGGTTTGCTCGTACATCCCCTTGTTTCAATTCTTTGTACTTCTTTTGCAACGATAGTATTGCTGGGAAGTCTTCCATAAGCACGTTAATAAAATTATCCTGTACCCACTCAGCCAATTTTTCTCTGGAGGATTGCTTCTTACTCCACTCGCTTAGCTCTGTATTGAACTCATCTCTAGTTAGGTAGTTTGTGTTACCTTGGCGTACACCTCCACCGCCCCCACCACCCTTTATATCGGTCACGTGTGCATCGCCGACCTTCCACGTTCCCTTCTCGAGCGAGTACCCTGCGGTCACTGCCATCATTATCGACCTCTGTTTCCGTACTGCTGCGTCGAGTTGGCCGTTTGTCATTCCTGTCACCTTCACTCCTAATATCCTCGTTTTAATAGATTGGGCTATTTTCTTCACCTCGTTCTCTACCTCTGCACTCCGCTTCGCGAATAACTCTTTAGCCTGATCATCTTCTTTCGCTTTCTGTAGTAGACTCATCAGGGACACTAGCGAATCTACAAAAAAATCTATTCCCTTATTAATCTCTTCATCCTTCGCCGCAGTGAATGACGCCACCGCCCTATGCCACGTTTTCATCGAGAGTGATATATAATAATACCACTTATTCTTCTCCTGTATATCCCCAGACTCCTTCCAAGACTTTGCTCCTGTTTTAACACCTTCTGCCGCATACTCTACTTTGTTTACTATATGTAGCCCTATTAGCTCCGGCAAGTCCCCCATTTCCGCCATATTCGATCTCTTCTTACGCAGAATTGTGGTTGTCTTAAACTAATCCTCCTTCCAGTATCCCTCTTCTTTGGTTATCTCCTGCGAAAATAGCTTCTCCTCGTTCCTTCTACCTTCCGACTCGTTATGGGTCTCGCCGGCTACATTGAGCACGCCCTTCTCCAGCCCTTTACGCTGAATCGCTCGCGCTCCTCCATTCGGAACGTACTCTCCTCCTTCTGTTTTTCCCTGTTGCACTCCGTCGAGCGCGGGTTCTTCGGTGAGTTTAGCCTGAATTACCAGGCGTGGTTTCGCCTCAGAAAAAAGGTCACTGACCGCCCGATTACCAATCGTGCGCTGAAGTTGTAGCACATCATGCGGGGTTCGCGTCTTGGGATCAAGCTTGACCTTTTGGAGGGCAGCGGCAGAGTTGGTTTGCTGCTCGGCAAGCGGCTCAAAATCTCCGGTAGCCGGATTCAACGACTGTTCTTTGTTGGCCTTACTATAATGTTCCTGCTCTTTCGAAGGCATCATTACCTCCATTGGACTGTAACGCCAATTCACCGAACCATAGGTAATGGGTGCTTCTTTCAGTCTGACTCTTGGTCAGTATGTCATAGTGGTCTGGCTGTCCAGAGGTGCAGTTTAAGAATATCCTATTGGAAAATATTGCTGAATTTTTGATTACCTTCCCACCGGCGCCGCCACCGCCGTCGGAAGCCCGCACGGCCCCTTGAGCGCGTACACGACGCTGACCTGTGCGTTGATCACGCGGATCGTCGGCTTGCCGAGGCCGGGGATGAGCGGCTCGCGGCGGCTGTTGACATCCTCGCTGATCGAGATGATATCGCCCAGCTGCCCCTGCGCCATCTGGGCGTACTCGGCCGCCTGGGCCCTGGCTTTGGCAAACGCCTGCCGGCGCGCATCTTTCTCGATCGATGTAGCGTCTGTGGTCGCGAAGCTCACGTCTTTGAAGCTGCCCCCGCCCAGCGCCAGCACCTGCGCCAGCACCTCCGAGCCGGGCGTGCCGCCTGGCCGGGCCACCGTCACCAGCAGCGGCGTGAGCACGCGGTAGGCGGTGATCGCGCGGTCGTCGCCTAGCACCGGCGCGATCTGCGAGTTCATGACACGTACGGCGTCGCCGGTGAGCCCGAGGCCCTGCAGCTGCTGCGTGAACTCGGCAACCTTGGCGGCGTTGCTCTTCAGGGCCTCGTCGAGCGTGACCTCCAGCGACTTGACGTCGACCTGGGCGGTGGCCGAGTCGGGCTGGGCCGGCAGCTCGACGTAGCCGGTGCCGGTGACGGTGCAGTTGGCCAGGCGTTGCGCCAGATACTGCACCCCAGCCTGCGCGGTGCCCGACTGCTCGGCGAGCGCGGTGCGCTGGGCCTGCGCCTCCTGCACCAGCTGCGTGACATCGGTGGCATGGGCGTCGGCCAGCCTGGCGATATTGGTGGCCTGGGCATCGACAAGCTGGGCGACGCTGGTGGCCTGAACGTCGGCGAGCCTGGCGAGGCCGGCGCTCTGCGCCTGGGCGGCCTGAACCATCTGCGCCCCCTGCTCGCGGATCGCGCCAGCTACTGGGCTCATGTCCAGGACGATCGTCGGCAGTGAGGCTGACCCGCCGCCGGTCTGGGCTTGCGCGGCGGGCGCGACCGCCAGCAGGCTCTGGGCCGCCGCGATCAGCAGCAGTAGGGAGGCGGTGCCTATCAAGAAGGTATATCGCTGTCGCATGCTCGTCAACTCCGATCGCTCGCGTAATACTATAGCGATGTGCAGAACAGCTGCCGGCTCTCCCGAGCCTGCCGAGGCCTGCCCTGAGCCTAGCTGAAGGGGGCAGGCAAAAAACACGCAAGCGAAGATCCTACTGCTATGCGCAGGTCTTCTGAAATAGGATCGCCTGGGTGAGTCGGTCGCGCACCACCACCGTGCGCGGCGACTCATCGCTCAGGCTTAGCAGCATCGACCAGATGCCGTCGCTGCCCACCGTGGTGCCGGCGACTGCCCGGCCATTAAAGTACAGCAGCACGCCGCGCGCGGGTGTGCCCGATCCGCGCAGCTCAATCGGCGCGCGCCGCTCGCATAGCGCGTTGGCCGCCGGCGTGCTGGTGGGCGTCGGCTCGGGCGGCGCGGCGGTGGGCAGCGCCACTGTCGGCTGCGGTGGCGCTGTCACGACCACCTGCGATATGACCTGCTCCGTTACCACCACGGTCACCAGCTGGGGCGCCGGGGTCGGCGGCTCGGCGGTCGGAGCAGTGGTTGGGATGGGGGTCTGCACCAGGAAGACCAGCCGGGTTGCCACAGGCGAGGGCTCGACCAGCGGCACCGTGGGCCGGAGCAGCGCGATCGGCGCCGGCGCGAGCGCGCGGTTCCAGTAGGCCATGATCAGCGGCGCCAGCAGGGCCAGCAGCAGCAGCCCCAAGAGCAGCACGACCCCGATCGAGAATACCGGCTGCTGGATGAAGCGCGCCGCCTGCTCCTGACGCGGCGCAACCGCAACCGCCTCGCCGCCGCTCGCGCTGCCAAGTGGAGCGACCTGGAACGTCACGCTGTGAATCTTCGGCACGCCATACCACAGCCAGCGCCGTGCTGTCACCTCGATCGGAATACTCCGCTGAGCGCCCGGCTCCAGCACCGGCCGCAGCGCCGGCTTGTCGATCAACACCTGCTCCTCTTCGTCGTGTCCGCCGATGTCGTAGGCCTGGCCGTAGTTGCCGTGGTTAACGATCCGCAGATTGTAGCGGCCGCGGCGCCAGTGCGTCTGCTGGCGCGGCTGCATGTCGAGCGTGAACTCGCTGAACGGCCTGATGTGCAGCGCGGCCGGCGCGAGCGCCTCGGCGTGCGGGTCGTGTTCGGATATGCCGAGCACCGTGAAGTTATGCACCCCGGCGCTGCTGCTCCAATCACGCGGTGGCTGTATCTGCATGGTGATTTCGCTGGTGTCGTTCGGCAGCAGCGCCACGCTCGACGGCGCGAAGCTGACCCAATCCTCGCGGATGCCACGCACCGAGAAGCTCACCCGGTCGACAATCCGCGACAGGTTTCTGACGACGAGTGTCGCGGTAGCGGTTTGGCCGGCCTCGGTGGCCAGCGCCTGCTCCGAGAGCAGTAGGCTGAGCATGCTGGTTCGGCGCAGCTGTTCAACTTCGGAGGTTGAGGCGGCCTCGGCGATCGTTAGGGTGGCGTTGCGGTAGGGGCGGGCCGGCGAGCGCTCCCAAGTGGCGGCGACCGCGAAGTCGTAGACTGCGGCGTGCCCCTCTGGTTCGCGCGGCACCTGGATGGTGAGCGTGGCGCGCCCTGTCTCACCCGGCTCCAGCTGCAGCGTTGGGGGCGTGAACGAGGCCCAGTTGCGCGGCGGCCCCTCCAGCGCGAGGGTTGCGTAGTCGCGCTCGGCGCCGGTGTTGGTGACGCTGATCGTGGTCGCGATCGATTGCCCGGCTGCGGTCGTGAGCGCGCTTGAGTCAAGCCGCAGCTCGTTAGGCTTGAGCACGTTCAGAGTCGCGCCCACCACCGTACGGCCACCGTGGTATGCCGCCGCGACGAGGCGCAGCGGGTAGCTGCCGGCGCTGTCGGTCGCGCGGCGGGGTATGGTGATACTTAGCTGTACCTGGCGGGTCGCCCGCGGCGGCAGCGACAGACGAGCCTCGGAGAAGGTGGCCCACCGACCAACTGGTTTATCGGGCTCAGCTGATAGCAGTACCAGGTCGTCGGTATCGGCGTTGCTGGTGACCGTGATATCGCAGGTGATCTGCTGGCCGATCGCGACGGCTAGCATTTGAGAGTCGAGCAGCACCTGCGGTGGCGCGACGACCGTCAGCTCGGCCTCGGCGACCTCCTGGCTAGCGACGCGCCCGCGCGCGAGTATTTGGAAGTTATAGCTGCCGAGCGCCTCGGCGTGCTCAACTGGCGGCGTGATCGTCAGCTGCACGATCTCGGTCTGGCCGGGCGCTAGCCGCACCAGCGCCGGCTCGAACCTCGCCCAGTTCTTGACAGGCCCGACCAGCGCGAACTGAAGATCGTCGGCGATCTCGCTGCGCACCTCAAGCTCGGTGGTCGTGGGCTGCCCCGGCATGGTGCGCAGCGCGCTGGTGCGCAGCCGCACGCCCGCGCGCGGCGGCACGACGACCGAAAGCGCCAGCTCGGCCTGGCCGAGCCACTGCGACTCGGCACGCACCGGCAGCACGTAGGTGCCGGGCGGCAGCTTAGGCTGCGGCTCAAGCGTGATCGTGACCTCGTGGCTGGTGCCAGCCGCCAGACGGACCTCCGGCAGAGGCGGTATCTGCCAGTTAGCGAGCGCAGTTGGCAATAAGAGCCGCACCGTATCCGCAGTCGGTCCACCGTTGACAATCGTCGCGCTAAACGAGGCCGGGCGGCCGGGCGCGCAGGTCACGTTTGTTTGATCCAGCGCTAGCAGCGGCGGCCGTGCGGGCGGCGTAGCTACGAGCCGCAGCAATGCGGAAGCGCGGGCCAGCACACCGTTACCGGCTGCTCGGCCGATGAGCTGGAAGGCGTAGTCGCCCAGCCGAGCGGTGGCCGGCGGGTGGATCTCCAGCCGCTCGGCTTGCCGGTCTTTGGCTTGTAGGTCGATCTGCGTAGTCGAGAGTCTGACCCACTCGCTGGGTAGGCCTTTCACTGAGAGGTCGACCTGCGCGTCGGTATGCGCGGCGATGTCAATCAGCAGCTCGGCCGACTGGCCGGGGGCCAGCGCTAGCTCGCTCGGAGCCAACGTGAGCTGAATTGGCTCCTGCACGATGAGCGTGGCCTCCGAGACGATCCGTCCCAGGCGTTCGGTCGTCCCGACGATCTGAAAGGGGCGCGGGCCGGTGGGCATGCCTTCGCTCCAGGCGGTCTGGATCAGCAGAGTAGCTTTGCTGCTGCTCCCTGGCTTCGCCACCGCGCCGCGCTCCGACAGCGTGACCCACTGCTCCGGCAGGCCCTCGACCGTCAGCACGACGTCTTCATCCAGCGATGCCGCGATGTCGATTTTCGTACTGATGGCCTGCCCGGCGACGACCGTCAGCTCGCCGGGTTCAAGCCGCACGCTGACTGGCGCGCTCAACACAAGCTCGCCGGGCGCGCGAGCTTCGCCCAATGTGCTGGAGCGGCCGATCACTTCGAAGGCATACCGCTTGGCCATAGTGGCAGGCACGAGGTCGGGCTGGACTATGAGAGCGATTGAGCGACTCTCGCCCGCCTGGAGTGGCACGGGGTCTTCTTCAAAGCGTAGCCAGTGCGCGGGCATATCGCCGAGCGGGTTGATCAGAAGATCGATGTGCTCAGGAGCAGCGGTGTGATTGGAGATCGTCAGCTGCGCGGTTGTTGCGCTTCCGGCGACGGCGCTTAGCTCGCGCGGGGTGAGCTGCAGCTCCAACCGCGGCAGAATCGTTAGGGCCGCCTGAGCATTGGCGGCTACGGCGCCGCCTTTCAGACAGATCACTTCCAGAGTGTAGCTCCGACCGACGAGCGCGAGGTCGCGCGGGATCTGCACCGCCAGCTCGACAAAGCTGCGCTCGCCTGGATCGAGGCTGAGCTGGCGCGAGGTCATGCTCATCCAGCTTTTGGTTCGCGCCGGCGGCCCCGAGCTGTCCGTAGAGCGTAGCTCTGCCTGCAGCTCAACCTTGTCGGTCTTGTCTGATTTCACCTCGACGGTCGATGTAACCGTTTCGCCAATCGCGCCGTACAACGTGAGCGTGTCGAGCTGGATGCTCAGCTTTCGGCGTTCCAGTGGTATCTGCGAGCCGCGCCGAATGATAACAAACGTGGTCGAGCCGACCTCGAACTCGCTATTCTCTCGCAGTAGCTGCTTGGCGAACGGCCGCATACCAAGTGTGTTGATGCGGATGCCGCTTGGGCCGCCCAGGTCGTAGAGCGCCCAGCCTTGGGCAGTTTCTAGGAGCTGCGCGTGGTAGGGCGCAATCTCATCGTTAGGCTGGCGCTCGTTAGTATCTACGACATAATCGTTATCAGCGGCGCTGCCGATCGTGTATGGGCTGTCACTAAGATCGATCTCGCGCAGCTCGCGGTCGGGCTCGTACACCTGTAGAAGCCAGCGTTCGCGCGCCGGCCAGTAGATGATCTGCGCACCGCCGATCGTGATAACCTGCTTGGGCTTGAGCAGGGCGCGCTTCCCAGCCACGGTCGGCTGGCCGTCGAGAAATGTCCCGCTGATCTGGCTGAGGTTGAGCAGGTACCAGCCTGGCCCGTCGGTAGCCTGCGCGCCGGGTCGGCCTTCGTAGACGAGCAGCGCGTGATGCGGCTCAACTGCCGGGTCGTTGCCGAGCGGTAGGTCGTTGTCGTGGCTGGCGCCGATGCTGAAGCTCGTGCTCGAGAGCGTGATGTTACGCTGCCAGCCGGAGGGGTAGCGTACTGCCAGGTAGGGCGTGTCCTGAGCTGCGGGTGGCTCCTCAGGTGATGCCTGGGGTGCCGCCTCAGCCGCACTCGGCTGGCCTGCGGCGGTCTGCTCGTTGCGATTGAGGAGTACTCGGATGCTGAGATTGCCCACCTCGATCCGCCAGCGCTCGTACTCTTTCATGCGCACGGCGCGGTTTGCGGGCACCTGCTCGCGGTGTTCGCGCTGCTGTTCATCCAAGAACACGAACAGCGTACCGTTCGAGCTGCCCAGGTCGCTGATCGTCCACGTCTTGGCATTGTTGTCGAACTGTAGTTGGGCGTGGTAGCGTGAAATTGTTGCGTCGTCGCGCCGGATATGGTTGCCCTGGGCGCTGCCAATCAGCAGCACGCCGCTTGATCTGCTCGCCTGGTGGCCGGGCTGCATGTTCTCAAACGAACCATCCGCCTTCAGTTTGACTCGCTGGCTTGGTCCGGCTGGCGAAGGGATGATCAACGTGAAGGTCTTGCCACTTGTATCGCTCATCGGCGGCCCCTATACGCTCGGAATATACCGCACCGCGCCGCCCCCGGCGATCGCCCAGATCTCGTAGGCGCTATGGACCGGCCGGTGCAGCCGGGCGATCGCGTCGACGATTTCGACGAGCCGCGGGGCTGGAAGACCAGATCGCGGCTGCTCCAGCGTGACCGGCAGTAGGATCGAGAAGCAGCCGGCGCGGGCGTTTGGTGGCGGGCTGGTTTGTCCGCGCTGGTGGTGCAGCCAGGTGGGCAGCTGGCTTGCAAGCGGTGTGGGCGTGCCGTCAGGCGCCGCGTACCACTCGGCGATTTCGGGTATGATGCCCGTGCAGGCCTGAATGTGCCGCATCAGCCCGTATGGTGTGCTGCGCCAGTGGTTGATCTCCAAGGCATGGCGCAGCATACCGCGCTGCTCCTCCGGCGTCAGCGACACGAACATTTCTAGGTCGAACCAAGATGCTATGTAAGGCAGGATGGAGGCCGGCGCGGTGTGCGGGCTGAAGTAGGCGTCGATCTGCCCAAGCAGCATGGCCAGCGGATCGAGCATGCGCTCGAAGGTCATGAGGAAGCGGCCGGTGAATCGTGGCGACACACTGGAGTCGCGCGGCTCGGCGTGAAACGGCGGGGGCAGGTATGCGAGGTAGCGGCTGGTCTGGATGAAGCGAAACGAGAAGGCGCTGATCCGCAGCGTGTCGCCATTCTCCAGCACCTGGACGCTTGGCTTGGCAGTATCGAGTGCATGCGGCTCCGCGCCATGGGCCTCGGCGGGCTCGATCTCCACGGCCTCGCGCGCGATGTATAGCGTGACGGTGCACTTGCCGTCGACATATGCCACGTCGGCCACGTGGGCGCCTGGGCCGCCGGCCGGCGCGCCAAAGACGATCTGCGTGCCGGTAGGCGGCTGCGCGGCTGCGCTGGTGCCCGGCCGCGACTCACCGCTTGGCAGCAGCGTAATTGAGGTGGTGCCCGGCTGCAAATTGACGATCTTCGGCTGCCCGCCCGCCCACCAGTATGAAAGCACGGCGTCTTGCATCGGCGGCTGAACCTTTCAGTGCTGCCTTACCTTGAACTCGATTTCACTGAAGTTGCCGGCCACGAACAGCACGCCTTTCGTGGGCGCGACCTCGTCAACTGGCCGATTATCGGTTTGCATCCTGATTGTTCTTGGCACCACCCTGATCACGCCGGGAATGCGCGCTAGCGCGTGCTCGACCTCCCACTGGTAGGGCGGCCGGTCGAACGGCCAGCCGGTGCCGTCTGGCCCGCCTGTGAACGGGTTCATCAGTCGGTTGAGCGCCTCAAAGGCCATGCGCCGCGCCTCCAGCCGGTTGATCGACGGGTGAATCTCAAGCGCGGCGGCGATATCGAGCGGCCTGAATTGCGGCGCGCGCACATGCACGCGGGTGGTCAGCAGGCGGCGCTTGTGCACGTAGTTGCGCACAATCTCAAGCAGGTCGGCGTCGGGCGTGAGGTCGCTTTCGATGTCCAGGCGGCGGTCGGAGGCCTGCGCCGCGGCCACAATGTACAGCATGATTGTTGGCGGCTCGTCGAGGCCATTTTCGAGGATGGGCTCGACACAGTAGGCTCGGCCGATCTGGTCGGGCGCGGCCTCCTTCGCCAGGAACTCGAAGTCGCCGGCGGTGACGGCACGAGTGCGGGCGAGCCGCTTAGGCGCGGCGAGCTGGGCTGCCTCGATCGTCTCGGCATCCTTCCCGCCAGTGGCTGGGCGGATGTTGGTTACGCGCTCGACATAGGCAATGGCGTCTTTGAGCACTGTGAGCTTGCCGGTGGCGACATTGCCGGCGGCGCCGCCGCCAGATCGGTAGCTGCGGAAGCGGATGGCGCTGCCGCGCGGCGGGATCGCGCCCAGCTGATGGGCTCGGCCATCACGCTCGCGGATCCGCGGCCCAAAGCGCACCTCGCCGCTCACCCGGTCGATCACTACATGCAGGTCGCTGGGCTTGGAGGCGCCGAAGTTGGCGCGCTCCCGCCATACCTTCCACTGCCCTGGCGTTTCGCTAACCTCGATCACCTCGTCATCGTTCGCCTCGTCGTCATTCGCCTCGTCGTTGAGCATCTCGCGATCGGTCACGCGCGGCAGAATTGGTGGGCGCGCCACCTGGAACACCTGCCCCGGCTGGCCGGAGCTGTAGCCCAGGATCTCGTTGACGACCGGCGTCGCGTGGGTGGCCTGGACGAGGCCGCCGACAGTGGCCGACGTAATGTTCAGCAGCTCGGGCGAATCTTTATAGCGGAACTTGTTGCTGAGCGGCGAGGGGTTGTAGCGGCAGCGCACCCAATAGCCTTCCCAGATCTCGCTCGTGCCCCTTTGCCGCCGCAGGCGCCTCAGATCGGGGGGCATGTAGAGCTCGATCACGCCGGGCTGGTTCAGCGCGAGCGTCGTGTCACGCTCGACTTCGAGCTGAACCCACTGGCCATGCTTGCAGTAGGCCTCCCAGGTCAGCGGCGGATCGGTCGGGTCGACGCCGGTGCCCTCGGCGTGCTTGCATTCGATATGTAGCGCAAGCACATGGTTGCTCAGGTCTTTGTCGCCGCTGTGGTCGTACACCAGGTAAAACGACTCGCCGGGGCGCGGCTCGTTGCTGAACACCCGCTGACCATCGGATTCCGATAGCACGATCTCGCTATACGTTACGCCGTCGCTTGAGGTAAGCACGGCCTTGCACTCCGCCGGAAACAGCAGCAGGTCGGTGTCGGTGTAGAAGTCGACCGCCGGCTCCGAGTCGAGCGCCTGGTTGCCGACCTTGCAGCCCTGCGGGATCGGCACCATAGTCGTGGCCGGAGCAGATAGTCGGAACATCAGCCTGGCCGTGGCGGCCTCTGGCGGGCGCAGCGTGACACCCAGCAGCTCAAGCAGCGTGATGTAGGTCTTTTCGGGGACCCGGTTGAGCTGGTAGAGCATGCCTTCGACCATCCACGCAAACAGCTCGATCAGCGTCACTCCTGGGTCGCTGACATTGTGATCGGTCCACTCCGGGCAATAGCGCGGGATCATGCGCTTCGTCTCGTCGACAATCTGCTGGAAGGTGCGGTCGTCCAAGTTTGGCTTTGGCAGTGGCATCTACGGCTCCCCAGGAATTGTATAGAACGGGTACACCAGCGAGCGCTCGTCGTGGGTGCTCTTCACGATATAGCGAACCGCGATCTTGATCACGCCGTTGCCATTGGCTGCCGGATCGGCCAGCACGTCGATGATCTCGACCCGCGGCTCCCACCAGGCCAGCGCCTCGCGCACATAGTGCTCGGCGGCGGTGAGTGTGCTGGTATTGAGCGGCGCGAAGAGCAGATCATGGATCTGGCAGCCAAACTCGGGCCGCATGAGCCGCTGGCGCTTGGGGGTGCTGAGAATCAGCAGCATCGCCTGCTCAAGCTCATCGGCATCGCTCGCGAGGGCGATGCCACCGCGCGGCCCAATACCGATCGGAAAGCGCCAGCCCGATCCGATGAGGTCATATGAGCGCATACTACCCTCCGATCAACACGGTTGGCAGGCCACTGACGATCACGCCGCCGTGGGCGGTCTGGTCGCCCAGGCGGGCCGCCGGCCGCCCGCCGATCAGCACTGTGGCGCTGCCGCGCACCACCACCGAGGGTGGCCCGACGCAAACCGCCTGGTCGCCGAGTCCGGCGGCCGGTAACCCGCCGATTAGTACATTGGGCACGCCCGGCCCGACGATTGGCCCGCCGACGTGTGGGACTGGGCCGGTGGTGGCCGGGCAGGTGTGTAGGTCGGTGAGACGCGCTGCTGGTGGCATACAGTTTCGCTTTCTCTAGTTGATCTTGACCAGCGCGCCCTGGACATTGACCAGTGCACCAGCTTTGAGATCTAGCTTGGCGGATCCGCTCACTTCGGCGCCAATGGCTGCCAGCGCGACTTTGTTGCCCATCGCGGTCAGCTCGGCCCCGGCTGGCGTGAAGGCCAGCTTGGCGCCGCCCGGCCCGGTCAACTCCATCGCGCCCTGGCGAAATAGGAGCTTGCTGCCAGCGCCGGTCAGCTCCAGTGTCCCGCCCGATGTGACGGTGACCGCGCCGATGCCCTGGTCGTCGAGCGTGATTGTGTGCTTGCCAGACTTGACGCGAATCAGCTTGTCGTTATCGCTGAGCTTCACAAATAAGCCGGTCGCCGTTTTGATCTCGATCGCGCCCTTGCCAGCTGGGCCATCTTCTAAAAACTCGACAGTATGGCCAGCGCGCGTACGAATCGTGCGCAGCGTGACTTGGCCCTCGCCGTTGACCGCAGCGGCGGGCGGCTTGTCTTTGGGGTTCCACAGCCCGCCGACGATGTAGGGTCGATTCATATCGCCGTGCTCGAAGGCCACTAACATTTCATCGTTGATCTCGGGCAGCGCCATAAGCCCGCGCTGCGCCCCGCCGCCAGGTACCGCGATTCGCACCCAGTCGCTTTCCAGCCGCTCGTCGAACCAGGGGTACTTCACTTTCACCCGCCCGATTTTCTGCGGGTCATTCACGTTGGTGACAACCCCTACCACCACGCCGCGCACGAGCTGGCGCTCGTCGGCGCCTTGGATCGGGCTGAGGATGCTGGTGGGGTTGCGCCCGCTCACATAGATCGTGGTGCGGTAGAGGCCGTTGGCGTACTCGTGGCGAGTGGCGGTGACGTGATAGGTGCCGCTGAAGCGCTTGCCAACCTTCTGCAGCTCGACGGTCGCGCCGGCTCGCAAGGCCGGCTCGCCCAGGCAGGTCGCCTCGATCGATAGGTAGTCTCCGGCGAGCTCGTCGAGGGTGGCCTGGGCGAGCGTCCGAGCCTCCTGGCCATCCCGCACTGGCCGATCACATACCACCACTTTGGCGGCCTTGGAGAAAGCTTTTTTAGCGCTCTCGCCGCCGGTCGCGCCATTGTTGATCGCGGGATGCTGGCTCGGCGCGCTGGCGCTGCCAACGATCGGCCGCTTGGCGCTTGGATCCCAGCCGCGCACCTCGACCTCGTTGGCCTGGGCCGCTACGGTGATCCGCGCCCGAAAGCTCATCAGCGTCTCGCCGAACTCCTGCAAGGGCGCGGCGGCAGTGCGCTGGCTGTCGGGCGCGAATGTGACGGTGCGCTTGTCGACGGTGATGCAGTAGCCAGTGCTGGACGCCAACTCGCGTAAAAACGCGATGTCGCTCTGCGCATCCTGCACTACATAATCGAACTTCTGGCTGACCATGTTGGTCATGATCACCTGGGCGCTTAGCCCGGCCTCCTGGACGACCTGCTTAAAAATGTCGGCGTACGACTGCTTGACAAATGTGCGCGTGGTTTTACCGCGGTACAGCCGGTGCGCGCGGTCGTAGCCGCGCACGACCAGCTCGATCCGCTCCTGGGTCAGCTCCGGCTCCAGCGCCGTTACCTCGGCGGTGAGAATGATTTTACGCCGCCCGTGCACATCGCTCGCGGCGATCTGGATCTCGTCGCCCAGCCGGAATAGCGCGCCGTCGATCAGCTTCAGCTCAGCATCCTCGAAGCGCAGCGTAAACACCGCCGGCTGGGCTAGGTCATCTTCGACGATGACCTCGTCCAGTTGAGTGATCGCCCACCTGGGCAGATCGTCGCCATTGATCCGGATGTAGAACAGATCAAGCTCGGCGTTGATATCTGTCATGGCTGTGTGCGTGCTATCTACTGCAGCGAGAGCGGCGTAATAAGCAGCCGCTGCCCAGGGCGGAGCGCCAGCGGATCATCGATATGGTTCGTCTCGGCAAGATGCCGCCAGACCGTGCTATCGCGGTACATGGCATAGGCGATCCCTGCCAGCGTATCGCCCTCGGTCACCACGTATAGCCGTGCGTTTGGCTCGCCGCCCGAGGTCGGGTTCTGGCGCGGGTAGGCGTCTTCGTCGGTGGTCTGCTGAAACGTGATGTCGATCTTGGCTCGGACGGGCGTGCCATCGGCGAGAAAGAGTGTAAAAGTCTGGGTTATTGAGGTCACCACACCCACGAATGACCACAGCTTGCCCCATTGGAACCGGCACTCAGGCGGTTTGCCCTGGCCGTTTGTGGAGTCGATGCCTGATTTATTGATCAGCGTGAGCTTCCACAGCTCTTGGGTGTATTTGCGCACGTCTTCGCGCGCCTGATTGCCGAACCACTCGTGAGTCTCGTAGGTGTCGAAAACCAGGTTGAGCGTCAGCGAGTTGGGTCCACCGCCGCTGTACTCGGCGTGCGGTTGATTCTGGCCGCGCGCCTTCTCCGAGCTCCAGCCATTACTTTTCGATAGCTTATACTCCTGCGGGTTAAACATGCACTTGATCTCAGTATTGGTCGCCATATTTTTGATGATTGCTGGCGCGATATCGCCGCGCTGATAGCGATCGGTCATTGTTTGGCCTCGCATATGTCGATCATCGGCCCAGCCGCTCGGCCTCGGCGAGCAGCCGCTGGCGCAGCCGGCTGTAGACCTGTTGCGCCAGCGCTTCGATGCTCTGGGCCGCATCCGTGTCCTGGTCGCTACCCGGCCCAGCGCGCTGGATGGCGCCTGGTGTGGCGAGCGGCTGGGTCGACTCGAGCGTGCTCGCGCTCGGCGCGCGTAGCGGCTGTAGCAGGTGCAGCGCGCCGCTCGCAGTGCTCGATCCTTCGAGGTTCACAGCAGCATGCTCGCGGCGGTTGCTCCAGCTTGCCTGTAGGGGCGCTGTCTCGCTCTCGGCGCTCCCGGCCGGCCCGCGTGCCGCTAGCCCTGCAAGCCAGCGCATGATCACCGGGATATACGCGCCGCCGCTTGCTCCCCGAGAGCTTTCTGCTGCGCCGCGCGGCTGATCGGCCACCATGCTGGCGCCTGTCTGATGGATGCTTGCATCAGTCCGGGCCAGGGCTGAGCTCTTGCTTAGCGCGAAGCGCCGCACAATGTGCGACAGATCGGCTAGCAGCGGCCACGAGTTTGAGCCATCTGCAGATTGTCGCCCGCCGTCTCGTGCTCTGCCGCCTGCGAATGCAGAATCGACTGCCGGCTGGCTTAGAAGCCGTTGGTGAACGCGGGTCGAGGCAGGCGCAGACGTGCGAGCCGAGAGTGTGGCGCCGGCGTCCGTGGACGCTTGCTGGGCCAGCAGCTGGCGCTGAATACGGGTGAGCGCAAGCTCAGCCATGTGAGCCGAGAGTGTGGCGCTGGCGTCCGTGGGCGCTTGCTGGGCCAGCAGCTGGCGCTGAATACGGGTAAGCGCAAGCTCAGCCATGTGAGCCGAGAGTGTGGCGCTGGTGCCAGCTGGCGCCGGCTGTTCTGCCCCCTGGGGCAGCTGCCACGGTGCTGGCCTGTGGTGTGCGGCATCGCTATGGCTGCGCGCGTCGATCCGGCTATGGCGCTGCGCTAGCGCTGGAATGCTGGCGGCGCCAGCATCCGATTGCGCCCGCAGCGCGGCGGGTAAGCTCCTGTGCAGGAGCGTCAGCCCCCCGCCGCTCGCGCGGGTGCCGCTGGCTCGTTCGCCAGGATGGGCCGCGCTCGCACGCCCGGCAGGCTCAGCGCTGAGCCGAAGGCGGTGGAGCGCGTGCATGGGGCGCTGCGCGCTGGTTCCAATTGGGGCTGGCGCGGCACGGCGCGGAGGCGCCTCTGTACGCTGAGCGCCTAGCGACCACGGGCCAGGTTGGCTGCGCGGCTCAGTTGACGACACAGCGGCAGCCCGCCCAACACTCGCTCTAGACGCTTGTGCCGGCGCGCCGGCGGTGAGCTGGTCATCTGTGCGTTGGGCGACCTGCTGCGCCAGGCGACGTAGCAGTGAAGCGGTCGGGCTAGTCAGGGCACTATATGGCGCCGCGGTTGCCCGCTCCCATACTGGGCGTTCAGCACGCGCAAGGTAGCGCGATACGAACAAATGCTGGGCCAAAGCCGCTGTTCCGCTGACCGCTCTCGGCAGTGGGGCAAGCCGGCGCTCGACCTGCGCTGTGTTTTGGTTTAGCGGATCGCGCGTCGCGGAACGCACGTCTGTTTCGGCCGTGCCGCGCCAAGGCACACTCAGGCGAAAATCTGCGCTGCGGGGGGCTGACTCAGCACGGCGTAACACGTGCAGCATTACTGGCTGCCACTGTGGGTGAAGTGAGGGTTCGCGCGCGGTGCCGAACGGTGTGTCGCTCGCGCGATCGCCGGCCGTGCTAGCAAGCCGCCTAAGCACGCGGGCAGGCAGCCCCGCTGGCTGCTGGCTCGAAGCTCGGCCAGGCAGCGGGTGTGTGTGGCTCTGCGCTGCGCCTGCTGCCAAGCCACGGCCGGCTGGTGTGCGATCGGCTTGCTTTTGCGGCAACATATTGGCGGGGCGCTGGCTAGGTTCTAGCGCTCGAGCCTGCCACTCCCGCTCGGTGCTGGGTCGCAGACGCGCCCGAGACACAAGCACTGGCGGCCCGCTTTTGCGGGCGGCGCGGGCCTGTGCGGCCACCGGTGCGCCTGCCCAAACCGTGTCGGCAGCCTGCTGCCAACTCACTTGGGAGGACAGCGTGCCATCAGCTGGATCTGCATGCTGGCGCGCGATTTGCCAGAAGCGCGCTGCTACGAGCGGCCTAGATGTCGAAGCGATCCGCTGAGCCAACGGCACGGCGATACCTGGCGCCAATGGGTTTGGCCTTGGTACAGCACGCGCCCCCATGCTCGCCTGAGTCGCTTGCACGCTGCGGTTGGTCGCCTGGCGCTGGCTTTCGGCTGCGCGATATTCGGTTTGCGTACCACTCAGCCGCGCCGCCGGTTGGACGAAGCGTAGGTTGAGTTGACGTACTATTGCTGCTTCTGTGCTAGCTTTGACGCCCGCGCGTGAGTATTGCCAGTTCGGCAGCGTGCTTGTTAGGCTCACCAAACGGCGCAGCGTTGCTGTGAAAGGGCCTGTGCTGTCAGGCAATCTGCGCCGCTCCACCAAGCTGGCATGCGTCTGGAGGTCTTTGACGCGCATTGCTCTGGCGTGTGAAGCGTACCTGGGCCAGAGGGGGGCCTCGAACGCCCACGCAGCCATCGAGGCAGCATGTGCTGGTATGCGGGCTGCATGTGTAACGTCGCGCACGGCTGGTCTCTCAAGCGCGCGCTGCAGGAGGTTTGGCGGCCGCACGTCTGCCGCAGGTCGATGCTGCTGCCCTATTTGCGCGGAGCGTCGAGCGAGTGCCTCGTGCAGAGCAGGGGCTGTTGGCCCCACGATCTCGGCGCTCTCCCAAGGGGTGGCCCGAACGATCCGGGCAACCAGCGGGAGCGCGGCATACTCGCGGCTCGACTCGGCGTAGTGCATTCGAGCGAGCAGCCGCTGCGCCAAAGGCAGCCCCGCATGGCGCACGAAGCTTGGCTGCGCGCGCCGCGTCAGGCGGCTGGCGTAGCGCCGGTGCGCTTGGGTACGATTGGCGATCCAGCGATGCGAGCCCGTCAGGCTCATCGGCCCGGCAAGGCGCGGCGCTGCGAGGCCCGCTCGATTGTCGTTCAGCTCGGTCATAGCGCCCTAGCTTGCTCGCTTGATCCCGTTATGAATGAGCTCCAGCGACTCGAAGGCGACTTGATTCTCGCCCGCGTTGAAGGATGGGCCAGCCCATTTGATCGGTAGCGCGCCGGCAATATTCCAGCGGATCTCCGTCATCCCCGCGTAGCCATACAGAGTGATTGTCACTGGGCGGCGCTCAATAAAGCCGTCGACGGTGCGAGCATGCCAAGTCCACAGCTCATCGCTAGCGAGGCCACGTTTGAGCACCAGGTTCGGAAAGCGCGAGACTTTTTTAGGCAGCCGGTGGACAAAGCTGTTGAGCCCGCCCTCGGCAAGCTCCTCGTACTCGATCTCGACTTCGAGCCCCTGGCATTCGGTGAAGTGCACTTGCGCCAGCCCATTGATCTCGGCTCTGAACCGGTAGCTGCTGTAGGGATCTCGGTTTGGCATGCTCTATTCTCCACGCTCGGGCGGTCGGCCCCAGCCGAGCGCTGCAAGCTCGCCAGCAAGCCCGGCGGCTTCACTCGGCGCACGGCGATCGGCAGGCGGCAGCCGCGGCTCGCGCGGTGGGCCGGATGGGCGCTGCCAGACCGGCGCGCCCTGCCGGGCCGCGCTGATCTGGCGGAGCGGCGGCGCGAACGGCGCGATCGTCATGTCGAGCCTGGGCGGCTTAAGTGTCTCGGGCGTAGAGCGCTCCGCGAACGCCGCGGCGGTAGCGCCAGCGCTCGCCACGGATGCGAGCCGCTGGTCGAAATATACGCCAAAGGTTGGCACCTGCGCCCGGCGCTGCTCGGTAATGCGCAAGGCCCACGCCGCGGGCATGGCCATGCGCTCCGCAAGTCGAGTGGCCTGTGCCGCCGTCTTAGTGATCGTGAGCTCGCTCGCGCTCAACCTGTCACGCCGCATACTGTGCACCCATTCGTTGGCAGAGCCAATGGCGCCACCGATGCGCTAGCGCTTGCCGCCGGCGCGCTCGCGCGCAAGCCGCAGGTCGCGCCGCAGCAGCCGTTCCACTGCGGCGGTGAGCGCGGCCAGATCGATCGGCCGCTTGATCTCGGGAGCCGCACTGGCTTGGCGCTCGCCGGCCTGCTGCTGATCGGACATACGTGCTCCTGCTGCCACTGTCACGCTTCGGCCGCCTGGTTGATCTGCTGGTTGATCGCCGCGATCCGCTCGACCCAGAGCGCCCGCTCGCGGTGCTCCAGCGCCAGCACTTCATCACGCGACCAGTGGAAGTGGTAGGCGATGTAGGCTACCTCCTCGTGGAGCCGCTCGAGAGGGTAGCCGACTATCCCCCCACTGGGCTGACGTCCATTTCAAAATGATGCTCGCACTCGGGGCACACAACCTCGACCGTGCTGGTGCCGGTCTCGTTGATGCGGCGGTAAAAATCCTGAAGGTAGGCCAGGTCGGCCGAGAACAACGCCTCGATCACGCCAGTGTTAATATCGCGCAGATCGCCAAGCTTTTTGATCACCCGCGACAGCAGGATGACCACCAGGTAGGCCTGATTGCCGCGCACGCGTGGGTCGCGCATGGGCGCGATCTCGTCCATTGCTGTCGCTAGGCGCATGATGCCGCTGCGGTGCATAGTGCCGTCGCGGTCGACATATCCGCGTGGCAGCATAAACTCGAACTCTGTTTGCAGTGCGGTCTCGATCATAGGGTTGCCCCCGTTCTAAAGAGTCTGAGCCGTGGATCTTCGAGCCGCGCAACGCGGGCGCGCCGGCGTTTGTTGCCCGCGCTGCGCGGCGATGGCGAACCGGCCGGCGTCGCTACTTCTCGCGTTTGAACCCTTCATGCACCAGGGTCAGCTCTTCGATGCCAAACTCATTGCCATCGGTCTTGAACTGCGGGCCGCTGACTTTGGAAGGCCAGGCGTTCGTGACCGTCCAGCGGGCGACCTCTTCGAAGTTGTAGTCATACATAATGATCGAGCCCGTGACGCGCGCTTCGTTGATGTTGCCTTGCTCCACTTTCTGCCGCCAGAGCCAGATCTGTGTGTCGGCGGTGATGCCGCGCTTGAGCGTGATATTACCGAACTTGAGCCGTCCAGGTACCTTTTGAACGATCGCCTGACCCTTCGCGCCAACCACCTTATGCTCGACCACCTCGGTCTCCGACTCGAGACCGCTGCATTCGGTGAAATAGCCGGTGACCTTGTCTTTGAAGTCAATACCGAACTGAAAACCAACCATCGGGTCGGTTTCTCGGCCCGCTCTTCCTGGCATAGTATTCCTCCTTGTATGGGCATGTCACCTTCTGTGAAGCTCAACACTTGACACCCGGCGCGTTAGCTCGTCTGCTGGATGCGGATAATCACGAACTCGGCCGGCTTAACCGGTGCGATGCCAACCTGAACGATCACCTGGCCGGCGTCGCGCACCTCCTTGGGGTTCAGCTCCTCGTCGCACTTGACGAAGAACGCCTGCTGGTCGACGACGCCGAACAGCGCGCCAGTGCGCCATACATTCGTCAAGTAGGCGCCGATGTCGCGCTTCAGCCGTTCCCATAGATCAAGGTCGTTTGGCTCGAACACGGCCCATTGGGTGCCGCGCTGGATCGATTTCTCGACCATACAGAACAGCCGCCGCACTGGAACATACTTCCACTCCGAGGCGCTGTCGGCCAGTGTGCGCGCGCCCCAGACGCGGATGCCGCGGCCTGGGAACGCTCGGATGCAGTTTACGCCGATCGGGTTGAGGAACCCCTGCTCGCTATCGGAGACGCCGATCTCCAGCCCGGCGACGCCGCGCAGCTCTTCGTTGGCGGGGGCCTTATGCACGCCGCGCTGAGTGTCGACGCGGGCGTACAGCCCGGCGATATGGCCGGAGGGCGGGATCAGGATCTGCTCGCCGCTGCGCTGGTTCTCAACCCGAACCCAGGGGTAGTACAGCGCGGCAAAGCCGCCGTCGCTGCTGAAGTTGGCCACGTCTTCGCGCCACTGCTTGATCGCCTGGATGCTTTTGCCGGGCGGCGCGTCGAGAATCGCCACGCGGTCGCGGGCGCTCTCGCAGTGGGCGATCAGCGCTTTCTGGGCTGATATCACGCCTTGCTGATCCATCCAGCCCTGCTGCCACGCATACATGATGTCGGGCGCGCAGACGATCGCGGCGTCGTCGGTCGCGGCCAGGCCCAGCAGGCCGGTGCGATTGGTGGCCTCGCCGTTGAACTGGATCGGCTGGTCGCCCAGCGGGGTCTGCGTCTTGTCGATCTCGGGCGTGGCGAGCCGCCTGCTGACCAGCGGCTTGAGGGCCTGGCTGGTCTCGCTGAGCGCCGTGTCGGCCTGCTTGACCGCCACATCCTGGAGATTCAGTGCGTCGGCGGCCGGTAGCAGCCGGATCAGCTTTGACTTCGCGTTTACGGTCGCCAGCAGCGCGCGCTCGTCGGCCGGGTTGAGGCTCAGATTTGCGAAGCTTTCGAGGCGCGCCGCCGACGGGGCGTTCGCATCCCAGACCTCCAGGCTAAACGGCGGCGGGCCTGCCGGCGCGGCGTCACTACCTGACGATTCGCCTGGCGTTACCACGAGCTTGAGCGACCGAGCGGTTAGCGACATGACTTTGAAGGCGGCCTGCTTTTTGGTGGTGATGCCGGCCAGATCGGTGCCTTTGACCTGCGCGATTTCGTCGCCGGTGAGCATGCTCTGGACATAGCAGGCGCCGCCGCCGTTCTGGAAAAAGCCGTAGACGGCCAGCGGTGTGTAGAAGCCATAGGCGAAGCCGCCAAAGCTTTGGGTGTACTGGGTCCAATTGGCGACCAACACCGGCTCGCCCTGGTTCTCGGCAGGGCGGCGGTCGGTGAAGCCAATAAAGGCCGCGGTCGACGTGCCAACCGACTCAATCGGCCGCGCGCCGCCCGATACTTCTTCGACATATACGCCTGGGTATAGGTAGCTGCTTGCCATTACACTCTCCTTCGCTACGGCGTGTCACGCGTGCGCCATTCAACTTCGTCGGCAATAGGGGAACCGCAGAGGCTTCGCCACTCCGAACCTCCACCCGCGCCGCGCTATGGTGGCTGGCTATGGGCGCTGCCCTCCCAGCGCTGGTGGAACTGAATATCAAATGCCGAGGACGAATCGCCCGCGGCCGGCTGGCTGGCCAGCGCGATCGAGCGGCGCTCGACCGCCCCAGCGTAGCTCGCGACCAGGACGTAGCTGCCTGGCGCAAGCGAACCAAGCCGGTATTGACCATCGTCGTCGCTCACTGCCTGAATGCCAACCTGCTCGACGCGCACCAGCGCCCCCGGCACCACCTGGCCCGCGCTATCACGCACTACCCCGCCGAACCACATCCGCCGCAGCGCTGGTGTGTCTCTTGCGGCGGCCCGGCCGTTGATCTGCTTGGCCTGCTGGAGGCCGAGCAGCACGCTGGACACCGGCGCGACCTGCAGCAGCTTCTCACGTTCGATGCTGAGCGTGAGCGTGTAGCTGAGCGACGGCTTCAGCTGATTTTCAAGCGCCGACCAGATCTCGCCCGGGCTCTTCAGTACGTTATCGGGGCGAGCGACACTGGCGTAGATCGGCGTCGCGCGCTGCTGCAGCGCCTCGGGCAAGCGCTCGGTGGGCAGCGCTCGGTAGCGCGCCAGCGCCAGCAGCGCCTGCCACAGCAGCAAGTGCTCGTCTTCGATCGCCTGAGTCCAGGCGGTGATCAGGTAGGTCAGGTCGAACCACAGCGCGGGCTGGCGGCGCACGGCCGATCCTGGCTCCTGCGGTTCGATCTGCCGGCCCTGCTGGCGCATTTCCACGTTCTCACGAATGTCGAACAGGTAGCAGTTCAGCGTCGGCGCGGATATCCGCGCCGCCCATTCGCGGTTAGGGGTCTCGAAGTGAATGTCGACCACGCCGCGCTCGAAGCCGCCTTCGTCGATCAGGATTGCCTCGATCGTTTTGTCGAGCTGGTTGATCATTCTGGCTCGGTTTCACGCTGGACCGGGCTGGAAGTGGTGACCTGCGCCGCCACTGCGTCGGCCTGCCGCTCGTAGCTGTCGCCGGCCGGCCCAACCGTCATTGGCCCGCTGGCCGACATACTGCGCTGCTGCACGACGTGGGTCAGCTCGTGGGCCATCAGGCTGTGATCGCTTGGGCTGGCCCCCGCGCCGAGAAAGATATCGCTGCCGGTGGTGAACGCCTGCGCGCTGATGCTGCGGTTGAGCTGGTGCGACTCGGCGCCGGTGTGTACGCGCACATCCTCGAAGCTGGCGCCAAGCTGCTGCTCCATGCTGGCGCGCATGCCGCTCTCCAGCGCCGCGCCGCCGCCCCGGCTGGCGTTGATCCGGCTCGCAACCGCATCGCTGACCGGGCCGCCCTCGAGGCCGACCTCCGGCATCGCCTGAAGCGTGCCGTTCTCTTCCTCTTCCTCGGGCATTGCTTCCCGCTGGGCGAGCATGCGCGCGACCTGGGCGTTGCCGATCACACGCTGAAGCTGAGCAAGTGGCTGCTGAGCCACGCCCGCGTTGTTCTGCGAACGCTCGGCGCGCTTGAATCGCTGCACCTGCGCGTGTGTGCGCTGCTCGCTTGATGGCGGCTTTGGCATAGCTGCTCCTCGTGTCGTGGCGTTTTTGTGGTAATCGCCGATTTCCGTGCAAGCGCTAGCCTGCATCAGCGGCCGGCCGCAGCAGGCTGAAATAGGCGCCGAAGTCGCTCTCGGTCACCAGCTTGCCGAGCTTCTGGTACTCGCGCCTGAGCGCCCGGACAATATGCTGCATCGTCACAATCGAGCCATCCTCGGCCGCGAGAAACGCCGCCAGCAGGGCAATGTTGCGAATGTTGCCGCCGGATAGCTTGAACTGCCTGGCCAGGAACCGCAGGTCGACATCGGCGGCGAGCGGCGTGGTGGCCGGGAACACCTGCCGCCAGATCCGCTGGCGATCGGTCTCCTCGGGGAACGGGAAGTCGATGGCAACGTGCAGCCGGCGCACGAACGCGTCGTCGATATTCTTGCGCAGGTTGGTCGCCAGGATGACCACGCCGTCGTACTCCTCCATGCGCTGGAGCAGGTAGCCAACCTCGATGTTGGCGTAGCGGTCGTGAGCATCCTTGACCTCGGAGCGCTTGCCGAAGATCGCGTCGGCCTCGTCGAAGAACAGGATCGCATTGGCTTCGCCGGCGGCTTGAAAGATACGATCGAGGTTCTTTTCAGTCTCGCCGATGTATTTCGACACCAGCGCCGACAGGTCGATCTTGTACAGCTCCAGGCCGAGGTCGGCGGCGATCACCTCGGCGGCCATGGTTTTGCCGGTGCCGGATGGCCCGGCGAACAGCACATTGACGCCCTTGCCCATCGCCAGGTGGCGATCAAAGCCCCACTGCTCCAGCACGGTGCGGCGGTGGCGCAGCTGCACGCAGATCTCGCGCAGCTGGGTGGCCTGCTCGGCCGGCAGCACCAGGTCGGCCCACTGGTAGGTTGCGCGCACCCGCCGCGCGACCCCGGCGAGCCGCCCGCTCGACTGGGCCCGGCAGGCGGCGAAGATCTCGGCCAGCCCAAGCTGCGCTGGCGCGCTCGTGTGCCAGTGATTGAGCGAGCGCGCCAGCGCGGCGGCGTCGCGGATCTGGCCGGGCGAGAGCCGAAATGTGCTCGCCAGCGCCTGGGTCGCGGAGTCGTCCGGCGCCTGCTCGCCTAGCCGGGCGCGCCAGATCTGCTCGCGCTCGCTGAACGAGAGCGGCGGCAGATCGATGCCAAGGTACCGCGCATGGCGCAGCGCGCTGTGGGCCTGCCAGGGCTGTTCGAGGGCCAGGAACGACAGCCCTGCGTGCGCGTCCAGCGCGGCCAGCAGCGCCAGGCGCCAGCGCCGCGCCCGCTCGTCGTCGCCGAACAGCAGGTCGGCCTGCTGCCAGAGCAGCGCGGCATGCTGCAGCGCGGCCTCGCGCACCAGCCGGTATGCGCCCTCTTCGGGGTCGAGGTCGCCTTCGAGCAGCCGGCCGACGTCCACCAGCAGCAGCGTGCAGCCCAGCTCGGCGCACAGCGCCTCGGCCACTGCCTTGCGGCCGCTGCCATAGCCGCCGTGCAGCGCCAGGATCACCCCGGCATCAGGCTGGGCGGCCGCCCGCCGCAGCTGGGCGGTGAGCTCGGGCGATAGCACCAGCTCATCCAGGCCGCGCCGCGGGTGGGAGCGCTCGACATATGGAGCGAGCTGCGCGTCGAGCGCGTCCAGGCCGAGCAGCTCGTCGACGATCCGCGCGTCGAGCAAGATCGCGCGCGCCAGCAGGGGCGCGTGGTGCTGCCCCTCGTCGGCGAGCTGGATCAATCGGTGCGCCAGCAGCGGTGCGCCAGGTGCGAAGCGCGCGCGTGCCGCCAGCGTCTCGGCATCGCTCGTGCAGAACAGCCGCAGCGCCAGGCTCACCGTCGGGCGCTTCTTGGTCACGTCGTCCTGGATGTAGCCGTAGATCCGCTCGTAGCGCAGATCCAGCTCGGGCGCCAGCGCCAGCAGCAGCACGTCGCAATCAAAGGGCGACAGATTGAACTGGCGTGCGAGGCGAGCCAATCGTGAACCGGCGCTTATCTCCGCAATCGTGGCGCGCTCGGCCGCCAGCTCGGCCCGCGCGGCGGCCAGCTCGGGCGGCAGGGTTTCCGGTGCTGCGGCGAGCACGTCGACCTCGGCGTCGGGCACGTACAGCCCGCGGTATGGGTCGTCGGCCAGCGCGCCGAAGGTTTGGCGGGTCACGCCGATCTGCCAGGCCAGCAGCCGGTGCAGCCAGCCCAACGCCATGTGCAGATGCTGGTCGTCGGCCGCTTCCGGCTGCTCAAGCAGCAGATCGATTGTGGGTGCGTGGAGCATGCGGCGTAATACCTTCGACAAACGAAAGAGGAACAACGCAATGAGTCAGATTGTGGCCGGTTGTTGTGTTTGTGCCGAGAAACGGGATATGTCGCCTACTATACGCGGCCAGCGTTAACCAGGCGTTTAGGCCCAACCAGTATGCTAATCGAACGATCGGGGAAAAACACAAGCGGAGAGCATTATTACGCTGAGTCGGTATCGCGAAACTTTGGACTCCAGCCGCCGTGCTGCTGTACTCGAACCAAGAAAATAGCATCAATTAACGATCTCTTAGCGGTGCGCTGCTATTGTGTCCGATCAAGTGGATCTCCCACTACGCAAGGTTATTATGCGACGACGGGCCGTCACCATGTCCGGCGCGCTGCTGGTTCGCGCGTCCATCCCGATGCGCCGGCCGTGCGCGCAGCAGGGCGGTGGCGATAGCATAGCTGTTACGCAGCAGTTTACCCTGTTCAATAGCAAGACAGACAAGGTCAACCAGAGCCTCACGCAGCTGATCGCCGGCACCACTCAGCTCAATACCAAGAGCGACCAGGCCAACCAGGCCAACCAGGGCATCACACAGCTGATCACCGGCACTAATCAGCTGAACACCAAGGCCGAGCAGTTCAACGGCAAGACCGATCTGGTCAACCTGCAGCTGACGCAGCTGATCACCAAAACCGACCAGTTGATCGAGCAGCTGACTGGGGTTGCCAAGCAGACCGAGCGGATCGCCACCCGGCTGGAGATGCGCACGGTCACCGGGGTCGGCTACTTCGAGGTTCCGGTTGTGCCCGACCGCGCGGTGGTGCACTAGACATCAAAACCGCAGGTCCAGCGCTCGATGCGGCCGTGACCGCAAATCAGCAGGCCGTCGACGCCATGAAGGGACGCATTGGCGACCCGACGGTGAGCGTGGCCGATTCGCAGATCGCCCCGCTGCTCGGCGACGACCGCGTGATCGAGGGGTATCGTGTCCTGACGCCGCTGCTTGTGACGATCGACAACCCGAATGGCGAGGGCGCCGGTATGCTGGCGATGATTGTGGGCCTGGGTGGCAACAGCTTCGGCGCGATCACCTAACAGCGCCAGCGAAGCGGCCACCACGGAGGCGCAAGAGCGGGCGCGCGCCAAGGCGTTCGACCTGGCCAAGCAGCACGCCCAGATCTACGCGGCTAAGGCTGGCGACACACTGGAGCCTATCCAGTCGATCAGCGAGGATGTCAACTCGCGCACATACCGCCAGCTGCCGCTGCCGGGCCAGCCGACCGAGCAGGTGGTTACCGCCAAGGTCAGCGTGGTGTATAAGCTGGTGGGGCCGTAGGGTTGATCCATGGTGAGGAGGTAGCTATGCCGTCTAGCAAGCGAACACGCAACAATGGCAAAACAAATGCGAAGCAACAGTTACCACAGCCTGCTGACCATATTATGGACATGGGAGTGCAACAAGACTACACAGCCACTAACATTCAACAAGTTGGGATAGACCCGAGTACGTTAACACCGCGTGATGTAATACATCTCCAGCGCACAATCGGGAATCGTGCGGTCAATCAGATATTATCTGGATCTTTACCACGATTGGATCAACATCCTTCTCAGTCAAATCTCCCCAGAATGGTGCAGCGAGAACAGATTAAGCTGGATAATGGGAAAAAGATCGAAACAAAAGAATTGACAAGAGCAGATCTGATCCAGCTCAGGTTAGCAAATCCAAAGGCGGCATATAAAATCACTTCCGCACTTAATAGATATGATTACAAACGTTCATTAGGCGATCTCCTATTGAACCAAGCAATTGGTGGAAATATTGATAAATATCTTGCTGGTAAAGATCGAGCAAGATTAGCCCAGGTTAACAAAGAACTTTCACAGGCTTACAAGGCTATAGTCGTTCACCTAAAAGTCACACCTGAGGTACTTGAGAAGATAGGGAAAAATCTACAAGCAGGTGAACCGCCGATGCGCCCAGAACTAGGAATGGCAGGATTGACGTGGACAACAGCTCGGGGTAATCCTTATCCTGGAATTGGGTCGGAGAAAACTGAAGATGTCAATTTATCAGTATATAAAAGGTATCCCGAAGGTATCAGGATTATTTCGTCTCGCGATTTGGAAAAAATCTTTGAAACGGCAAGGACGAGTATAACCCTAGAAACTATTTTGCATGATGCACAACAAGAAGCTCGTTCGAATTGGGAAAAAGCAACACTCGATAATCTGTCCACTCCTGAGAAGAAGCGCTATGATAGTTTAAAAAGGAACGGGACCTCTCACGAGGAAGCATTACAGACAATAAGTGATAATCGGAGAGATAATGCACAGAGGGCGGCAGGGAAAATGAATGTCGAAACAATGCCTGGTAAATGGAAAGATCAGACAGAAGAAAAAGAAGGAGGTAGAGTAGCCAAGCCATCTGACGCATACATAGAGAAAAAGATGTGGTTTATGGTCGCTGATCGAGTAAAAGCGACCCCTGAACATGCTGCATTTGTGGATTTTCAGAATAGTCGTTTTTCAAAGTATCCTAATAAGAAATATAGAGGTATCGAATATAAGGGATTTTATAGGAATGGCCGATTTCTTCTAGTTGCTGATCGTGATGCAATGCTGCTTCGGCTAGATGCTATACCACTAGCTCTAGCACCAACACCAGAACTGGCCGCAAATTCCGAACCAAAACAAAAGGTAACTCTGCCACCTAGCCAGGGAATCCTAGAAGCAGCTCTCAAGTTACTTTTGCTAAACAGAATTCGAAGTGAGTTGGATGGAGGAAAGGCACCTAATAAGATAGAGGAAGATCTAAAGAAGGACGCTATACCTCAAGAAGTAGCTATTGCATTAATTTGTCAAGTGTTGGAGGAACGGGGACAAAGGGAGGCATAAGAGAAAGATGCTTGATCATCACGAGTATTCAACGGACGAGCCGAGCCGTTGGTTCACTGAGGCATTGTGGAGTGAACACTGTCTTCACGATGTTTCAGATACCTGCGCACGTTTTCCTGGCGCATCTCTGCCAGCAAGCATGGATGCGCATATCGGCGTTCACCTTCCAGACGGCGATCCTGTGCACAGTAGGTAATCAAATAGCTTGCAGGTCGTCGGCCAAGCAGGATCGCAACCTGCTACTTCTTTTCGCGTTGCCTCGCTATATGCGATCAAAGCAGTGGCAGGTAGCGGGCCATCCAGTCGATCAGCGAGGATGTGAACTCGCGCACGTGCTGCCAACTGTTGCCGGCTGCCGACCGAGTAGGTTGTTACGGCCGAGGTGAGCGTAATATTCGAGCTGGTGGGGCCGCAGCACAGCATAAAGGAGAAGGTTATGCCAAATCCTCATAAGACACATGCACTAGGACGGGAAACCAACAGCGAGAAAGGGAGACTGTCCGATTCGCATCTTGCTCGAGACAAAGACCCACACTTAGCGGCAGCTGAATCTGGTATTGCTGGGCGGCTTGCCATAAATATTCCTTCTACGGTGAGGCGACTGACAGATATATTGGCACTCCAGCGAGTAGTCGCCAATCGGGTTGTTCAACGGATGATACCCGTACCCGTGCAAAAACTCCAACCATTAGGCGGTTCAGCAGTGGCCCGACTGCTGGTGGATAAACACGGTTTGCTACGGAGGGATGTAACCGCAAATAAGTACATATCTAATAAACAAGCGATAATGGATGCAGTAGCAGCTTACCAACTAGATCTCCAGCGCCATATCATACCCATACTCAATCTTATATTTAATAGCATTAGATTTGATCTTCTCGACTATATTACCCTAGATACTGAAATAGACTTACCAATGTTCAGCGATTACGAGGATGTACATGGGGCAATCGATACATTCATAGAGGATGTTAACGAGGCCATCGGTGAAGCACTCCCAAGACCGGAAGCTCGCGTTGACGACGAAGACGAATAACACACGAGACTAACGTTAATTGAAGGTTTAGGCGCGCGCGACGTTGATCGGTATAGCCATTTGGCGCGGGGTTCTCGCGACTTTGGCGTCCACACGGCCCGGCAGCGGTAGCGCTGCTTATCGTTCGACGCCCGACCATTGCGCACAAGCTGATCACTTCCACAGTGGATGCAGGTCACCGCCACCATCCGGTTTATCCTTTACAGATATTGCTTGACCACCTTCGACGAGGATACTATATCCTCCGGGATTTAGCCACTACCGCGTTCGGCCTCGGCCTGCTTGCGCTGTTGTGAGCGACACAAGCAGCGAACCGCTTGTGGGTGTACGGGCTTTCCAGGCTCAGGCGCCATAGCCCGCGGCCGTCGGGACGCGTACATCGGATTCGCACCACAGTCGTAGCGACAATTGTCGTTATCTGGCCGCCGATGCTGCCGGTTGCGCCGCGGCAGCGTTCCTGCGTTGCGCCAGCGGCTCGGAGGCGCGTAGCAGATTGGACTGGAGCTGCTGGCGCAGGCCTGGTAAGATGCTGGTGTAGATAACCGTGCTGATCAGATCGAGCGCGAGCTCATAGTTATTCGGCTGCGGGCAAATCAGCAGCCGGCTTTCGAGGCAGCTCGCCAGGCTGTCGGCCGCCAGGCGGTGATCCTCAAAATACGCATCAATCAGCTCGGCATCCAGGCGCGGCGTAGCGAGCGAAGCGATCTGCAAGATTCGCTGCGCGGCTGGCTGCAAGCGCTCGAACCGCTCCAGTATCATCGCCTGCACTCCGCAAGGCACATTCAGCCGGCGCTCCTGCCCGGCGGCAAGCTCCGCCGCCCAGTCGCCGGCAAGCTCCCAGCCGCGCTCGACCCGTCGCACCAGCCCGTGCGCCGCGAGCGTATCGACTAGCTGGCTGAGAAAGAACGGGTTGCCGCCCGCGTGACGACTCAGGTATGTCGCTAGCTGGCGCGCCTGCCGCCTGGAGGCCCCGGCACACGCGCACGCGATTGCTTCGATCGCCGCATCCGGCAGCGGCCCAAGCTGCAGCAGCGACAGGCGGTCTTCGCGGCCCAGCATATGCCGCAGCATCCGCAGCGGGTGGCTGCTGGCCAGCTCCTCGGGCCGGTAGGCGCCCAGGATCCACACATGCGAGCCGCGCAGGTGATAGATCAGGTAGCGCAGCAAGTCCACGGTCGGGCGGTCGCACCAGTGCAGATCGTCGAGAAAGAAGATCAGCGCGCGCCCTTGCCGCTGCGCGCTGTCGCCGATCGCCTGCACCAGGCGTGTGACAGCCTCAAACAACCGCCAGCGCGCGGTCTCGTCGCCGGCAGCCGGCAGCTCGCGCTCCCGCGCCGCAGTCTCATGAAGCTCCGGCAGCAGCCTGGCCAGCTCGGACAGCCAGACCTCGGGCAGGGCATGGAGATTGGCGACGGCGATTGGGAGCGCCTGCTGCAGAAGATCGGCGATCGGCTGGTAGGGCACGCCGTCGCAGAATTCATAGCAGCGCGCCTGCAGCACGATCGCGCTCTCGCTGCGCGCGTGCTGCAGCATCTCCTCGGCCAGCCGGGTCTTGCCGATCCCGGCCTCGCCCTCGATCAGCGCGATTGCCTTAGCACTGGTGTGTGCCGACTTCCACTCGTGCAGCAGCCAGGCGTGCTCGTCGCCGCGGCCGGCGAACGGGAGCGGCAGCAGCTGCGGGGCCTCCGCAGCCGGCGCGCCCAGATCAGCCGCCCGGATGCGCTCGTAGAGCTGGGTCGTCTCCTCCAGCGGCTCGATGCCCAGCTCGGCGGCGAGGATGCGCCGGCAGGTTTCATACTGCGCTAGGGCCGCGCCGCGCTGCCCACTGAACGCCAGCAACAGCATCAGCTGGCGGTGAGCCTCTTCGCGCCAGGGGTCGAGCGCGAGCAGCTGCATGGCATACGCGATCCCCCGCTTATACGCGCCCTGCTCGGTCGCGTAGATCGTCAGCGCGTGCAGGGCCTGCAGCGCAGCCTGGCGCAGCTGCTCGCGCTGCAGCAGCGCCCAGGCCTCGAATTCCGGCGCGCCGTCGACGCTGAAACCCTCGAGAAACTCGCCGCAATACAGCGCGACGGCCTCGCGCACCAACGTCTCCGCGGTCGCGCCCGGCGACGGCTCAAGCTGGCCTAGCGCGGCCTGAAAGACCTCGACATCCAGCCAGTATGGCGCGGCTCGGTTGAAGGCCAGCGTGTCGCGCCCGGCCAGCAAATGGTTAGGGAAGAGTTGGCGCAGGTTACACAGGGTGACGCGAAGATTAGCCCGCGCGTTGCTGTCGGGCATCTCGCCCCAGAACAGCGCGGCGAGCGACTCGCGCGAGTGGGGTCGGCCGGTCACTGCGAGGTAGTAGAGCAGCGCCTGGGCTTTGCTAGAGATGAATCCGGACACCGCCAATCCATCGTGGGCGATGCTGGGCAGACCCAGCAAGGCCAAGCGGAGCTCTTCGGCCACAACTACCTCCCGGTGAAGGTTACGGTACCCACAGCTGGCGTGCGCCCCCGGCGGCTCCTAAACGTTTTCCTAACGCTCGGTATGCTATGCTGTGTCGGTAAACTGCAAGAACTAACGGGCCTAGGGGCTGTCGCCACAGCTCTCAATGCAGCCAGTGTATATGGCACGTGCGATGGCCCATCTTGCGATTAGCCGAGCGAAATTCATGGCACATCGCGATCGTCGGCCACACTATCATGTCTACCTGCTGCGCCTGTGGCGCGAGGCAGGCGCGCGCCACGATGGAAGCAGACTCTGGCGCTTCAGCCTCGAAAGCCCGAACGCGCGCGAGCGCTTCGGTTTCACCTCCATCGCCGCGCTGGCCGATTTCCTGGACCGTGCTGTTAGCGCGCTGGACTCTACGAACGGCACAGCTGAGGCGCCCGGTCCGGCGCAAGAAGAGCCGCGCGGCGAGCCTGAGTGATACCAACGGCTGCCACGGCTGCTTCAAGCCCGTAGTCGCAGCGAAATTTTGAGCCTCACGTTCCCTTTGGTGAATGGTAGTTAGAGTACACGCCTACTGTTCGCAAAGTGTTCGGAAACTCTTCGGAGGGCGACCGCAGCTCGCTGTTTTCTCCACTCGTGTGGTAGCTATTGTTGCCTCTGCAGAGCAGACGCTTGTAGCGCTGATACCAAATTCGCTTGATTACTGACACTTTGGTGGGGGTTTGGGGGCGGTTTCGCCGCCCCCATTTTCGTATTGTGTTGCACGACGTGCAAAGCCACGTCGTGCAACACAATCTATACGTGATCAAGCGAACAGCGTATAATACCAAATCCGGCTGATCGCTTGGATTATGGTGGGGGTTCGGGGGCGGCTTCGCCGCACAAGAAAACACAAGTAATCAAACGGAGTTGGTATAACTCGTGTCAACATAACTCTCAAGCACAAAAAATCAGGTACAGTGCCAGCTGCACTGTACCTGATTAGAATGCTTGGTGAGCCGCGTAGGACTCGAACCTACAACCCGCTGATTAAGAGTCAGCTGCTCTACCAATTGAGCTAGCGGCCCGTCTCACAACGCGGCGGATTATAGCATAGGCCCAGGATCTTTGCAAGTGAGCTAGGCGCCGTCGTTCTCTTGCTGAAGCAGCGCGCTGATGCGCTCGAACGTGTCGTCGCGCTCGCGCGGGCGGGCGGCGGCGATCTCTTCGGCGGCGCGGCGCGCGGCGTCGGCCACCGTTGCGCCCCAGCTGGTGTGGCTGGTGTCGCTGGCGGCCAGCGCCTCGAGCGGCGCGACCGCGTCGGCGATGTGCAGGTGGCCGAGCGCGCTGCACGCGGCGTAGCGCACGTCGGGCGAGGGGTGCAGCATCGCAGTGAGCAGCGGATGAAACGCGCGCGGATCGCCGATCTTGCCAAGCGCGCTGGCGGCGCGGTGTGCCACGTGCGGGTCGCTGTCGGCCAGGCCGTGAAACAGCTGGTTGAGCGCGCGGCCCTCGCCGATCACGCCAAGCACGCGTATCGCCTCGATCCGCGCGGCCGAGTCCGGGCCATCGGCTAGCGCCAGCAGCGGCTCGATGGCCGGCTGCCCGATGACGCCAAGCGACCAGGCCGCGCGCATGCGCACGTCGCGCTCGGGGTGGGCCAGCAGCTTCACCAGTGGCGCTACCGCCGGCTCGCCGAGCATGCCCAACGCGAATGCCGCCTGCGCGCGCTCAAACTCGTCGTCGTCCTGCAGGTCGTTGATCAGCTGCGCGACCATCTCGGGTGTGCGATTCATCGCTGCCTCCTTGACGCGAGTTTCGGCTTTCCCGAAAGGTATGTGGCCCTAGCCCGCGCGTGTTTCGAGCCCGAGCACCTCGGCCACGCCGCGAATGCGCGTGCGCAGCAGCCCGTAGGCCACGCTGCTGTCGAGCGCGCAGTTGCGTGGCCTGCGCGTGCCGCTGGCGGCGCTCAGCCCGCCGCGCAGTCGCGCGGGGTCGTGGCCGTAGGCCCTGGCCACCGCCTGCGCGAAGCTGTAGCGGCTCTGCACGTCGGGGCCGGCGATGTGCAGCCGCCCGGCGCGATCGCCTGCGGCCAGCTCGACCAGCGCCGCCGCCAGGTCGCCCACCGCCACCGGGCAGCGCAGCTCGTCGGTGAAAAACGCGATGTCGGCGCGCTCGGCCAGCGCCTCGAGAACCAGGCGCTCGTGCTGGCCCGGCAGGGCGCCGCCATAGATCAGCGAGGTGCGCACCACCAGCGCTCCCGGCGCCAGCCGCTCGACGGCGCGCTCGGCTGCGGCCTTTGCCTCGCCGTAGGGCGTAATCGGGCTTGGGTCGTCGGCTTCGCTGTAGCGCTGGCCCGGCGGCAGATTGCCGTCGAACAGCGCGTCGCTCGACATATGGATCAGGCGCGTGCCGGCGGCGCTCGCCGCGAGCGCTACGTGCTCGGCGCCCTGCGCGGTGATCGGCCATAGGTCGGGGCCGCTCAGCCGGTACGCGGTGTGGATGGCCACGTCGGGCCGCAGAGCGGCGAACAGCCGCGCGGTCGCGTCGGCATCGCGTACGTCGAGCTGGTGCCAGGCGATGCCGGCGCGCGCGGGCTGGCGGCTGAAGAATGTTGCGGCTACCTGCCAGCCGGCCGCCGACGCGCGATCGGCCAGCGCTTCGCCGAGGTACCCCGAGCCGCCAGTGATCAGTAAGCGTTTCATGAGGATGCCGATACTATTCGCCGCCGGCCAGCCGCTCGAGTGCGCTGCGCGCGGCAGCCTGGGCCGCCGACTGCTTGCTGGGGCCGATCCCGGTGCCAAGCTGCTGGTCGCCGGCCAGCACTTCGATCGTATACTCGCGCCGTGGGTCTTGCCCGGTTTCGGCGAGCACGCGGTAGCGCGGCGTAATATTGCGCTCGGCCTGAATGCGCTGCTGCAGCTGGCTTTTGTAGTCGAGCGCCAGCCCGTTCATCTCGATCTGGTCGAGCTGCGGCTCCAGAAACCGCCCGGCGAATTCGGTCGCGGCGTCGATGCCGCCGTCGAGGTACACAGCGGCCAGCAGCGCCTCGAACATGTCGGCGAGCAGCCCGTCGCGCGCGCGCGCGCCGCCCTGATCTTCGCCCTTGCTGAGGCGAATATACGTGCCCAGGCTGATCGCGCGCGCGAAGCTCGCCAGCGTGGTAGTTTTCACCAGCGCCGAGCGCAGCGCCGTCAGGCCGCCCTCGCCGCGCTCGGGGTAGCGCTCGAACAGCAGCGTCGCGCTCAGGTAGTTCAGAATCGCGTCGCCGAGGAACTCAAGCCGCTCGTTGTCGATCAGGCCGGCGCCCTGGTCGGGGTGCTCGTGCAGAAACGAGCGGTGCATCAGCGCGCTCTGCAGCAGCCGAGGATCGCGAAAGTATAGCCCGATCTGCTCTTGTAGTCGGTCGAGTGAAGGCATAAACGTTCTGAGTTTTGAGCTACGGCATCAAGCACTCAAAGCCCAAAACTACTCGGCGTGGCGCCGGAACACCAGCGACACATTATGGCCGCCGAAGCCAAACGAGTTGCTGATGGCCACATTGATCGCGGCCGGGCGCGCGGCGTTCGGCACATAGTCGAGGTCGCACTCTGGGTCGGGCGTGCGCAGGTTGATCGTCGGCGGCAGGATGCCATTCTGCAGCGCCAGCACGGTGATCACCGCCTCGATCGAGCCTGCGGCGCCGATCAGGTGGCCGAGCTGCGATTTGCTTGAGCTGACCGGCACCTGGTAGGCGCGCTCGCCCAGCAGCGTCTTGATCGCCTGGGTCTCGGCGATGTCGCCGGCCAGCGTGCTGGTGCCGTGGGCGTTGATGTAGTCGACGTCGCCGGGCGCGAGGCCGGCGTGCTTGAGCGCCAGCCGCATGGCCCGCAGCGCGCCCGCGCCGCCAGCGCACGGCTGCGTGATGTGGAAGGCGTCGGACGACGCGCCATAGCCGACAACCTCGGCCAGAATGCGCGCGCCGCGCGCCTGGGCGTGCTCAAGATCCTCGAGCAGCAGCAGCGCGCAGCCCTCGGAAAGCACAAAGCCGTCGCGCGTAATGTCGAACGGGCGCGAGGCCGTGGCCGGCTCGGCGTTGTTCGTCGAGATCGCGCGGGCGCTCACGAACGCGGCGATGCCGATCGGCGTAATTGGCGCCTCGCTGCCGCCGGCGATGATCGCCTTGGCCCAGCCGCGCCGGATCGTCTCGACCGCCTCGCCGATCGCGTGCGCCGCAGTGGCGCATGCCGATGTCGGGCAGAAGCTGGGGCCCTGCAGGCCGAACTGGATCGACACCTGGCCCGCCGCCATGTTCGTGATCATGGCCGGCACCAGAAACGGGCTGACGCGGCCAGGCCCTTTGTCGCGCAGGGTGTGCAGCCCGTCGGCGAATGTCTCGATCCCGCCGATGCCGCTGCCGATGATCACGCCAATGTCTTCGGCGTTCTCGGGGGTGATCGTTAGCTCGGCCGAGGCCAGCGCCTCGTGCGTGGCGGCGATCGCGAAGTGGATGAACCGGTCGTTGCGGCGCACCTCTTTGCGATCCATATACTTCTGGGCGTCGAAGCCCTTGACCTCGCCGGCAATGCGCGACTCAAGCGCGCTGGCGTCGCAAAGCGTCACCGGGCCTACGCCGCTGCGCGCTTCTTTGACTCCCTGCCATAGCGTTGGCACATCCAGCCCCAACGGGCTCACCGCGCCCATGCCGGTTACCACGACACGCCGTTCCATCGGCCTGGCCTCCTCGATAGTGCGTTTGCGTTCGGGCAATTATAGCAGATCTGCGAGGAGTTTCATCCTAGCTTGAGGCGCTGGCGCGCCACGCGCGCGCCGGCTAGGGCTTCGTTGAGGTCGGGGTTGAGCTTGAGCGCGGCCTCGAACGACAGCAGCGCCTCTTTCACGCGCCCGAGCTCGAGCTGGCACTGCCCGTAGTGCACCCACGTCTCGGCCGAGCGCGGGTCGAGCTTCAGCGCCTCGGCGTAGGTGTCGTAGGCGCGCTTGTAGCGCTCCTCGCGGCGCAGCGAGTCGCCGAGCAGCTGCCAGGCCAGCGAGTCGAGCTTGTCGTACTCGATCGCCTTCTCGAAGCACTCCTGGGCCTCGCGCGGCAGGCCCATCTTGTCGATCAGCTGGCCGCGGGCGCGCCACAGGTACGGCGCCTTCGGCGTGTACGAAAGCCCCTGGTCGAACGATTCCATGGCCTTGGGCAGCAGCAGCATGGCGGTGTAGATCTCGCCGCAGACGCTGTAGAGCTGGCCGAACTCGTCGCGGCGCACGGCGCGGCGCAGGCCCTCTTGCGCGTCTTGCAGGGCCTCGTTGTACTGCCAGAGCCTGAGGCGCGCGCGGGCCATGTTCAGCCAGCACTCGGCCGGGTCGGGGTCGAGCGCGGCGGCCTGGCGGAAGCTGCTGAGCGCCTCGCTGTACTCGCCCATGTCCATGTGCGCCTGCCCGCGCTCGAGGCAGCGGTCGCGCGCGGCGGTGTCTTGCTCGGGCCAGGTTTTGCTGTAGTGGCTGCCGAACAGGCTCAGGCGCAGCGCCTGCAGCTCGTCCTCGATCTCGGCAAAGCTCTGCGGCCGGTCGGCCGGGCGTTTCGCCAGGCAGCGCAGCACGATCTGCGCCGCCTCGGGCGCCAGGCTCCCGCTGAGCTGCCGCGGGTCGGGCGGGCTGGTGCTGCGGTGCATGCGGATCACCGACTCGTCGCGCTTGGCGTCGAAGGGCAGCCGCCCGGTGAAGAACTCGTACAGCATCACGCCAAAGGCGTAGATGTCCGTCCAGATCCCGACGAAGTTGGTGTCGTCGAACAGCTCGGGGGCCATGTAGGGCAGCGTGCCGGCCACCACATCCTTGGCGGCGGCGGTGCGCACGCGCAGCGTCGGGCGCTGGCGGGCGCGGTCGCGCGCGGCCCACTGCAGCACGTTCGGCATCACGCGCGCCAGCCCGAAGTCGGTAACCTTGGCCTGGCCGTCGAGCGTCACCATGATATTGTCGGGCTTGAGGTCGCGGTGCAGAATGCCGACCTGCTCGACGGCGTGGGTCATGCCGCGGCAGATCTGGACGGCGTAGTCGAGCGCCTCGCGCATCTCGAGGTGGCCGATCAGGGTGCGCAGCGGCCCGCCGTGCACGTATTCCGCGATCACGTGCGGCTTGCCCATGAAGGTGCGCAGGTCGTAGGCGCGCACGATGTTTGGGTGGCCGCCGATCCGCATCCACAGCTCGGCCTCGGTCTTGAAGCGATTGATCGCCTCTTCATCCCACAGAAATTTGTTCTGGAAGGTTTTGAGCACCACCTGGCGGCGGCGCTGGCGGTCGTAGGCAATGTAGACGATGCCCATGTAGCCGCGGCGTGTCTTTTCGATCTCGTAGCGCTGCTCGACAACATCGCCCACGCTGAACTCGCGCCCGAGCTGCGCGCCTGGGACGAGCTGCTTTTTGCCGAACATGCGCCGAAACATGGCCTGCCTCCGGCTTGCGGTTTACGGAAGGGGTTGTATCATACCACACTGCGGCGGCTGGCCGGCGGCGGGCGCTGGGCCTCCGGCCGTTCGCGGCTCACTGCCCGCCGTCGCGCATGAAGTACACCGTCTGCGCGTCGCGGTAGCGCTCGTGCCAGCCGCCTGCGATGCGGATGGCGTCGATCAGCGGCGACTGCTGCTTGACGCTCAGCAGCAGCCCGTCGATGCCGTATTTCGCCAGCAGCGCGCCGACGTTGTTGCCCTGGCCGAGGTTGATGTAGTCGCGCCACTGCTCGAACGGGTACAGCTCGATGCGCGTATCGACGAACACTGGCTGCTCGGGCGCGGCCCAGATCAGGTACGAGCCGTACGCCTCGCTGTGAAACAGGTGGCGCGGGCGCTCGGGCTGGGCGCGCAGAAACGCCACCGCCGCAACTGGCGTGTCTTCGGCCAGCAGCGCGCCCACCGGCGGCGGCAGGCCCAGCGCGGGCTTGACCCACGGCAGCGCCAGGATCACCAGCAGCCCTAGCATGCCGATCAGTGTGCCGTTCAGCAGCGGCGACCCCGCGCTGCTCGCCCGGCCGCGCTCGCCCAGCAGCCCGGCGGCCTGCGAGATCAGCAGCGGCGTGGCGACCATGCCGAACCACACGACGTTGCGGCTCGCGCCGAGCGCCAGCCACAGAAACGCGCCGAACAGCAGCATGTCGGCCAAGGCCGGGCGGCGCGAGTAGGCCAGCACCGCGCCGCACAGCAAGACGAACAGGAAGAAGATCGTGCCCTCGAGGTCGCGCGTGGTCGGCGGCGCCCACTCGGTCACCAGCGTGGTGACCGCGCTGCTGCCGAGCAGGTTGCGCACATACGCCAGCACGCCCAGGCCGCGCGGGTTCAGCAGCACGGCGGCGCCGGTGAGCGCGCCCCACAGCGCCAGAGGGCCAAGAGCCGAGAACCGCGGCCGGGGAGCAAAGCTGGCGCCGGCTGTTGATTCTTGGCTCTCGGCTCGGCCTACGGCCATGCTCGCAAATGTAACCGCAACCAGGGCCAGGCCGAGCACAAACGTGCCGTGGATGTTCACCCACAGCGCCATGATCGGCGGCAGCAGCCACAGGCGCCGGCCGAGCCCGAGGCGGTACTCGGTCAGGATCAGCAGAAAGGCCGCAAACAGCGGCAGCGCGTAGCTCTGCGGCCGCACGATCCAGTTGGTGAACGAGAGCGGCAGCGTGGTGAGCAGCAGCAGCCCGACGCTCAGGCGCGGCCGGCCAGTGCGGCGTATGCACAGCCGCAGCAGCAGGCCGTAGGCCAGCGTGATCACCAGCGCTTGCACCAGCAGGATCAGCGGGATGCCGCCAAGCTGGTACAGCGCGTACATCAGCAGCTGGGCCAGCCAGCCCTGGTTGAAGAACGGCTGGCCGGCGCGAGTGTACGAGAAGCTGTCGAGCACCGGGATGGCGCCGCTGGTCGCGATGATCCGGCCTGTGGCCAGGTGCCACCAAAAATCATTCGGCGGGATGGGCGTCAGCAGCGGGCGCAGCGCGATCAGCAGCAGCGCCGCCGCGAGCCACACGTGGTCGAGCGTGATGCCGGCGCCGCGCCGCGCTGCCTGGCTTGTCCGAATTGAGTGGTTCAACCAGCGTTCCAGTTCGTTGCCCCGCGGGCGTAGGGGCGCAATGTTACGCCTGTTAGCGGCACATACACCGGCGAGCTGTTGCCCCGCGGGCGTAGGGGCGCAATAGATCGCGCCGGTAGCGCGCTGCTCGTGGTATTTCAAAAAAAGTTAGGACCTACGCAGTTGGCGGGCTCAACCTTCGGCAGAGCGGTACCTGATTCTCCGTAGGTGTCCATTTTCCGCGCTCTGCGCGGATGGACACAACGATGGCTGAGTACCATGCTGCCGCAGGCAAAAGCGCCCGATTGAAGGAGCCGAACAAGGCAAATGCGTAAGTCATTAAAAGTATAGCATACCTGATTGTTGCGATACGGCAGCGAGATGTACGCGGTTGCGTAGGAACAGCACGCGGGCGCTGCGAGCCGGGCGCGGGCGTGATGCGAACCAGGCGCCCGGTGGTATAATAGCGCCGGCTCACCCGAGCGGCCCATGCTGGAGCATCCACGCGGCGATGCCTGTGCGTACTCTCACAAGCGCCCGCTGGCTTTCCGGCGGTGGTGCGCTTGTTTTCGTAGAACAGAATGAGGGTGCTGCATGCGTGCGATAATCGCCGGGGCTGGCCCGGCCGGCTTCGCGACGGCGAAATGGTTGAACGACCGTGGCTACGAGGTAGTGCTGCTCGAAAAGCGTGCCGTGCCGGGCGGCAAGGTATCGGCCTGGCGCGACGCCGACGGCGACTGGGTCGAGAGCGGGCTGCACGCGTTTTTTGGGGCCTACCATAACCTGCTGAACTTTCTGGCCGAGTGCGGCCTGGAGGATAGCTTCGACTGGAAGCCGGCCGAGATGGTGTTCATCTCGCCGGGCCACCGGCTGGCGCCGATCCGCTTCGTGCCGGGGCTGCCGGCGCCGCTCAACGGCCTGGCCGGCGTGGCGATCAGCCCGCTGATGACCACCGGCGACAAGCTGCGCATGGCGCTTGGGCTTCTGCGGCCGATCTTTGGGTCGCAGGCGTATATCGACGCCCAGGACGACCAGACCTACGCCGCATGGCACCTGCGCCACGGCATGGGCCAGCGCACGCTCGACGACGTGATGCACACCATGGCGCTGGCGCTCAACTTCCAGCGCGCCGACCAGGTTTCGGCCAAGCTGGTGCTCACCGCGCTGCTGCATTTCGCTCAGGAAACCAACGCGCCCAAGATGGGCCTGGTGAAGGGCTCGCCGCACGATCGCCTGTGGGCGCCGCTCACCCGGCTGCTCGAGGGCCGCGGCGCGCGCGTGCTGATCGGCCGCGCGGTCGAGCGCATTACCTACGACGCGCTCGAGAACCGCGTGAGCGGCTTTGTGCTCGACGACGGCAGCACGATCGAGGGCGATATCTACATCTCGGCCATGCCGGTGCACAACCTGCGCAAGCGCCTGCCGCCGGCTATGCGGCAGTTCCCCGAGCTTGGCAACCTGAGCTACCTGAAAGGCCAGCCGGTGGTGACGGCGGTGCTGTTCTTCGACCGGATGGTGACCGAGGTGAACAACCTGATGTTCAGCGCCGGCACCCGGCTCAGCGTCTACGCCGACCTGCCGCGCGTCTCGCCCGACTACCACACCGGCCGCGGGTCGATCGTCGAGCTGGTGGTGGCGCCGGCCGGCGAGCTGATTGGCGCGCCCGACGACGAGCTGCTGGCGGCGGTGCTGGCCGACTTCTACCAGCTGCACCCGGCCGCGCGCCAGGCCACCCTGCTCAAGCACCACCTGGTGCGCATCCCCAACTCGGTCTACTCGGCACGGCCCGGCGTCGATCGCTACCGGCCCGACCAGGCCACGCCCGTGCCGAATTTCTTCCTGGCTGGCGACTACACGCGCCAGGAGTTCATGGCCTCGATCGAGGGCGCGATCCGCAGCGCGCGGCGCGTGGTCGAGCGCGTCGACCAGTTTGCCGCCGCGCAGCAGCTCTCGGTCGCATCCTGACGCGCGGGTTTGCCGCCAATCGGAAGGTTGAATGCATGCTGCCTACAGACTCGGTTATCCACAATCGCTACCGGCTGATTTATACCGTCGATGAGCGCCCCGGCTACACGCTGAGCCGCGTGCGCGACGAGCAGACCAACCGGCTGATGCTCATGGCCGCGCTCGCGCCCGCGCCCGACGAGCGCGAGGATCTGCAGCTGCTGGTGCGCCAGGTTGCGACAGTGCGCCAGGAGATGATTCTGGCGGTGCTCGACCACTTCGCCGAGGGCGATCGCTACTACGTCGTGTGCGAGGATGTAAGCGGCCAGGATCTCGAGCGTACGCTGCGCGCGCGCGGCGAGCCGTTCGCCGAGGCCGATACACTGGTGCAGGCGCGCAAGCTGCTCGACGCGCTCGAGCAGCTGCACAGCCAGAAGCCGGCGCTGTTTGTGGGCGACCCGCTGGCCACCGATGTGCTAATCGACGACCGCGGCGCCTGGCACCTGGTGCCGTTCACGCTGATCCGCCCGATCGCGCACGCGCCCTCGCCCTACCGCGCGCCCGAGCTCGATCTGCCCGACGCCGAGCCTGCGCCGGCCGGCGACCTGTACTCGCTCACCGCGCTGCTGTACCACGCGCTCACCGGCTGGGCCCCGCCAACCACCGCGCAGCGCCAGGCCGGCGCGCCGCTGAATGGCCCGCGCTCGCTCAACTCGCGGATCTCGACGCTGACCGAGCAGGTGCTGCTGCGCGGCTTGCAGCTCAAGCCCGAGAACCGCTACCAGCTGCCGCGCGAGATGCGCATGTCGATCGACATGGTGCAGATGATGGGCGGGCGCTCGCTGGGGATTGGCCCGGACATCGCGCCTGCGGCTGCCGCCGCGCCACCGCCGCTGCTCGTGCCGCCGACGCCCAGCGAGCGCCCGCCCGCGCCGCCTCAGCCGGCCTACGCCCCGGCCTACCCGCCGCCGATCACTGGCGCCACCACGCCGCTGGCCGAGCCGCCCTACCCCACCGGTATTGGTGCGGCGCCCGCGCCGCGCCGCAGCATGCGCACCGGCTGCCTGGTGGCGGTGGCGCTCGCGCTCGCGCTCGCGGCAATTGCCGTCTGCGCCGCGCTGGCCTGGTTTGTTCCCGGCAGCCCGCTGCCGCGCCTGTTCGGCCAGGCACCCGCGCCGGCCGGCGCGGCGCCCGCCCCCGCGATAGCCGCCACGCCGGAGGTGCCGGCCGCCGCAACCGCCGCCGCGCCGCAGCCCACGCTCGCGCCGGCCAACCTGGGGCCACGCGCGATCACGCTGCAGAACGCCGCGCAGATCACCAGCACCAGCAGCTTCACTAACCCCGAAATCGGGCCGGTGGCGTTCTCGCCCGACGGCACCACGCTGGCGGTTGGCGTCAGCTCGGTCATCCAGCTGCGCAACGCCGCCACGCTCGAGCCATTTAGCCCGCCGCGCCAGCTCCAAGGCCACACCGGCCGCCTGTTCACGCTGGCCTACTCGCCCGACGGCACGCTGCTGGCCTCGGGCGCAATCGACGAGAATGCAGTTCGCATCTGGAGCACTGCCGACGGCCGCCAGGTGCGCATGCTGGCCGATCACCGCGGCTGGGTGCGCGCTGTCGCGTTCTCGCCCGACGGCACACTGCTGGCCTCGGGCAGCTTCGACCATACCGTCAAGCTGTGGAATGTCGACACCGGCGCGCTTTTGCACACGCTCAGCGGCCACAGCGACTTTATCAGCACGGTCGCGTTCTCGCCCGATAGCGCGCGCCTGGCCACCAGCTCGGCCGACGGCAAGGTGCTGCTGTGGGACGTGGCCAGCGGCAGCCAGCTGAGCAGCTTTGCCTTTGAGCCGGCGCCAAACCTGGCCACCGGCGCGCCGCTGTGGGCCACCGGGCTGGCCTTCTCGGGCGATGGCAAAATTTTGGCGATTGGCTCGGAAGATGGCTCGATCGTGCTGGTGGACGCGGCTACCGGCAAAGGCGCGCGCGCGCTTATGGGCCACACCGGCATTGTGGTAAGCCGCGGCTTGCTGTTCGCGCCCGACGGGAAGACGCTCGCCAGCGCAAGCTTCGACGGCAGCATCCGGCTGTGGGATACGACCAGCGCCACCGAAACGGCCGAGCTGCGCGAGCATGGCCTGCGCGTGCTCGCGCTGGCGTTCAGCCCCGACGGCACGCACCTGGCCTCGACCAGCGACCAGGGTGGCCAGCTAGTGCTGTGGGACGTAGCGGGCCGCAGCGCCGAGCGCAGCTTGCAGATCGGCCAGGGGCTGATCACCGCGCTGCAGTTCTCGCCCGACGGCACTACCCTCGGCGTGGTGGGCTACAATGGCATTAGCCGGCTGCACCTGCTGGAGCAGCAGCGCTACCGCGTGCTTCCTGGCTCGCCGGCCGCCGTCAACTCGCTGGCGTTTCTGTCGGACAGCCGGCTGGCCTCGATTTCCGACGAAGGCACGGTGACGCTGCTCGATCTGAAGAGCGGCAGCAGCCAGGCCCTGCCTGGCCTCGCCGGGCGCGCGCTGAACATCGCCGCCTCGGCCGATGGCCGCGTGCTGGTGGCGGGCAGCAGCAGCGGCGCGATCGGCCGCTGGGATGGCGCCAGCGCCCGCCCTCAGCCCGAGCTGCGCAGCGGCCTTGGCGCGATCTACGCGCTGGCGCTCAGCCCCGACGGCGCACTGCTGGCGGCCGGCGGCCCACCCGACGACCCGCGCGTCGAGATCTGGGACGTGGCGGCCGGCAAGCTGCTGCAGACGCTCAGCGGCTCCGACACGGCGATCGCCAGCATGGCCTTCCAGCCGCGCGGCGGCCGCCTGGCGATTGCTACGCTCGATGGCAAGCTGACGCTCTGGGACGCCCGCGCCGGCACGCTCGGCACCACCATCCAGGCGCCGCGCCAGGGCGGCCGCTTCTCGGCGCTGGCGTTCTCGCCCGACGGCACGCTGCTGATGACCGGCTCGCCCGCCAGCGATGTGGCATTCTGGGATGCCCAGAGCGGCGCGGCGGCCGGGGCGCTGCCCGCCTTCGATCTGAATCGCAATGGCGTGTACGCTGCCGCGTTCAGCCCCGACGGCCAGCGCCTGGCGGTGGGCCTGGGCGACCAGAGTGTGCAGATATTTGAGCTTGGCGCCGGCCGCTAAGGCACGTGCAGCAGCTATTCGCAAAAGGGATGCCCGAGGGGCATCGCCCCTGCACCCCGCCTTTCTAAACCGGCTCTAACAGAGAAAGATATGCCAAAAACAATCATTGTTGGCGGCGGGCTGGCCGGCCTGGCCACCGCTGTCAAGCTGCTCGACGCGGGCATCGACGTCGAGCTGATAGAGAAGCGCGATGTGCTGGGCGGCAAAACTTCGTCGTGGGTCGACGCCGACGGCGACCATATCGAGAGCGGCCTGCACTGCTACTTTCGCTGCTACAAAGAGCTACTGCCATTCTTCAGGCACGTCGGCGTGTACGAAAACATTCGCTGGAAAGAGCATACCTTCCTGATCGCGCGGCCGGGCGGCAACCACGCGCGGCTGCACTTCCCGCGCATTCCCGCGCCGCTCAACGGCATGGTCGCCTTCACCAACAACGACCTGTTCACGCCCTGGGAGAAGCTCAGCAACCTGCTGGGCCTGGCCACTACCTGGATCGGCACGCTCGACTACATCAAGACGCTCGACGACATAAGCTTTCGCGAGTGGCGTGTCCAGCACCGCATCGCCGAGGGCGTCGAGCGCAAGCTCTGGAACGCGATCTGCCTTTCGCTGGGCTTTATCGGCGCCGAGGATATGAGCGCCCGCCCTATGGCGACGATCTTTCACTACTTCGCCACTGTCGCCGATGCGTCGCAGTTCGGCACGCTCGACGGCGCGCCCAACGAGCGGATCTTCAAGCCGATTGCGCGCTGGATCGCCGACCGCGGCGGCTGCCTGCACACCAGCGTGAAGGCCGAGGCGCTGGAGCTTGAGAACGGCGGCGTGGCCGGCGTGCGCCTGGCCGACGGCAGCCTGGCGCGCGGCGACGCATATGTGCTGGCCGCGCCGGTGCACAGCGCCCGCCAGCTGCTGCCCCGCAGCCTGCGCGGCGTGGCGTACTTCGATAACCTGTGGAAGATCCGCTCGGTGCCGACGATCAATGTGCAGCTGTGGTTTGATCGCTACGTCACCGATGTCGATAACTTCTGGTTCACCGCCGACGCCTGCTTCTCGGTGTTTGGCGACCTGGCGCTCACCAGCCCGCTGCAGTACAATCGCCACGGCGGCTCGATGGTCGAGATGTGCGTCGCGCCGGCCGCGCCGTTCTGGCACCTGAGCGATGCCGAGATCGTCGAGATGTGCCGGCGCGATCTGGCGCGGCTGTGGCCATCCGCGCGCGATGCCCGGCTGCTCAAGGGCACTACCGCGCGCATCCCCAACTCGCTCTACCGCGAGGAGCCCGGCGCCGATCGCTACCGGCCAATCCAGCGCTCGCCGGTGGCCAACCTGTTCCTGGCCGGCGACTGGACGGCCCAGGACTATATGGCCTCGATGGAGGGCGCGGTGCAGAGCGCGCGCCACGCCGCCGATTATGTCGTTGATTATTTGACATAATTAGGAATTGCACAGACGTTCTTTTGTGTGCGGTTTTTCTGCGCGGGGCGCGGAAAAACCGCACATAGCTACACATCTGCCAAAGCCTGAGCTGCCCTACTGCGTATATCCTGACCCCATGGGCAGCCCCTCTTCAGCCCCACGCACGATACGCCCAGCCCGCGCATCGCTGATACTATCCCTTGCCTGCAGCAGCAAGGCGAAACCGTCCAGAGTGTTTCTAGTCGACATAACAAAAAGGATCTGCGATGCCAGCATATCTCTGCGCCACCTGCGGTACGCAATTCACGCCGTCCGACGGCGCGCCCGCGAGCTGCCCGATCTGCAACGACGAGCGCCAATACATTGGCAGCGCGGGCCAGCGCTGGCTTACGCTGCCCGAGCTGCAAGCCGGCCACCGCAACCGCGTCGAGGCGCACGAGCCGGGGCTGGTTGGCATCGGCAGCGAGCCGAAGTTCGCGATCGGCCAGCGCGCGCTGCTGCTGCAAACGCCCGGCGGCAATATCCTGTGGGACTGCATTAGCCTGATCGATCAGGCCACCATCGATGCGGTGCGCGCGCTGGGCGGCATCAGCGCAATCGCGATCTCGCACCCGCACTACTACTCGAGCATGGTCGAATGGAGCCAGGCGTTTGGCGCTGTGCCGATCTATCTGCACGCCGCCGATCGGCAATGGGTGATGCGGCCCGACCCGGCGATTGTGTTCTGGCAAGGTGAAACCCGGCCGCTATTCGACGGCGTGACGCTGATCCGCTGCGGCGGGCACTTCGAGGGTGGTACGGTGCTGCATTGGGCGGCCGGCGCGCAGGGCCGCGGCGCGCTGCTGTCGGGCGACATCATTCAGGTGGTGCAGGATCGGCGCTACGTCAGCTTCATGCGCAGCTACCCGAACCTTATCCCGCTGCCGGCCGCGGCGGTACGCGCGATCGTCGGCGCGGTCGAGCCATACGCCTACGACCGGATCTACGGCGCGTGGTGGGAGACAGTCGTCGGCCACGACGCCAAGCATACGGTGCACGCCTCGGCCGAGCGCTATATTCGCGCGATCGGCGGTTAGATTAGGGCTCGTGTAATGTCTTTCGACCCCACTCCCTGCCCTCGCCCCTACCAGGGGGCGAGGAAACAACGTTGGCGTCGTGATGCGGTCGCTTTGCGACTGCATCACGACGCCAACAATAATCCTCTTCTCCCGCGCGTGGGAGAAGAGGGGAATGTGAGAACCGCAGTTGCACGAGCCGTGGCGGTTGGGTAAACGCGTTTGCACAATTTGCCGCCATCGTGTATACTATGCCTATGTTCAATTGGTTTGGTGCTTGCGAGTGCTCCGAACTCCCTGTTCCCCAGGATGTTCTTCCCCGCTCATCGTTTCCCAAGCCCATGGGCACAGTGTTACTTTCTATATTCAAGGAGTTGGCGAGCGATGAGCTACGCAGACAAGACAATCACGTGCCGTGATTGTGGGACGGACTTCGTTTTTACGGCGGGCGAGCAGGAGTTTTACGCGCAGAAGGGCTTCACCAACGAGCCGACGCGCTGCCCGGCGTGCCGGCAGCAGCGCAAGGCCAGCGGTGGCGGGCGCGGTGGCTATGGCGAGCGCGAGAGCTACGGCGGGCGCGGTGGCTATGGCGAGCGCGAGAGCTACGGCGGGCGCAGCAGCTATAGCAGCGGCGGCGGCCAGCGCGAGATGCACACCGCGGTCTGCGCGTCGTGCGGCCGCGAGGCGCAGGTGCCGTTCGTGCCGCGCGGCGACAAGCCGGTGTACTGCTCGGACTGCTTCCAGCAGCAGCGGCGCACCACCAGCAGCCGCTGGTAAGCACGCGAATAGGCCGGGGGCGCGAGGTAGTGAATACCTCGCGCCCCCGGCTTTTTTTGTGTGCCTAGCTGTAGGAGTGTGCCTAGCGGCTGCGGCGGCGGCTGGTGACCGGCGGAGCGGGCGGTAGATCGCAGCTACCCCCGGACTTGGGGAACGTCAGGCCAAAGCTACGCTTCAGGATCTCGCGCACCGTCGCCTCGTAGGCTTGGTCGGCCACCAGCGTCACCGACACATAGCGTGCAGTGTCGTCGGGATGGCGCTCGAGCGCGATCTCTCGCCAATGCGGCCAACGCCGTATCGTGGCCAGGATGCGGTTCTCGTCGGCGCCGCGTAACGTCAGCCGTACATCGCCGCTGTCGCCGATTGCAAGGGTTGTCACTGCGGTTCCTTTGTATCACAAACCGCTTGATGCGATCAGGCGCCAGGTGATGCGTCACATTACGAAGGTGGTGGAGCAATGTTCGTAAGCAAGTATAGCACGGTTCTTCCGATCGTGCAGGCAGCGTAGGGATCTGGAAAGCCCCCTCATCCCGCTTGGTGGGCGCGCGGGTGCGGCAAAGCCGCAGCCGCAGATGCTTTTTCTAGTATGTCACCCGCACCGGCGTGCCCATTGGCGCCCAATCGTAGAGCCAGGCCGCCGCGCCGAGGGGCAGGTTCACGCAGCCGTGCGAGAGCCGCGCGCCGCTGCCGAAGCGGTTGTGCCAATAGGTGCCGTGCAGCGCCACGCCGCCGTTGATATACATCACATTCGGCACGTTCGGCACCACCCAGTACTGCCCGTCGAGCACGCCGTCCATCGTTTGCACCTTTAGCTTGGCATAGACCGCGTAGTTGCCAGTGGGCGTCTCCATGCCGTCGCGCCCAGTCGATACCGGCGCGTCGAACACCTGCTTGTCGCCTTCGTAGGCGTAAAGCCACTGGCTGCTGAGGTTCACCAGGATCGATTTCTCGCCGCCGGGGCTATTGATCTGCTCGAGCGTGCGGCGTGGCCGGGTCGGCGCGGCCGCTTGGGGCACAGGCACGGCTACCGGCGGCTCGGCTACGCGCGGCGGCCCGCCGAGCGGCGCCATATCAGGGGCGAGCGGCGCGGACGGGCCGTAGCTCTCGTAGCCCACATTCGCCACCGGCGTGATGTCGATGCCGCGTAGCGCCGCCAGCGCCCGCCCCAGGTCGCTCACGCGAACTTCGTCGGCCGTGCCCGACTGCTCGGGGTCGCGCTCGAGCCGCGCGCGCTCGAAGTATTGAACTTGGCGCCGGCTGCCGCCCACCAGCTCCCAGCTGATCTCGCTGATCGGCGCGCCAAAGAAGTCAAGGCCGCCCGCGCCCTTCCAGAAGCTCAGAAACACGCCGCGCGTGGTATGGCTGGTGCTTTCAAACAGCTGCTCGCCTGCGATCGGCTTGTGCGGCGGCGCAGGCGCGAAGCGCTTCCACAGCGCCTCGGCGTATTCGCTGCCTACACGCCCGGTCACCACGCGGCTCGTGCCATCGGCGGCGGCCTGCTGCTCGAGGCGGCCGCGCTCGAAATACTGGGCTGTGGCGCCATCGAGCGGCAGCGCCTCGCTGATCGGGAAGCCCAGCCGCCGCTCGCCGTCGTGATCGCGCCAGAACGCCAGAAAGCCGTGCTCGTCGTCGAGGTGGTGCCCGGTGGCCGGGAAGTAGAGCGGCCCGCCGCCTTGGGCGCGCGCGCCAGCCGGCCACAGCGCCGCCAGGCACAGTATCAGCGCGCAAGCGGCGACACAACCTCGCAGGTGGGTATTTTTACTAGCCATAGTATATCGCTTCCTAATGGCCTGAAAGTCTACCGCCGATTATAGTTGCAATTCATGCGATGTCAAGCGTTTCTTGGTTGCGAAAGTATTACGTGTGATTGCGGCATATGTGTTGCCCAGGGCGCGCCGGCCGCTAGACTCATGCTAGCGTAGTGGCTTCTAGGGCTTCGGGTGTTGCTCTGCCGCTTTCGCCTCTGCGCCCGGAAAGCGTAGGGACGAGGGCGGCAGAGTAGTATGGGCATGCTGCAGCTGGCGTGCGATTGTGCCGGCTGCGTTCGCGTGCTGCGCGCAGCCCACGAGCCGGAACACAGAAAGGAGCGATGATACCATGAGCGTATGGCTTGTGCCGGCGGCGGCAGCGCCGGCGGCGGCGGATTCGCGGCGCCCGGCGCGGCTAGCGGCCGGCCTGATCGGCCTGGTGTGGGCGCTTGGCCTGCTGGGCCACTTCACCGTGGTGCGCGAGTGGCCCGCGCTGGTGGTGTATGTGCTTGGCAGCATTGCGCTGACGCTGTGGTACTGCCGGCGCTACGACGCCTGGGCGGCGATCGGCCTGACGCGCCGCAACCTGCGCGCCGCGCTGCTGTGGGGCGGGCTGATCGGCGGCGCGCTGATGCTGCTGGACATGGGCAATACGTTTATCTACTACCGTAATGGCGGCGTTCCGCTTGCCGAGATGGAGCGCATCCTGGTGGGGATGCGCATGGCCTACCTATTCCCGCTGCTGGTGCTGGCCGAGGAGTGGCTCTGGCGCGGCATGCTCTTCGCCGGGCTGCTGGCGCGCGGCGTCAACCGGCACGTGGTGGTGATCGTCACCACGCTGCTGTATATGGCCAATCACTACGCGGTGGCGCCAGTGGGCATGGCCGAGCGCGGCCTGATGGCGGTAATGGCGCTGCCGATCGGGCTGGTGGGCGGCTACCTGGTGCTGCGCACGCGCAATACCTGGGCCTCGGTGGCGCTGCACACGCTCACCATGATCTCGATGCTGGCCGATGTCTTTATTCTGCCGGCGCTGGCCCGTTGACATACCAGCACAGATGTTTTATTATGCTGGATATGGCGCCACCCTTCGAACCAGCGATGACGATACTTCCTGCCGAGCTCGCCGGCGCAGTGCTCGAATTCCTGGGCGTCGCGCAGGGCCCGCCCGATCTTGCGCTGCTCGACCGGCTGCTCGGCGCCTATGGCCGGCGCGTGCCCTGGGAAAGCGCCTCGCGCATCGCCCGGCGCTGGGGCACTGCCGGCCTGAACGAGCGCCCGCGCTGGGCCGGCGAGTTCTGGCGCCAGGCAATCGCGCAAGGCACCGGCGGCACCTGCTTCGAGAGCAACCTCGCGTTTCTGGCGCTGCTTAAGCAGCTGGGCTTCGAGAGCTACCTCACGATCAACAACATGGGCGAGACGCGCGGCTGCCATACCGCGATCGTCGTGCTGCTGCACGGCCGGCGCTGGCTGGCCGACGCCGGCTACCCGCTGTATGCCGCCGTGCCGCTCGACACGCACCGCGCCACCGGGCGCGAGACGCCGTTCTTCCACTATAGCGCGCGCCCGGTGGCCACCGACGAGTACCTGATCGAAGGCGTGCCGCACCCAACCCCCTACCTGTTCAACCTGATCGACCAGCCGGTCGACCCGGCCGAGTACTGCCGGGCCACCGCCGACGATTACGGCGAGGGCGGGCTGTTCCTCAACCGCATCATCATCCGCAAGATTGTGGGCGAGCAGATCTGGCGCTTCGACAGCGATGCCAAGCCGTATCACCTGCAGACATTTCACGCCGGTCAGCGCTCCGATCACCCGATCGAAGGCGACGTGGTGGCGGCGCTCAGCGCGCACTACGGCATAGCGCCAGGCGTGCTCGCCGCCGCGTTCGACGCGCTGCCGGCCAGGTAGTACCCCGCAGCGCGTAGCTGCACAACCCCTGCCAACTTCCCCAAAAACGACGCACCATCGTAGTATTCGGCGCGCCCGCCGATACGTTTCGCGCACGCACGCCTCTTCTTAGGTGTTTTCGCCACCTGGCGATAGTACCGAAGAGGAGGCAAGGACATGCGGAACCGAATGGCGCGATGGATGGCCGCGCTGCTGCTGGGGTTGGCGATCGGCGCGGGTGTGTTGGCGAGCGGCGGCGCGCAGGCGCCGGTGAGCTACGCGGCCGACCCAACCCCCACGCCGATCAACAACAGCAACCCCGGCGGCCATGGTGGCGGCCACTAACCGCCGCACCGCAAGCCGCAGCCGGCGCCGATGGGTAGAATCCCATCGGCGCCGCTGCTTTGTGTGGCGCCGCGCTAGGTGGGCGTGGCGCCGGTCAGAATAAAGCCGGCCCAGATCAGCAGCTCGTCGAACTCGGCGGGGGTGTTGGCACTCTGATCGATCGTGGCGCGCTGGGCTTCGGCTAGGGCGCGCGCGGCGTCGCCGTGAGCCGCCAGGTGCATGTAGAAGCTGTGCATGAAGCGCAGTGTCGCCGCGTCGTCGATCTTCCAGAAGTGCGCCAGCACCGCACTCGCGCCAGCCGCCAGCAGCGCCCAGCTCAGGCTCAGCGTCTCGTCGCCCTGCAGCAGGCCGGCGCTCGCGCCCTCGCAGGCCGAAAGCACCACCAGCGCCTTGCCCAGGCGCAGGCTCGCCACCTCGGCCAGCCACAGCTCGTCGTCCCATAGCCGGATGTGTGCGCTAAACGCCTGCTCGGGCACCAGCGCGGCGTGCGTGGCGATGTGCAGCAGGCGGTACTGAGCCAGCCCGCCGCTCGCCGAGCGCTCGCGTACCGCCGCGCAGGTAGCCTCGTCGTCGAGCAGGCGGTCGCAGGGGCCTTGCCAGGTGCTGGCGACCATGGCAAGCTCATCGGCAACGTGCGGCAGGGGCGCGGCGCGGTCGCCAAACGTATGGCAGCCGACGAGCAGCGCACGTGCGCCAGGCGGTGCGGCGCGGGCGGCCAGCGCCTGCCACACCGTAAGGGCCGGCGTCAGCTGGACAATCGCCTGCTCGGCCAGCCAGCGTTCACCCAGGCGCAAGGCGGCCCACGGCAGCATATGCAGCTGCTCGGTAGGCGCGATCAGCAGCCGGTGCTGGGGATGCAGCCGCGCGCGCGCCTCGGCGGGAATCAGGCGCTCGGCAAGGCGAACGAGCTTTTCCCAGCGCACGCTGGTGGTGTGGTCGTAGCGATACTCGAAATCGCGGAACGTGCGTCGCTGCTTCGCCGGGATGGTTGCCTGGTCGATCAAGGCTGGCAGATCGCCGCGCGGCAGCTCGGCGAGCACGAGCTGATCGGGCGTGATCATCACGCAGCGCAGCGTATCGCCGACGCGCAGATACGAGAGCGCGGTCCAGTCGCCGTGGTATGCGCCATTCAGCTGCTCGCGCAGACGCGCAAGGTCGAAGCTTATGCTGGTGATCGCCGTGTCGGCGGAGTGCTCGGGCAGGCGGTGGCGCGCCTGGAGCAGCAGCTCGCCATAGCGTGCCAGCGCCGCGTCGAGCTGCTCGGCCAGCTCTTCGTCGGATAGCTCGTCGTCGTGCTGCAGTTCGATAATGTGCTGCTGCTGTTGCGCGAGCCTGGCGTCGCCCTCGGGCGCGGCGAGCGGCCGGCTGGAGGCGGCGCGCTGGAGCACCAGCGCGCGCTGGAGCTCGCTGAATTGCAGCAGCGCCTCGATGTCGCCGACCTCGATCGCGCAGCGCAGCGAGTCGGCGTGCAGCTCGGCGGCCTGCGCGAAGATTGCGCTTGAGGCGGTTTCGAGCGCCAGCGTGCCGCGCAGCTGGGCGACGGTGCGCTGGGCCTGGTGGTAGTGATCGAGCGCGCGCGCCAGATCGTCGCCGGCCTCGGCGCAGCGAGCCAGGCCGTGCTGCAGGCGCCAGGCGTTGGCGGGATACTGCGCGACGTGTGGCTCGGCGAAGGCGAACAGCTCGGCGGCGCGGGCGTAATCGCCGTGGCGTAGCATGAGCCGGGCCTGATCCATGGCGGCGTCAGCCGCAGTGAAATCCTGCCCAAGCTCGAGGCACTGCGCACGCGCGCGCTCGTACAGCTCGATCGCCGCGTCGTAGCGGCCCATATCGCCCAGCACCTCGGCGATATTCGCCAGTGTCTCGGCGGCATCGGAGGCGACTTTCAGCGTGTTGGCGCGCTCGTATACGCCCTGCAAGATTGCGAGCGCCGTGCCGAGCTTGCCAGTGCGCTGGGCCACCAGACCACGGTTGCGCTGGGCAGTCAGGCGCCGCTCGTCGGCCCCGGCGAGCGCGAGTAGCTGATCGGCGCGGCGGTAATAGGCATCGGCGATCGGCCACCAGCCGGCGTAGAAGTAGATATTACCGAGATTCGTCTGGCACGTGGCCATATCGGCGGTGCGGTCGAGCTTGGCGAAAGCGTCGAGCGCGCTCAGCATGTGGCGCAGCGCCTGGTCGTATTCGCCGGTGCGGCTGAACAGAAGGCCAAATGTGCGGTCGAGCAGCGCGCGGCGGATCGGCAGATCGAGCCTGCGGAATACCGCGTCGGCGCGGCCATACTGCTCGCGCGCGCGCTCGAGCTGCCCGCGCAGCAGCAGCAGGTATGCGTGCTGAAACCAGCACTTGGCCTGCTCGATCGTGGCCTGCTCGGCGGCAAAGACCTGCTCGGCCGCAGCAAGGTGCTGCTCGGCAATTTCGAATTGCCGGAGCGACCCGGCCACGGCGCCGCGCGCCAGCAGCCAGCGCGCGTGGTCGCTCGGCTCGACACCGCCGGCGGCAGGCGCGATCTGGTCGAGCAGCTGGAGGGCCTCGGCGGCCGAGCCGTGGTTGTCGTGCAGCAGCGCGGCCTGCACGCGGGCGCGGAATGCGCCAGCGCCGGCGCCTAGCTGCTCGAACTGCTCGGCCAGCGCTTCGAACCTGGCGCCGAGCTCGGATGTCGCCGAGCGATTGAACTCGACCAGCAGGAGGCCAAACGCCGCCTGCAGCTCGGGCTGGGCCATGCCGAGCGCGGCGAACTCGGCGCGGGCGGCCTCGAGCCACGCCTGCGCACCGTCAAGCCGCTCCCAGCGCAACAGCGCCCAGCCGAGCGTAAAGCGCCACCACGCGCTTGTGGGGGCGGCGCCTAGCTCGCGCTCGGCCTCGCGCACCGCCATGTCGGGGTCGCGCTCGGCAAGCGACAGAATGCGCGCGCATTCGATCGGCATGTGGTACTGATTCTGCTGCATGGCCAGTTATTGTAGCACGCTTTGGCCGGATGTAGGCCAGCCCTAAGATATTTGGGAAGTCTCGAACATCCCGCTTGGTAGGGCGCGGAGGGGCGGGCTTTGCCGCCCCTGCAGATCCGTTTTTCGCGCTCTGCCAAAGGCATCCGTTGGAGGATTACCAGTTCCCGAGGCCCTCGCAGCTAGGTGCCAAACAAGCGCCGGTACGTGGCGCGGCGTGGCGTAGGCGCGCCGGCATACAGCACCGGCAGGCTCCAGTCGGCGATGCCGCCGGCCGCGCGCATTGCCACGCGCCCGGCCGCCACCGCGCAGTCGATCGTTTCGCCGCGCCCCAGCAGCCGGTAGCACGCCCGCGCAAACTCGTTGGCCTCGGCCTGGCCAACCTCGCCCTGCATCGCCACCACCGCCGGCACGCCATACTGCAGCAGGGTGAGCGCCGCGCTCTCGACCGCTGTGCCGTCGCCAAGCCCGACCGAGCCGCTATGGCAGGCCTGAAGCAGCACCAGCCGCAGCGCGGGGCTGGCCACCAGCACGCGCGCCAGGTCGCGCGCGTCTACTCGCTCGGCCCGGCCATCGGCGTGGGTCAGCAGCAGGCGGCTGCGCGGCACGCCCCGGCCGGTGTCGGCCTGCTCGCCGTGGCACAACAGGTGCACGATCTCGGGCGCGCCGCTGCTGGCGCGCTCGTGCAGCGCGCTGAGCGTGCCGGAGCCGGCGTACCAGTCGCCCGGCGCCAGCGCGGCGCGCGCGGCCTCCAGGTCGATCGATTGGGCGTCGGTCGGGGCGGCGGCGAAGGCCTGCAGCCGCAGCGGCTGCGCCAGCGCTCGGTCGGGCGCGCGGCCCAGCCCGCGCACCTGGCGCGTCAGCGTAATATCCGGGCTGAGCAGCAGAAAGTCGTCGTGGCCCGGCCCGCCCGGCGCGCCCCAGCCGATCGGCAGCGCCAGCAGCTCCCACGGGATGCCGAGCGCGGCGCGCGCAGCAGGCGCTACCTCCAGCACGATCCGCAGCCCACGTCCGCTGGCGCGCGCGCGCCACAGCGCCTGGAGTAGGGCCGCGCGCATGTCGGCGGGCAGCAGCCCCGCCACAGCGCGCCCTAGCTCCAGCAGGTCGCCGTCGTCGGGCGGCGGCGCGGCTACGCCTGCGGCGGCCAGGCGGCGTAGCGCGCGCAGCCGGCAGGCATACTCGTGGCGCAGGGCCTGCACCGCCGGGTAGCCGACCGGCGCAGACTCCGGCGTGCGCTCGATCGCCAGGTGCAGCGTGTCGGCTGCGTTCCGGCGCGGCGCGCGCGCGCCAAAGAGACTCCACACCGCAAGGCGGCGGGCTGGCAGGCGACTGATCTCGGCGCTGTTGAACATCAGGCGGCCTCATTTCGGTGCGAATGGCTGTGTGGCCTTAGTACAGCCCGAATCGGCACTGAAAAGTCGGCGGCGCGCGCTGAATGTTCGGCGGGTGAAGTGCTGAAATTTCAGCATCCTGAGAGTCTGCCAAGGTAGACTGAATTTCAGAGTGCTGAATAGATGCTAGAATCAGGCTAGAATTTTAGCGAAGTGGTGGTATAATGAGGTTGCCTAACGAGCAAATCCGCTAAACATACCAGTTTTTCTTCTGCGCGATTAAAATCACGATTCGTACAGCCCCGGCTCACAAGGCGTCGCGTGGCTGGCTTGGCTCTGAGCGTAGCAAAGGCAAACCAATGGCATCGCGCAGCGACACATTTGGCCGGCTGCTCAAGGCCGGCATCAGCAGCATTGCCAACTGCGAGGGCCGCACCGCGCCGGCGATCGAAGACGAGCTTGGCGCGCTGATCGGCGTGGCCGGCTACACCATTCAGCGCTACAAGGCCGGCTACGTGCCGCCCGAGCCGGGCGCGGTGCGCATTCTGGCCGAAGCCTGCGTGCGGCGCGGCTTTCTCAACCGCACCTGGCTCGCGAGCTTCCTGCAGGCCGCGCGCTACCCCCACAGCCACGCGCTGATCGACGAGCTTTGCCCGCCTGGTCCGGCCCAGCCGCGCGCCGAGCGCGTCTACGCCAACCTGCCCGCGCCCACCTACAGCCAGTTCATCATGCGCCCCGACGCCTACGCCGACGTGCTCGACGGCCTGCGCCAGCGCTCGGCGGTGATCCTGATCGCCAGCCTGGGCGGCATGGGCAAAACCAGCCTGGCGCGCGAGGTGGCCGCCGCCTGCCTGCTGCCCGGCGCCAACCCGCACTTCGACGCGGCGGTGTGGGTGAGCGATAAAGACCGCCCCGGCGCCACCAACCTCAGCCTGGTGCTCGACGAGATCGCCCGCACGCTCGACTACCCCGGCCTGGCGCAGTTCGCCTTCGACGAGAAGCGCCGCGAGGCCGAGCAGCTGCTGCGGCGCATGCGCGTGCTGGTGGTGCTCGACAACTTCGAGACCGTGACCGACGCCGCGCTGGCCGACTGGCTGCTGCGCCTACCCGAGCCGAGCAAGGCGATCATCACCACCCGCGAGTACCGCCGCGCCTTCCGCAGCAGCTGGCCGATCGACCTGGGCGGCATGACCGACGCCGAGGCGCGCGCGCTGATCGCCGAGCGGCTGCGCGTGCTCAAGCTCGACCGCGCCGGCATCGACACCGAGCAGCTCGCGCCGCTGATCGCCGCAGCCGGCGGCAACCCCAAGGCGCTCGAGCTGGCGCTCGGCCTGATGAAGTACGAGCACCGTCCGCTGGCGCAGCTGCTGGGCGATCTGCAGACGGCGCGCGGCACGCTGTTCGACGACCTGTTTGAGCGCGCGTGGGCGCTGCTCGACGGCCCCGCGCGCGACGTGCTGCTGGCGCTGCCGCTGTTCGCCAGCGGCGCCGCCGCCGACGCGCTGGCCGAAACCGCCGGCGTGCGCGCGGCCGATTTCGAGCGCGCGACCGAGCTGCTGGCCGATCTGACGCTGCTGCACGTGCACCAGGCCGGGCTCAGCGCCCCCATCCGCTTCACGCAGCACCCGCTGGTGCGCGCCTTTGCCCAGGCCCGCCTGGCCGGCCAGCCCGCGTTCGAGCAGGCCGCGCGGCTGCGCTGGCTCGGCTGGTACCGCGCGCTGGCCGCGCAGGTCGGCTTCTGCTGGAACGACCTCGCGCGGCTCGACTGGCTCGACCCCGAGCATGAGACGCTATACGCCGCGATCGAGTGGGCGCTCGGCGCCGGGCACGACGCTGCGGCGATCGACTTGATCGAAGGCGTGCGCTACTATTACAATGTACGTGGCATCTGGGACGAGCGCCAGTCGATCCACGCCATGCGCGCTGCGGCCGCCCGGCGGCTGGGCGACGCGGCAAACGAGGCGCTGGGTCTGGCGTTCGATATCGAGGTGCTGAGCAAGCAGGGCACGCTCGACGCGGCGGGCGCATTGCTGCCGCGCCTGCTCGAGCTGGCCGACACGCCGCAGTTCTCGGGCGATGTGCGCTTTGAGATCGGCCACGCCCGCGCGCTCTACGCCCGCGCCCACGGCGACTACGCCGCCGCCGAGGCGACCTGGCGCGCGATGCTGCCGATCTCGGCCACGCTGGCGGCGCAAAAGTCGGTGGTGAACCGGCGCTGGCTGGCGACCTGCCGCTACGAGCAGGGCGACGTGGCCGGCGCCCAGGCGCTGTTCCGCGAGTCGCTGGCCGACGCGCGGGCCTGCGGCGATGTGCGCTCGGTGCTGGGCAACACGCTCAAGATCGCGGCGATTGCGCTGGAGCAGGGCGATCTGGCGGCCGCCGCCGTGGCGCTGGACGAGTGCCGCGAGGGCGCCGAGCGGCTGCGCGACCGGCGGCGGCTGGGCGAGTACCACCAGCTGGCGGCGCGGCTGCAGGCGCTGCGTGGCGATGCTGAGGCGGCGCAGGCGAGCCTCGAAGCGGCGGCCGACCTGTTCGAGCGCATGGGCATGCGGCGCGAGCTTGCCGACACGCGCGCGCTGCAGGCCCGGCTGGGCGGCCCGGATGGCGCGCTCGGCGAGGTGGCAGTCAACGCCGACAGCCGCGCCTGAATTGCCATGCCGTTGGTATCCTAAAAACTGCGACTCGTGCGTTCAATATGCAAGCGAGATACGGCACTATGCAAGCCGAGATGGCTGATATGGAGGGGCTAGTGGACAATAGCATGTGCAAGCGGGTTCGCTTCGAGCTGCTCGAGCTTTTCGAAAGCCACAGCCCGGCACTGCCCAGCATACACGCCAGCGCGCATATTGCTGAATGCTCGCTCTGCCGCGGTACATTGGCCGTGCTGCTCGCCAGCACGCTGGGCGCCGCAAAACCGCCGCGCGCGATCAGCTGCAGCCGCTGCCAGCAAGACATCCCGGCGATCGTCGAGCTGATGCTGGCCGAGGGCCGGGCGGCCGTCGCGCAGCACTACCCCGAGGCGTGGTGGCACCTGTGGTCGTGCGCGAGCTGTACCGAGAAGTACCAGATGACGCGCGATCTGCTTGAGCAGGCGCCTGCCGCGCTGCTCAGGCCGCTGATGCTGCTCGATCCGGCCGTGCCCGCGCGCCCGCGCAGCGCGCTTTCGCGCCACGGCCACGAATTCCTCTACCACGAGCTGGCACTGCCGCTGATGAGCCAGCACGACAAGCGCGGCGCCGCGGCCCGGGCCTACCGCAGCTCCAGCCTGCCCGGCGCGACGATCGAGTTCTGCGACAAGCAAGTTGGCGACCGCTGGCTGACCGTCTCGATCACCAGCCAGCGCCACGGCCTGTGCCGCTTCAACGTGCACCTGGTGCCGCCGCCTGCCGAAGAGCTGGTGCTCACGCTCGGCACATTCGAGGCCCGCGCGCGCTTCGACGCCAACGGCAACGCCAGCATCAGCGGCGTGCCGTTCGAGCTGATCGCCGAGCCGACCGGGCCGGATCTCGAGCTGGCGCTCGAGTAGCCCGCGCGGCGCGCTAGGCCAGCTGGCGGAAGCGCCAGCGCGCCAGCATCGACACAACCAGGAATGCCGCCACCACGATGATCCCCATCACCTCCCACGCAAACTGGCTAGGCGAATGGCCGCGCAGCATCAGCGCCTGGTAGCCGCTGATCGCGTGCGTCAGCGGCAGCGCATAGCCGATCTCGCGCACCGGCGAGGCGAAATTTTCGAGCGGCAGGAAAAAGCCGCTGAAAAAGATCGACATCAGCAGCACCAGCATCGACATCTGCACCGCCTGGCTGTCCGACGAAGCCCAGGCCGAGATCACGAAGCCAATGCCGAGCGACGCCAGCGTGAACAGCAGCGAGAACGCCACAAACGTCGTCACATCGCCGGCGAACGGCACGGCCAGCGGCGTAAACACCAGCAGCGCCACCAGCGCGGCCAGAATAATGCCGATAAACAGCGTAAACCCCAGGTACTTGCCAAGCAGCAGCTGGTTGATCGACACCGGCGCCACGCGAAACAGCTCGATCGCGCCGAGCAGCCGCTCGCGCACCAGCGAGAGCGCGCCCAGCGTCACGGCGATATGCTGGATGATCAGCGCGAGCACCCCCGGCGCATAGTACGTCATAAAGTCGAGCGCCTTGCCGCGCACATTGCTGTACTCGAAGCGCACCGGCGATACCAGCACCTCGGGCGGGTAGGTCGTCTGCACCCCGGCGCGCTGCACCTCGCCCTGCAGCTGCTGCACCGCCTTGGTCTGCACCGCGCGGTTGATCTCGTTCACCTGCGCGTAGGCCAGGTACTGGATCCACTGCTCGTTCAGCGGGTTGATCTCGTTGTAGGTGAACGTGACGGTGGCCTGCTTGCCGCTGGCCAGCACCTGCTCGATATCGGCGGGGAGCGTTTCGACAACCTCGGCCTCACCCGACTGAAGCATCGCCGCGGCCTCGTTTGCGTCGGCGGTGGTTTTCAGCAGCTCGAAGTTTGCGTCGATCGCGCGCTTCAGGTCGTCGAGGTTTACCAGGCCGAGGCCCTGCGGCGGCAGCACCAGCACCGTGCGCAGCCGCGGCCGCTCGCCCTGGTAGCCCACGCCAAACAGCAGCAAGATCAGAAACGGCCCCAGCAGCAGGCTCAGCACCAGCTTGGGCTGGCGCCGGATCTCGTTCACCTCTTTGCTGAAAAACGACAGCAGGCGAATAATTGGTTTAAACATGCCCTTCTTCCGCTTGCTCCATCAGCCGAATAAATACATCGTCGAACGGCGGCACATACCGATCCGCCTGCTGCACGCTGATCTCGGGGTGGTCGCTCATGGTGTTGAAGATCAGCGGCAGCGCGTCGCTTGCGTCGGCCACGTGCAGCACCAGCAGCCCAGGCTGGTCGTTCGAGCGGCGCACGTCGGCCACGTACGGCTGGCTCATTAGGATCTTGGCGGCGGCGTAGACCTGCGCGGGCGGCACCACCAGCTGGATCTGCTCGCCGCTGAACGCCTTGCGCCGCAGGTTCTCGGGCGTGTCGACATGCAGCAGCCGGCCGGCGCGCATGACGCCCACCATATCGCAGTAGGCGGCCTCGCCGACATACTGGGTGGTGATGAACAGCGTGCGCCCGCCGTCGCGCAGGTTGCGGAAGTGATCCCAGAACTTGCCGCGCAGCACCGGGTCGATGCCGGCGGTCGGCTCGTCGGCGAAGATCAGCAGCGGGTTGTGCACCAGCGTGCAGGCCAGCTCGAGCCGGCGCTGCATCCCGCCCGAGAGCTGGCTGCCCAGGCGGTGGCGCGCGTCGCTCAGCTCGACGAAATCGAGCGCCTGAGCCAGCCACTTGCGCCGGCTCAGGTAGCCCATGCCGTACAGCGAGGCCACGAAGTTCAGGTTCTCCCACACCGTTAGGTTTGGGTATAGCACGAAGTGCTGCGGCATGTAGCCGATCCGCTCGCGAGTGCGCAGGCTGAAGCGGTCCGGGTCGCGGCCGAGCACCCACAGCTTGCCCTTGTCGCGGCGGTACAGCCCGGTCAGCAGCCGCACGGTGGTGGTTTTGCCGCAGCCGCTCGGCCCGATCATGCCAAAGATCGCGCCGGCAGGCACCTCGAAGTTGAGGTCGAACACGCCGGTGTCGCCGCCAAACACCTTCTCAACCTGGTCGGCCTTGATCGTCAGCGCCGTTAGGTCGCTCTGGCGCGCGCGCCCTGCGCTGGCCTGCCGGGGCGCCTGGGGTATTTCCATATACTCTCGCTTGAATAAAAATTGGGACTTACACAGTTGCGTTGTTTGGCTTTCGAAGCAGCGCATTTCGCCTGCGGCAGCATTGTGTGTCCAATTTCCGCGCGGAGCGCGGAAATTGGACACCTCAAGATGTAAAGTACCGCTCTGCCGAAGGCTGAGCGCGCCAACTGCGTTTGTCCTAAAAACTAATTAAAGCGCATCGCGCAGCTCGATCAGCTTCTGGCGCAGCCGGTCGAGCAGCGGCGCCACCTGCGCCGAGCCAAGATCGAGCCGGATCGGCACGTTGAGCCGGATCGGCACGTTGGTGTTGATAGCGACGGTCTGGTTGAACTCGATCGGCACGGTGGTGCTGATCGGCACGGTGGTGTCGATCGGCACCGGGATGCTAAAGCTGCCAAGCGCCGTCTGCACCGGCACATCGATCGTCTGCTGGATGCGCACCGCTGTGTTGATCGGCACCTGCAGCGAGCGCTGGATCGGCACATCGATGGCGATCGGCAGCTGCTGGTCGATCGGCAGCGTGTACTCGAGCTGGCTGCTCTTGGCCTGCGCCACGCCCTCGGCCAGGGTGCCGATCTCGCTGCGCAGGGTGTTGCGCACGCTCAGCAGGCGGGCGATCGTCAGCGCGTGCAGCAGCAGCGAGGCGCCGAGCAGCACGATCAGCACGATCTCGAGCGGGCGCGGCTGGCGCGCCTGCCTGGTGGCGTCGGCGGCGGCTACTTCGGCCACGGCGGCGGCCACCTCGGCCGCCTGCTCGGCCTGGCCGGGCAAGCCGCGCGGCAGCTGTGGCGGCTCGCTCTCGGGTGGGTGTGAGTCGGTCTGGTCGGTCATGACGCTCTCTTTCTGCTCCGCGGCCTGCCCCGATTGCGCGCGCCCTGATGCCGCGAAGGCTCATGCAAGAAGTATACCAGGGCCGCGCCGCGCCAATTGCGACCATGGCAGGGGCCGCCCCATAACACGGCGGCGCGCCAGCTATGCTAGTATTGCCGGTGTGCCGGGCGCGGCGCTGCGAAGATACGCCGCACGATCTACCAGTGTATAAAAGGAAACACTATGCAACCATCATTTCAGGCCCAGCTCGATGCCAGCCTGGGCGTGCTGGCCGCGCTTGGCCGCCAGGCCGCGCTGGCCGAGGCCATCGCGGCGCGGGTGCGCGATACCGTGCTGGCCGGCGGCCTGCTGCTGACCTGCGGCAACGGCGGGAGCGCCACCGACGCGCAGCATCTAGCCGAGGAGCTGATCGGCCGCTACCGTGGGAATCGCCGCGCCCTGCCGGCGGTGTCGCTCGCGGCCGACATCTCGGCGCTCACATGCATCGCCAACGACTTCGGCTACGAAGCCGTGTTTGCGCGCCAGGTCGAGGGCCTGGGCAAGCCGGGCGATCTGCTCGTATGCTTCAGCACCAGCGGCAACTCGCCCAATGTCGTCGCGGCGCTGCGCGCCGCGCGCGCGCGCGGCCTCGGTACGATCGCGCTGCTCGGCAAGGATGGCGGCGCCGCGCGCGCGCTGGCCGACCTGGCGCTGGTGGTGCCTGCCGCCGACTCGGGGCGCGTTCAGGAAGCGCACCTGCAGGTGCTGCACTATATCTGCGAGGTGATCGAGCAGGCCGTGGCGGCCGAGCCCATGGCGTCATAGCCACACGCAAAGCGGCCGCACCACCACGCCAGCGTGGTTTTCTTCTCCCCGGTAGAGGTGATGGCACGAAAGACGCTGCACGAGCCCTGAAGCCGGCGCCAGCCGGCTTGCCTTTGCAGCAACCCTGTGCTATAATCTGCCCGGCTTTTAAATGGGCAGCAGTCACTCGTGGGGCCGCCACGGTCAGCCGTGCGTCCCCGCTCTTTATGTGTAAAGGAGCGGCGGCGATATGTCGCAGGAGATCCTGAACGAGATTGAATCCCGGCAGTTTAAGGCCAACCTGCCGGCTTTCCGCGTTGGCGATACCGTGCGCGTTGGCGTGCGCGTGGTCGAGGGCAACCGCGAGCGCACCCAGGAGTTCGAGGGCGTGGTCATTCGCCGGCGCAGCAGCGGCATCAACGAGAACTTCACCATCCGCCGGATCGCCTCGCACGGCATTGGCGTCGAGCGCACGTTCCTGCTGCACTCGCCGCGCCTCGACTCGATCAAGGTCGTGCGCAGCGGCAAGGTGCGCCGCTCGAAGCTGTACTACCTGCGCGGCCTCACCGGCAAGGCGGCCCGCATCAAGGAGCGCCGGTAGTTCGCTATGAGTGCTGAGCTTTGAGCTGCGAGTTGTGCTCGTGCCAATGGTTGCGCCGAACTCAAAACTTCAAAGTCTGAGCTCAAACTTCATCACGCGCGCGTACACACGCGCGATCCGCTGGGCATTTGCGCGCTTCTATCGCGAATTCGCCTGGACGTACGATACCGTCGCCGCGCTGGTTTCGCTCGGGCACTGGCCCGAGTGGGGCCGCGCGGCGCTGCCATTTCTGGCCGGGCGCACGCTCGAGCTGGGCTGTGGCACTGGCAACCTCCAGCGCGCGCTCGCGCGCCGCGCCGATGCTCCATGGTCGCTTGGGCTCGACGCGTCGCCGCAGATGCTGGCGATCTCCCGGCGCAAGCTGGCGCGCGAGCAGCTGCCCGCCCGGCTTGTCCGCGGCGTGGCGCAGGCCCTGCCATTCCCCAACGCCTCGTTCGATACCATCGTCGCCACTTTCCCAAGCGAGTACATCCTCGATCCGGCCAGCGCGCGCGAGCTGCGGCGGGTGCTGCGGCCGGGCGGCCGCGCGGTTGTGCTGCTGGCGGCCGCGTTCGGCAGCGATGGCCCGTACCAGCGCGCGCTCGGCTGGCTGTACCGCCTGACGCTGCAGCGGCCGCCGAGCCGCCCCGCCGAGCACCAGCCCGCGTCGCTGCTGGCGCGGCGGCTTGCCGAGCACGGCTTCGCCGTCGATGAGCGCTGGCAGCCGGCTGGCGGCCACGCCGTGCACCTGCTGCTGGCCGAGCGAGTATAATGGCGGTCTATGGCGCCAACTGTTGAAGAAGAGCTGCGCCTGCACGACGCAGGCCACCGGCGCATCGCCGGAGTCGACGAAGTAGGCCGCGGCTGTTGGGCCGGGCCGGTGGTGGCCGCCGCCGTGGTGCTTCCGCCGGCCGTGCTGGCGGCGCCTGCGCTGCTGGCCGGCGTCGACGACTCGAAGGCCCTGGCGGCGGCACGGCGCGAGCAGCTCGCCGAGCGCATTCTGGCGCTGGCCGACGATTGGGGGCTGGGCGTGGTGCCGGCCCACGTGATCGACACCCACGGCATTCTGGCGGCCACGCGCCTGGCGATGCAGGTGGCGCTGCTGCGGCTAGCGCGCCCGGCCGATGCCCTGCTGATCGACGCGGTGCGGCTCGAATTCTGGGGCTGCCCGCAGCGCGCGCTGATCAAAGGCGACGCGCGCTGCCTCTCGATCGCCGCTGCCTCGATCGTCGCGAAGGTCGCGCGCGACCGCATGATGTGCGCGCTCGACCGCCAGCTGCCGCGCTATGGTTTCGCCATGCACAAGGGCTACGGCACCGCGCTGCACGAGCGCGCGCTGCGCGCGCTCGGCCCTTCGCCCCAGCACCGCCGCAGCTTTCAGCCGATCGCCGAGTTCGTGGCAACAGGCGCCTGGCCCGCGCGCAGGCGCGCAGCCGAGCCAGGGCCTGAGGCTGCCGTATATGCATAGGAGACGCGCATGCTTTTAGATCTCGCTATTGCCGATAAAGTCAAGCAGCTGCGCCGCGAAGGCCTGCGGCCCTCGGAGAAGCTGGCCGCCCAGATTGTGCGCGCGGGCGACGCGGCGGTTGGCCCGCTGCTCGAGCTCGCCACCGACCTTGATCTGCTGCACGGCGACGCGCCCGAGTGCTTCGCGCCGATCCACGCGCTGCGGCTGCTCGGCGAGGTCGGCTCGACGGCGATCATCGAGCCGCTGCTGCGCGAGTTCCCGGTCGGGCTTGAGTACGAAGACGAGCGGCTGCCGCGGGTGTGGGCCGAAGAGGCGCCGCAGATAATCGGCCACTTCGGCGTGCCGGCGGTCGCGCCGCTGTGGGCGATTGCCGACGACGCCACGGGCTGGGCGCCGGCCGCGCGCAATAGCGCCATGATGGCGCTGGTGTATGTCACGGCGGTGGCCCCCGACACGCACGACCTGATCGTGGCTGGGTTGCGCGAGCGGCTGGCCGCCGCCGAGGATCGCGCCGACGCCGGGTACCTGGCTTCGGCCCTGGCCAACCTGGGCGTGAAAGAGCTGTACCCCGAGATACTGGCGCTGTATCGCGCCGGCAAGATCGATCCCGAGATCCTGCCGGCCGGCGCGGCGCGCCAGCTGCTGCTCAGCGACAGCACCAGGCGGCTGGCCTGTGCCAAACACCCGCTGTGGGAGCGTTACGATCAGCACGGCCCGTTCGCGAATGACGAGTAGCGCCATGATGATCGCGCCGCTCGCCCCCGCCAACCAGCCGGCCGCGCTGGCATACCTGCGGGCGCTGCCGTACCGCAACGCGCTGCCGCTCTCGAATGCGACCCAGCTGCGCGGCGCGTGCGATGTGCTGGTGGCCGAAGAGCGCGGGCATGTTGTGGGCGTGGCCTCGACCTACCACGACCTGCCGATCGCCAACCTGACGTTCGCCGCCGATGCCGGAGCGGCCGTCGGGCCCCTGCTGGCCGCGCTTGCCGACCGCAACCCGCGCCTGCGCGCGGGCCCGGTTTGGGCACTGCTGCCGGCCGATCGCCACAGCCAGCTGGCGCGCCACGCGCGCTTCGAGTCAATCGAGATCGAGTTTCAGATGGTGGTCGAGCCCGAGCGGCTGCTCGTTCCCGCCAACCACGCCCCGCGCCGGCTTGGCCCCGCCGACGCGCCCCACATGAGCGCGCTGGCTCAGGCGGCTGGCCTGACGGTGTGGCACAGCAGCGCGCTGGCGCTCGGGCCGGCGTTTGGCTGCTTCGACGGCGCGCAGCTGGTGGCCATGGCCGCCACGCACTTCGCCACCGCCGAGATCGTCGAGATCGGCCACGTGGCGGCGCACCCCGACTATCGCCGCCAGGGCTATGCCTCGGCATGCACAGCGGCGCTGGCGCAGGCCGCCTTCGGGCTGGCGCCGCGCGTGTTTCTGATGGTGCTCGAGCACAATGTCGCCGCGCTGGCGGCGTACAAGCGGCTGGGCTTCCGCACGATGGAGCGGATGTTCCTGAGCAGCTTTGTTCTGTAGAGTACCTACGAGGCGCGCTGGTCGGTTTCCGTACAGGGGCGAAACCAACCTAGGACAAACGCAGTTGGCGTGCTCAGCCTTCGGCAGATTGGACACGACGATCAAAAAGCACCGTGCTGCCGCAGGCACCATGCACGGCTTCGGGAAGCCGAACAGCGCAACTGCGTAAGCCCTACAACCTTTGGCGGCTGCCGGCCACGCGTGGCCGGCGGCCGCGCAAGCGATTTCGGGGGGCGCCGCACCTGCCCGGCCGCATTGCCGCCGCAGGCAGGTGCCCAGGGCGCCTGCCGCCGCGTAGCTCGTGTACACGAAAGCCAGGCTGGAATGCGACTGCGAACTCACCTTGTCTCCTCGCTGCTGCTGGGCGCGGCGCTGTACCCGCGCGCCCCGCGCAAGGCCGCGCTGCTGCTCGCCGGCGGCGTGCTGCTCGACACCGACCACTACCTGCTGTACGCGCTGCGCAGCGGCAACTGGAACCCGCTGAGCGCGCTGCGCTACGATCGCTGGCGGCTGCTGCCGCGCGGCGCAGACGATACGCGCCGGCGCTTCGGGCCGCTGCGCTCGCCATTTCACCACGCCCGCATCACCTTGCCGCTGGTATGGCTGGCCGCGCGGCGCTGGCCTGGGCTGCGGCCGATCGCGATCGGCATAACGCTGCACCTGGCGCTCGACCTGCCGTTTCTGCACTTCGACTGGCGGGTGTGGCGGCGCGCGGGCGGGCGCTGCGAGCGCTGCGGTGCCTCGGGGGTGCGCCTCGGCGTGTTCTACCTGCTGTCGCCGCGCCACGGCGGCTCGGCCTGGGCGCTGGATAACCGCGCCGCCTGGTGCGACCCCTGCCGCCGCCAGGTGTACGGCTGACGCGCGCAAAACGCCGCGCCGCCTCGGAGTGAGACGGCGCGGCGCCGGAGGAGAGGAAGGAATACGGCTTCACCCAACACTGCGAAGCCCGCGCCAATTTGGATCTCTGCCGGCGCGTAATTTCGTTGCGCGCGCCGATCGCAGCTGCTATACTGAGCCTACCCGCGCCAACAGGGCGCGGCCGCGTTTGCCGTGTCACGAACAAGCGTATGCCAAGACTCGAAGGCATCCTCGAGCGTATCACCTTTCATAGCGAAACCGATGGCTACACCGTGGCGCGGGTGCTGCCGAAGGATAAGCCCTACCAGATCACGATCGTCGGCAAGCTGCTGGGCGTGCAGGTGGGCGAGTCGGTCGAGCTGGAGGGCCGCTGGGTCGATCACCCCGAGCACGGCCGCCAGTTTGAGGTCGAGCGCTACCGCACCGTGCTGCCCGCCACGATCGAGGGCATCCGCCGCTACCTTGGCTCGGGCCTGATCAAGGGCATCGGCCCGGTGATGGCGCGGCGCATCGCCGAGACCTTCGGCACCTACACGCTCCACGTGCTCGACCACGAGCCGCTGCGCCTGCGCGAGGTTTCCGGCCTTGGCCCCAAGCGCGTCGACCGGATCATGCGCGCGTGGGAAGAGCAGCAGCAGATCAAGGCGATCATGCTGTTTCTGCAAGATCTTGAGATCGCACCCGGCCTGGCCGTGCGGATCTACAAGCAGTACGGCGAGCAGTCGCTCAGTGTGGTGCAGGCCACCCCCTACCGCCTTGCCGACGACGTCTACGGCATCGGGTTTCTCACCGCCGACAAGATCGCCCAAGCGCTCGGCATCCCGCACGACTCGCCGCAGCGCGTGGGCGCCGGCCTGCGCTATACCCTCAGCCAGGCCGCCGACGAAGGCCACTGCTACCTGCCGTGGGACGAGCTGGCGGCGCGCGGCGCGCTGCTACTGGGCGTCGATCCGGCCGTGGTCGACGCCACGCTCGGCGCGATTGCGATTACGCGCGAGGTGTATATCGAGGCGCTCGACGGCCAGCGCATGGTCTACCTTCAGCCGTTCTACCGCGCCGAGCACGGCCTGGCCGACCGCCTGCACGAGCTGCTGCGCGCGCCGTCGCGGATCGCGCCGTTCTTTCGCGCCGCCAACTGGGATCGTGTATTCGAGTTCCTGGCCGACAGGCGCGGTATGCCGCTGGCCGAGCAGCAGCAGGAAGCCGTGAAAATGGCGCTGACCAACAAGGTCAGCGTGCTGACCGGCGGCCCCGGCACGGGCAAAACCACCTCGCTGAAGACGATCATCCTGGCGCTGCAGCAGCGCGGCGAGAAGTTTCTGCTCGCGTCGCCGACTGGCCGCGCCGCCAAGCGCCTGAGCGAGGCCACCGGCGCCGAGGCCAGCACCATCCACCGCCTGCTCGAGTTCTCGCCAATCGGCGGGCCGCACTTCAGCCGCAACGCCGAAAACCCGCTCGACGCCGCGATGGTGGTGATCGACGAGGCCAGCATGCTCGACGTGCTGCTGGCCAACAATCTGTTCAAGGCCATTCCGCCCGACGCGCACGTGCTGCTGGTGGGCGACGCCGACCAGCTGCCGAGCGTCGGCCCCGGCCGCGTGCTGCGCGACATCCTCGATAGCATGGCGGTGCCGAGCATCCACCTGAACACGATTTTTCGCCAGGCCGAGGGCAGCGGCATCGTGGCCAACGCGCACCGCATCAACGCCGGCGATTTTCCGCACCTGCGCGGCCTCGGCGACTTCTTCTTCTTTCCGCGCCCCGAGCCCGAGCCGTGCGCCGAGCTGGTGGCCGAGCTGGTGGCCGAGCGCATCCCGCGCCGCTTTGGCCTCGACCCGCGCCGCGACGTCCAGGTGCTGACGCCGACCCACCGCGGGCCGGCCGGCGTGGCCAGCCTCAATGCCCTGCTGCAAACCGTGCTCAACCCGCCGCTCGAAGGCCGCGCCGAGCATCGCTTCGGCGCCAGCGTGTTTCGGCTGGGCGACCGCGTGCTGCAGCTGCGCAATAACTACGACCTCGAGGTCTACAACGGCGACATTGGCGTCGTCGCGGCGATCGACCCGGTGGAGCAGCTGCTGACGGTGCGCTACGACGATGTGCGCGATGTCGCCTACGACTTCGGGCTGCTCGACGAGCTGACGCTGGCCTACGCTATCTCGGTGCACAAGGCCCAGGGCGCCGAATACCCCTGCATTGTGCTCCCACTGCTGACGCAGCACTTCACCCTGCTGCAGCGCAACCTGCTGTACACCGCGATCACGCGGGCGCGGCAGCTGGTGGTGCTGCTGGGCGACCGCCGCGCGATCGCGATCGCCGTGAAGAACAACCGTGTGGCCGAGCGCTACACCGGCCTGGCCCGCCACCTCAAGGGCCGCTCGTAGCCGCGCTTGCCCAACGCGCTGCCCCACCCCCACGGGCCGATTCTGCGCGCCGCAGCGTGCTGCTGCACGCAGCTTTTGCGCCCTGTGCCGAGGCCGGCGCGCGCCCCCGCCGACAGAACAATACACAATTTACCGTATTGCTTTGCGGCCACGATGCAGTATAGTAGCATCGTACGCGCTTGGCTGGCCCGGTTGGGGAAAAAGAACATGCTTGACTCTGCTACGATCCCATGTCATAATCCTATTCCTTTGGGTTGCTAAAAAAGTGCCCTCCTGCGTTGCAGCCGACGATCCAAGGAGGCTTTATGCATACCGTATGCTCAGCGCGTGCACACGGTTGGCGGCGTGGCCTATTGCTGGCCGTCGCCCTGGCCGCTGTGCTGCTGTTTGTTGCTACTGCACATGCGCAGGCCGCGCCGCGAACCACCGGCACGTTTGTCGGCCGCGACGATCCAAACGGCCAGTTTGTGCGCTTCACCACGCCACGGAACAAGCGCGTCAACGATTGGGCCGGCGTGCTGCTGCTGCAGCTCGATAAAAACACGCAAGGCGACCGGCTGGGGCCGCTGGCGCGCATGTTCTGCATCCAGCTGTTCGTGGTGGTGCGCCCGAACGACCTGTACTATGCCAATGGGTCGGTGACGGCCTTGCACGGCGGGTGCTATATTCGTTACCTGCTGGCCCACTACCCGGCCACAACCGTCGGCACGCCGGCCGAGGGCGCGGCGCGCCAGCTGGCGATCTGGCACTTCTCCGACGACCTCGACCTCAGCACCGTTGAGGACGTGGGCATTCGCACCCGCGCACAGGCCCTGGCCGCCGAGGCGCAGCTCCAGGTCGATACCAACGGCTGCCCCGGCACCAACACCGGCGTTGCTACGCTTACGCTGGCGCCATCTAGCGCCCGCGTGCCCGAGGGCCAGCCGGTGATCTTCACCGCCAGAATCGACCCGCCCGAGGCCGCGGTGTCGCTGAATGTCAGCGTCGACGGCAGCGCCGTGCTTAATAACGGCCAGCAGGCCGCGACGCTGGCGTTTAACCAGGGCGTGGCGTACTTCTCGGTGTTGAACCTGAATGTCGGCACGGTGAACGTCACCGCGCAGGTGCCCTACGTCATGGACCAGGGCACGGTATTCGACCCGCTCGGCGGCCGGCAAACCCAGCGGCTGGTGCTTGGCGAAACGCTGAACCTCACAACCATTGCCCAGGTGCAGACATTCTTCGAGCAGACTACCGCCACGCCCACCGCTACGCCCACTAACACGCCGGTGACGAAAACACCCGGTTTTGGCGGAGATACCACGCCGACGAACACGCCAACCGGCACCCCCACCAGCACGCCCTCGACGCGCAAGCGCACGCCGCCAACCGAGACCCCTACCAGTACGCCTACCCTGGTATTCGATACGCCCACGCCGCCCGCGCCTGCGACATCGGTGCCGACGCCTACGCTTGCGCGCATACCCACCCGGCTGCCCAATACCGGCGCCCCCGCCGATCGTGTGGCCGTGTGGCTGGCGCTGGCGCTCGCGCTGCTGCTGGCCGGCGCTGCGACGCGGCGCGGCCTCAGGCCATAGAGGCGCCTTTCCATAGCGGAAATAACAGTTTTATCATCTAATATACGTAAAATAACGTATTGCAGTAGAATACTGTATATTATAGTATTACAGCGTGTCTTTTAGTGTGTGAAATACGCCCGGTGTTTGCTTGACGTACATACGATCCTATGTCATAATCCCGCCAATTCCCACCCAGGTATCGGCATTGGGTTGTTGAGCGGCGAAATGCCGGGATCGTGCGCGTTTCGCGACACCAGCTGTGGAACATTGTGCCGCCACGAGCGCGGTCTAACATCTACGCTTCATCTTGCTGTAGGTTGAATCGTAGTCCCCAAAAAATTTATTGATTCAGGAGGACTCATGGAAACACGACAACGGACGCAATCCTTACGATGGGGGCTTCGGGTCGGCCGCGTGGCCGCCGCCATCCTGGCATTGTTGCTGGCCACTTCTATCGCGCTTGCCAACGTGCCGACGACTGGTACGTTCGCAGGCAAAGACAATGCGCGCGGGCAATTTGTGATTTTTCAGCGGCCCGGCGAGGCGAATCTGTACCGCGACTGGGCCGGCGTACTGCGCCTACAGCTCGATAAGAACACCAAGGGCGATCGGCAGGGGCCGCTGGTGAATGTGTTTTGTATTCAGCTGTTTGTACTCGTGAGCACTGGAAATACCTACTTCAGCAATGGCCCGGTGACGGCGCTGCAGGGCGGGTGCTATATCCGCTACCTGCTGGCGCACTACCCGGCCGCGGGCGTGACGACGACGGCCGAAGGCGCGGCGCGCCAGCTGGCGATCTGGCACTTCTCCGACAACCTCGACCTGAATACCATCCAGGATGCCGGCATCAAGGCGCGCGCCCTCGCGCTGGCCGCCGAGGCCCAGACGCAGGTCGATACCAATGGCTGCCCCGGCACCAACGCCGGCCTGGCGACGCTGACGATTACGCCTTCGACTGCGACGGTGCCGCAGGGCCAGCCGGTGCCCTACACGGTGCAGATCAGCCCGGCCACCGCCGCAACCCAGGTGAATATCACCGTCGATGGCACCGCCGTGCTCGACAATGGCACCCAGGCCGCGACGCTTACCTTTAACCAGGGCGTGGCAAGCTTCACCGTGACGAACGCGAACGCTGGTACGGTGAATATAACTGCGGTGGTGCCGTATGTGATGGACCAGGGCACGGTGTTCGACTCGGATCGCAACCCGCCAACCCAGCGGCTGGTGCTGGGCGATGGCATTAGCCTTACCGCCACCGCCCAGGCGCAGACGGTGTTCCAGCAGGCGACGCCGACCAGCACGCCGCTGGCCACCAGCACGCCGACCAGCACGCCGCTGGCCACCAGCACGCCGACGACACCGCCTGGCTCCACCAGCACGCCGACGACACCGCCTGGCTCCACCAGCACGCCGACGACACCGCCCGGCTCTACCAGCACGCCGACGACACCGCCTGGCGCCACCAACACGCCGGCTTCAACTAATACGCCGGTGCCGAGCAACACGCCGGTAACCGCAACGCCAGGCAACGGGCCTGACCCGACGCCTACCAGCACGCAGACGACGAGCAAGACGCCGCGGCCAACCTCGCCTCCCGGCGGCGGCGGCTCGCCGACATCGACGCCAAGTGGCAATACCACAGCCACCCCCGCGCCGGGCAGCGACGGCACGCCGACACCGCAGCCGCCCGCGGCGGTGACGCCTGGCCAGCCCACGCCAAACAACGGCCTGACATCGAGCAACCAGGCGCTGGTGCGCCCGCGCAGCCTGCCGAACACTGGCGCGCCGGCCGAGCGCAGCCGCAGCACCGAGTGGCTGCTGCTGGTAGGCGCGGCCCTGCTCGTCGCCGGCATCGCGCTGCAGCGGCGCAGCGCGCGGCGCTAGCTCACAGCCTTGGCCTGCTGACGCAGACGGGGCGGCTCAATGAGCCGCCCCCGTCTTGCTGTGCCCCTGCGCCGGCAGCGCTCCTACGCGATCGGCGTCGGCTGGCGATCGAGGTTTTGCCGCTGCTGAAAGGCGATGATCGCAAACGCCTCGGCGATGTCGTCGAGGCTCACCAGGCCCAGGTAATCGCCGGCCGCGTACACCGCCGCCACCCGCGCCCCGCGCTCGGCCATGGTCGTGCGCGCCGCCTCGAGCGTGTTCTGGGCCTCAACCCGCACGAAGTCGCGCTGCATAATGCTGGTCACATACGCGTCGGCGGGCGTGCTCGCCAGCGCGCGCAGTACGTCGTCGCGCGTTACGATGCCCAGCAGCTGGCCGCCCTGCAGCACCGCGAAATCGGGCTGGTAGCTGGTAAGAATATAATCGGCCACCTTGCTGACGCGATCGCCAACCTGCAGCGTCAGCGCGTGCTTGTTATAGGCGTCGCCGACGCGGCGGGTTTCGAGCACCGTGCGCGCCTGGGTGGCCACCTGCTCTTGCCCGGCGCCGAAGAACACGAACAGCGCCACCAGCATCAGCACAATATTCCCGCTCAGGAAACCATACACCCCCAGGCCGATCGCCAGCAGCTGGCCAATGCTAGCGGCGATCCGCGTGGCGCGCTGCTGGCTGGTGACCATCGCCAGCACGGCGCGCAGCATCCGGCCGCCGTCGAGCGGGAATGCCGGGATGAGGTTGAACAGCACCAGGCTGACGTTCGCCGCCAGCAGCCAGCCTAGCAGCAGGCCGAACGACAGCGCGGGCTGCTGGCTTGCCACCAGCCCGTCGCCATTCAGCACGGCCAGCGGATTGGCCATGCCGGTGGCTACGAACAGCACAAGCGCGATCACCACGTTCACCAGCGGCCCAGCGGCGGCGATCAGCAGCTCGTGCAGCGGCCGCGACGGGTTGCGCGTCATCAGCGCCACGCCGCCGAGCGGCAGCAGCACGATCTCGCGCACCGGCACGCCAAAGCGCTGGGCCACTACGCTGTGCCCAAGCTCGTGGAGTGTCACGCATACGAACAGCAGGATCATCAGCAGGATGCCGAACATCACGCCGGCCATGCCGAAGCGGCTGCCCCACTGCCACGCGCCTAGGCCGAGGATCAAGAAAAACGTGATATGAATTTTGATGTCGATGCCCGCGACACGCGCGAAGCGAAACGACCAGTTCATTGTGTAGCTCCGTATCTTTAACTATGGCTTTAGGGCTTACGCAGTTGCCGCCTTCAGCCTTCGGCAGAGCCGTACTACCTCGTGTATTGTATGCGTTTTCCGCGCGGAGCGCGGAAAACGCATACAGAAGATAGCAGGTAGCGCTCTGCTAAAGCACGAGCGCGCCAGCGTGGCCGCGAACTACGCCGCTTTAGCCGGCGCAGCGGCCAGCCGCCGGGCGCGCAGCAGCGAGGCGATCACCGCCACCGCGAGAATGCCGGCCACCACGCCCAGCGATACCAGCGTCGGGATCTTAAAGGCCACGCCCGTCAGCAGCGCGCTCAGGTCGGGCATCAGCATCTTCACGCCCACAAATGTCAGCACCACCGACAGGCCGAGCTTCAGGTAGTGGAACTTGTCCATCACGCCGGACAGCAGGAAGTACAGCGAGCGCAGGCCCAGGATGGCGAAGACGTTCGAGGTGTAGACGATAAACGGCTCCTGCGTCACCGCAAAGATCGCCGGGATCGAGTCGACCGCGAACACCAGGTCGGTGCTCTCGACCATCAGCAGCACCAGGAACAGCGGCGTGGCCATGAGCTTGCCGGCGTGGCGCACAAAGAAGTGCGCGCCCTCGTAGCTCTGCGTCACCGGCATGATCCGCCGGAACAGCTTGATTAGCGGGTTGTCTTCGGGATGCAGCTCTTCGGTTTTGTGGAAGGCCATGCGGATGCCGGTGAAGATCAGGAACGCGCCAAAGATCCAGATGATCCAGTGGAACTCTTTGATCAGCGCGGCGCCCACCAGGATCAGCGCTGCGCGCATTACCAGCGCGCCCAGGATGCCCCAGAACAGCACGCGGTGCTGGTACTGCGGCGGCACGCTGAAGTAGCTGAAGATCAGCACGAACACGAAGATGTTGTCGACGCTGAGCGATTTTTCGATCAGGTAGCCGGTGAAGAACGATAGCGCCGCGTCGCCGTTGCTGTAGGGGCTATCGGGCACGAGCTGGTGCCAGAACAGGTAGATGCCGAGGTTGAATACCATCGCCAGGCTGATCCACACCACGCTCCAGGTCGTCGCTTCTTTCACCGATACTGTGTGCGCCTTGCGGTGAAACACGCCGAGGTCGAGCGCCAGCATTGCCAGCACGAAGAGGTTGAAGCCGATCCACATCCAGATCATTGGTCTATGCTCCTTGTGAAGCTAGACCGTGGGGCATACAAAAGGCGAGACCCCACGGCAAACAAGTGTCGTGGTGGTCTCGCCAGTAGTGTCTGATCACATACAACCGGCCGAGAGCGTGGCGCCAACGCGCGTGCACTCTGTATTGACGACCGGCTGGCTCGCGTTGCGCGAGTGGCTACTCCCCAACCTGCGTGTATCCTACCATGCTGCACAGGGTTTGTCAAGTATGCGTCCGAGGCGGGCGCCGAGCAGCGCGGGCACGTTTCTTGCTGCTGATAGGCGCAGTGCACAGCGTGCGCCTGATTATGCCTGCCTGAAATTACCGATACTGTGCAAAGCCTGGAGAACGTTGTGACCGCTGACCGGTTCATTCAATACCTGAGCTGGGCGGTATTCAGTGTGCTGTTTGTCACGGCGCTATCGCATGCGCTGCGCGATCCTCGGCCGGTTACCTTCGATATCGCGCTGTTTTTCAGCATCCCGGCATTGATTATTCTGGCCAATGGCCTCACGAGCGCAGGGCTGCTCGCGCCGAACCAGCTGCTCAGCGCCATCGTGATCGGGCTGTTTTTGTCGCTGGGCTATGTGCTGCTGCGCCTCGCCAACGATCTTGCGGTGGTGGCGCGCTGGGTGCGGCTGGCGGCGGCGCCTGGCCTGGCGCTGCTGGTTGTTGGCGCGTTTGTGTTTGCGCCGCAGCTGCCCCTATGGCTGACGCTGCTGATGCTGCTGTACCTGGTGGTGTCGTTGTTCTACTCGGCATTCGCGTTCGGGCGCGAGGCGGTGGTGGCGCGCGGGGTGACGCGGCGGCGCCTGCAGGCGGCGGCGGCCGGCTCGCTGCTGCTGATGCTGTTGTTTCTGCTGGTAAGCCTGAACCTGTTCGCGCCGACGCTCAGCAATGTATGGCAGATCAGCGCCGACCTGGCCGGGCTGGCGGCTGGGATCATGTACCTGGTCGGCTTTGCGCCGCCGCGCTGGCTGCGGCGCGCCTGGCAGGAGCCTGAGCTACGTGCGTTTCTGACGCGCGCCGCCAATCTGCCGCGCCTGACCGACCTGAACGCCATGTTGCGCGAGATCGAACACGGCGCCTCGACCTCGCTCGGCGCGCGGGTCGCGCGGATCGGGCTGTGGAATGAGGCCGAGCAGGCGCTGATTTTTCCGCTCGGCGACCCGGACTATCGCCTGAGCCTCAACGAGCCGGTGCCGTCGGCGCGGGCATTTCGCGAGCAGCGCGCACTGTTCACCGACAACGTGCCGCGCGCCCTGCCCGACTACGCCGAGCTGAGCCGCCAGTACGGCCTGCTGGCGATCATGGCCGCGCCGATCACTGCGGTGAACCGGCGCTTCGGCGTGCTCATTGTCTATGCGCCGCACGCGCTGGTGTTCGCCGACGACGACCTCGCGCTGATCCAGCTGCTGGCCGACCAGGCCGCGGTGCTGCTCGAGATCCGCTCGCTGATCGACGAGCTGGCGCGCGCGCAGGCGCAGGCCGAGGCGACGCGGCTCAAGGAGGATTTTCTTTCGGCCGCAGCGCACGATCTGAAAACCCCGCTCACCACGCTGATCGCGCGCGCCCAGCTGCTGGAGCGTACGGCCCAGCGGCACCCCTCCGCGCCCGCCGATATCGTCAGCCTGCAGCAGATCGTGCAGGAGGGCCAGCGCCTGCGCCGGCTGGTGCTCGAGCTGCTCGACGCCGCGCGCGTCGAGCAAGGCCGGCTGGTGGGCGCCCTGAGCGATGTGGATCTGGCCGAGCTGGCGCGCGAAGTCTGCGGGCGTTTGCGCAACGAGCGCCACCCCTGCAGCATCACCGGCGATGCGCACGTGATCGGGCAGTACGACCGGGTGCGCATGGTTCAGCTGCTCGAGAACTTGCTCGAGAATGCGATCACCTACAGCCCACGCGGCGGCACGGTGGAGGTACAGGTGCGCCGCGCGGGCGACCGCGCGCTGCTGAGTATAGCCGACCACGGCATCGGCATCACCCCCGACGATCTGCCGCATATCTTCGAGCGCTTCTACCGGGGCACGCGCGTCGACGACCGGCGCTTCGCGGGCATGGGCCTGGGCCTGTTCATCTGCCGGGGCATTGTCGAGCAGCACGGTGGGCGGATCTGGGCCACCAGCCAGCCCGACCAGGGTAGTACGTTTTTGATCGAGTTGCCGCTCGTGTTGGAGATGGAGGCGGTGCATGCCTGAACGGCCGATTCTGGTGATCGATGACGATGATGCGATACGGTTGACCGTGGTAGATGTGCTGGAGTCGGAGGGCTACTCTGTAGCGACGGCAACCAACGGCGCGGATGGGCTGCATGTGCTCGAGCAGGTGCACCCCGCGCTGGTGCTGCTCGATATGCGTATGCCAATTCTCGATGGCTGGGGCTTTGCCAAGGCGCTACGCGAGCGCGGCGCCAAAGTGCCGATTGTGGTGGTTACGGCGGCGCACGATGCGCACCGCTGGGCGCGCGAGATCGACGCGGCGGCGGTGGTGGCCAAGCCGTTTGACCTGGCCGATCTGCTGGATGCGGTGCAGCGCTACTACGCGCCGGGCGCGGCCTAGCGGCGCTCCAGCGCGAAGTCGATCTCGAAGGTGCGACCCCACGGCAGCTGCACACTGCCTGGCACAATGCCGTAGCGCCCGGCAAAGCCCGGCAGCTGCTCGATCAGCTCGGCCAATCGCCGCTCGACGCGCGTGCGGGTTTCGCTCTGCAGCGCTGGGCCCGGCTCGGCCAGGCCGTGGGCGGCGCGCAGCCAGGTGCGAACCTCGGCGCGCGCCAGCTGCTGGTAGCCCCAATCTTCAAGCAGGCGGTGCAGCAGAAACAGCTCGTGGGCGGCGCGCCCGACCGTGCCGTCGATCAGGCGCGCGGCGCTGGCCTGGGCCAGCGCCGCGCCAATGCTGTTGCCGGCGGTGTTCCAGGCGCCGTAGGCCGCCAGCGCGGGCAGCTCGATCTCGCCAAGCATGATCTCGATCAGCGCCGGGTCGGCGCCGTTGGGGTAGGCCACGTCGGCGATCGCCACCGGCTGGCCGCGTGCTAGGCGCTGGCGCGCCTCGGCCACCAGCGCCTGGAGCGCGGGCCAGCGCTCGGCACGCTCGGCGGCCGCCAGCTCGGGCAGCCACTCGCCGCGCCGCGCCAGCGGCGCGTTCACGCCAAGCCAGATGTCGCTCGCATCGCCACTATCGCCCGCCAGCGTGCCGCCGATCGCGCGGATCTGCCGCTCGACCGTGACGCCGACCGGGCCGTCTTCGTAGGCGGCCACCTGCGCGGCGCCCGCCGGCGGCGCATAGCTCGCCACGACGCGCGGCGCGGCGCCGGAACGCGCATTCAGCAGCCGCGCCAGCAGCGCGCAGCCCACCTCGTCGGCGCCGGGGTACATCAGCAGCTGCGCCGCGCCGCGATACGCGGCTGTTGGCGCGGGCAAGGCTTCAGCGCCGGCGGCGAAGCCAAGCTGCCGCGCCCACTCCGCCAGCCAGCGCTTCTCGCGCGAGGGCAGCCCGAACGGGCTGGTGTCGTCGGAGCTGAGCACCAGCAGGTCGAGTGCGCCGTCGGCCAGCAGCTGCAGCGCGGCCAGGTTGGCGGCGTGGTTGCGCAGCCGGCGGCCGAGGAAATCGTGGCGCAGCCGCGCGGGCACCGCCGCCTCGATCCGCGCAAGCTCGGCCTCGACCGCCTGGCCCTGCGCGTGGCGGTCGAGCAGCTGCGATAGCAGATATAGGCGTGTGCCGTGCTCGGCCCAGTACTCGGGCTCCTCGACACTGTCGTCGGCATTCGACACGCGCGTGATCACGTTGAAGCCGAGAATCGGCAGGCGCGGGCAGGCGCGCCTGATGTCGCGCAGTGTGTCGAGCCGCGCCACGATCGCCGCTAGCGGCTCGGCGCTGGTGCGCGCGGCGATCAGCCCGCCGTAGCCCAGCATCTCGCACGAGACGATCAGCGCGTCGAGTTGCGGGGCGGCCTGGCCCAGCCAGGCGATCAGCCCTTCGCAGCTGGCCGGCCGGCGGCGCGCGCTCAGCAGGTGCGCGGGCGGCAGGGCTAGCTGCGCCCCGGCGATCGCGGCGATCATTGCCGGGTAGCGTGTGTTGACAGGCCGCTCGTCGAGCGGCAGAAGACCAATGCGCACAAGTGCCTCTTGGGGCTAAGGCGCGCCGGCGCCGTGGCTAGGGCTGCCGGGCGCCCTCGATCGCCTGGATGCTGAACAGCAGCGCGCGCGGCACGTGGAAAAAGCCTTTGTAGTTGCCGCCCTTGCTCGCGAGCGCCAGGTCGCCGCGGCGGTCGCAGTAGCCGAACCACTCGCCGTGCTCGGGGTCGGCAAAGTGCGTATAGACATAACGGTCGACGCGGTCGAGCCACTCGAGCCAGCGCGTTTCGCCGGTGAGCGTGTAGGCCAGCACAAGCGCGTAGATCGCCTCGGCGTGCGGCCACCACAGCTTCATGGTCGCCTCAAGCTGAAGCGTGGGCTGGCCGGCGATGTCCATGAAGTAGAAGATCCCGCCGTACTCGGCGTCCCAGCCGTGCTCGAGCGAGCCCTCGATCGCATCGAGCGCGATCTGGCGGGCCGCCGGGTCGGGCAGATCGCGCAGCAGGTGCAGCAGGATCCAGGCGGTCTCGATCGAGTGGCCGGGGTTGAACAGCCGGCCCTCGGGCCATGCGCGCAAGTCGCGGCCGTCGAGCGCCACATGCTCGAGGAACACGCGGCGCGCCGGGTCGTAGTGGCGCAGCGCGCCGGCGATCGTGTCGCGCATCACCTGGCGGTAGCGCGCGTCGCCGGTGGTTTCGGCCAGGTCGGCGGCGAGCAGCCCGAGCACCAGGTGGTTGGCCAGGCTGCTGCTGGGCACCTGCCCGGCGTAGGCCGGCCGGTCGAGCAGCGCCGGGTTGGCGATCCACTCGACGATCCGCCAGAACACCTCGGTGGCCTCGGCCAGGCAGCCCGCGTCGCCGGTGGCGCGGCTGTACTCGAGCAGGCCCATCTGGTAGAACACGGCGGCGTAGGGCTTGCGCTGGAAGAACAACGGCTGGCCCTCGCGCGCCAGGCTGAAGTACACGCGGCCCTGCGCGTCGCGCGCGTGGCGGCGCAAGAAATCGACGCCGAGGCGGGCCGCGTCGAGAAACTCGGGCCGGCGCTCGAGCTGATTGTACAGCCGCGCGAACATCCACACCGCGCGGCCCTGCAGCCAGACATATTTGCGCGTGTCGTAGACGCTGCCGTCGCGGCCGAGGCATGTGAAATAGCCACCGTACTCGCGGTCGAGCGAGTGCTTCAGCCAGAACGGAACGACCGACTCGGTCAGGTCGCGGCGGTAGCGCGCGGCGTAGGCTTCGAGCATGGTGTTTCCTTTTTTGCCTTCGGCAGAGCGGCATTCTTCTTATGATGCTCGGGGCGTGCTTCTTTTTTAGCTGGCCTGCGCCTGCCGAATGGCGGTCGACGAAAGGTCGACGCGAAAGGCCGCCTCGGGCAGCTCGGCAAACAAATCGCGCGCGCCGGGCGGCACGGCGATGTCGCGCAGCGTGCGAAACGTTCCATCTTCCAGCCGGCCGGCCACCAGAAAGCGGCAGCCCTGGGCGCGGATGCGCGCCAGCGCGGCGTCGCGCGCCGCCTCGCCGCCGTAGTAGCGCGGCTCGACCAGGCGCTCGGCGGTGTCGTAGCCCACCACAAACACGCAGCCAGGGTATAGGCCGGCCTTCTCGACGAACAGCGCCGCGCGCGAGAGCACCACCGGGTAGCGCCAGCGGAACTGCGCGAGCCTGCGCTCGATCTCGGCGTAGCTCAGCGGCGCCTTGTCGGCGTTCAGGATGGGCAGCTCGAATGTGATCGGTATGCCCAGCGCGGCGCCGGCGGCCTGCGCCAGCCGCTCGTGGCCGGCGTGCAGCGGGTTGAACGAGCCCGACAGGAGCGCGCCCGGCGGCGCGGCGTCGGCGACGAGCGCGCCGCCGGGCGCGACGCCGACAGTGCGCGCGGCGCCGGCCAGCAGCATCCCGATCGGGTCGGGCAGTGGCGCGCGCGCGCTGGCCACCTGCTCGCCGGGCAGCAGGCCCAGCGCCAGCGGCGCGGCGCAGCCGCTGGCCTCGGCGATCGCGTGGATCAGCAGGCGGCTGACAACCGCCTCTTCGCCCAGGCGATCGCGCTGGCCCCTGGCGAGCACCAGGCCGTAGGTCGCGATGCTCTGCTCATCGCGCACCGCCAGCCACACGCGATCCTCGCCACGGCGAGCTCGGTCGGTCACTAGCGCGGCGGTGCAGCCGACGCCTAGGCAGGCCACGCCGGGCTCGGCCAGGCGCCGCGCGCGGCGGTAGGCCGCTGCGGCCATCGCGGCGGCCGTCGGCTCCGACACCGCCTGGCCAGGCGGGGCGCCAAGCAGGTCGGCCATCGACGTGGCGGCGTAGCGGTCGGTGGCTTCGAGCACGGTGCGCGATGAGCCCGGCACGGCGTGGAGCCAGAACAGCGCCATGCTGCCGGCGCCGGCGAACTCGAGCACGAGCTTGTGCGCCGAGCCGTGGATGGCGCCGATCTGTGTTTCGATATCGGCTTCAATCATGGCCGTATCGTACCATATGTAGGGTGTTTCTGGCGCGGAGATCGTGCAGCCAAGCGCGGCTGCGCGTATCCGGTAGTTGACAATTCTCATCAATAATATATAGTATTAGCTATCTGAAAAGGCAGGGCTAGCGTTCGAACAAGGAGCGATTGTGGCATACGCAAAGCAGTGGACTGCACTCCCGGTTCTCGAACTCACGCGGCTCGACGGCGAGCCGGCCGAGCGCGCAGCGTTTCTGGAAGAGCTGCGGGCCACAGCCTACGAGCTGGGGTTTTTCTACGTCACAGGCCACGGGGTTGACCCCGAGCTGACGCGCGAGGTGCTCGCGCAGGCACGGCGCTTCTTCGCACTGCCCGAAGCCGACAAGCTGGCAATCGAGATGGTCAACTCGCCGCACTTCCGCGGCTACAACCGCAAGGGGATGGAGTATACTCGCGGCCAGCGCGACTGGCGCGAGCAGCTCGACATTGGCGCCGAGCGGCCTGCGCTCCCGCCCGACCCGACCGCGCCGGCGTGGGCGCGCCTCCAGGGGCCGAACCAGTGGCCTGCCGCGCTGCCCGAGCTGCGCGACACTATTCTGCGCTACCAGGCCGCCACCACCGAGCTGGCGATCCGGCTGGTTCGCGCCTTTGCGGCCGCGCTTGGGCAGGACGAAGCGGTGTTCGAGGGGATCTATACGCCGGCGCCGAATCAGCTGCTTAAGATCATCCGCTACCCTGGCCGCGATGCCACCGAGGGCGACCAGGGCGTAGGGGCGCACAAGGATGGCGGCTTCGTGACCGTGCTGCTCCAGGACGTGCAGGAGGGCCTGCAGGTTGAGTACGACGGCGCCTGGATCAGCGCGCCGCCGATTCCCGGCACATTCGTGATCAATGTCGGCGAGGTGCTTGAAATGGCCTCGAACGGCTACCTGCGCGCAAATGTGCACCGCGTGGTTACGCCGCCGGCCGACACCGATCGCCTGTCGGTGGCCTCGTTCTTTAGCGCAAGACTTGACGCGACCGTGCCGCTGCTCAAGCTCCCGCCGGAGCTGGCGAGCGCCGGCCGCAACGTGACGCAAGATCCGCTCAATCCCATGTTCCGCGAGATCGGCAAAAACTTCCTCAAGAGCCGGCTGCGTTCGCACCCAGACGTGGCGCGCCGCCATCACGCCGACCTGCTTGAGGCCGCAGCGCCTGAAGCGGCCGGCGCACTGCCGAACTAGCCACCGCCTGAAAGGTAGAAGCGTTATGCGATCACTTCGCCATGCTCCGCCGCCGCACAGTGTGCTCGTGGTGGCAGCGCATCCCGACGACATTGAGTTTATGGCCGGCGGCACCCTGGCGAGCTGGATCGAGCAGGGAACCCAAGTGCACTACCTGCTCGTGACCGATGGCGGCGGCGGGAGCCGCGATCCCAATCAGACCGCCGAGTCGCTCGGTAGCCAGCGGCGGCGCGAGCAGCGCGCGGCAGCCGAGATCCTTGGCGTCGCATCGGTCAGATTTCTCGGCTACCGCGACGCCGAGGTCGAGGCGTCGCTGGAGCTGCGGCTGGCAATCGCCCGCGCTATTCGGCAGGTGCGGCCCGAAGCGGTGTTGACGTTCGATCCGCAACGCTACTACCATAGCACCGGCATCAACCACCCCGACCACCTGGCGGTAGGCGCGAGCACGCTGGCTGCAGTTATGCCGCTGGCGAACACCCTGCTGGCTGCCCCGGCATTGGCCGCAGAGGGGCTTGCGCCACACGATGTTGGAACCGTCTACCTGTTCGACCCGGCCGCCGCGACGGCCTGGATGCCCCTGGCGCAGCGCGATGTCGAGCGCAAGCTGGCGGCGCTGGAAGCTCACAGAAGCCAGCTGATCGGATGGGATGCCTCGGAAGCGGCGTATGCCGCTATGTCGCAGGCCGCGCAGCTGGCACGGGCAAATGGGGTGCAGTGTGCCCTGGCGGAAGCGTTCACAGTTGTACAGCTGGCCGAGCCGGCTCTGCGCGTCGGCGCGCACGCGAAGCCTGGCCGGAACATTCCAGCTGCGGTGCAGGGCCGGGTTGCGGGGCTCGCATACTCCATGCGGCAGGCCATAGTGCGGCTAAGCCTCCACGCCAGGCCGCGCTATTAGTAGGGCGCAGAGCGATTGATACCAACTCTGTTTGATCGGTTTCTCTTGTGATGCCCTGCCCGGCTTCGCCAGGTAGGGCATTACAATCTTAGAAGCTGTTTGAAAAGGGGGTGCGCGAGGGGCATAGCCCCTCGCACTTTCCTTCTGGCGTGGTGGCGGCCACATTCGTGGCCGCCACCCGCCAGAAAAAGTGGATACTGGAGGACTTCGTCCTCCAAACCACCCTTTTCAAACAGGCTCTTAGGGCTTACTTGGCGCCCTCAGCCTTCGGCAGAGAGGAAGCCGAAGCACGCAAGTGCGTAACTCCTAAATCTATAAGCGATCAAGCGAAGAGCGTATGAGCGTAGAAAATGGTGTGTTATACTGGCTGACAGCAGCAGTGCAGATATTACGCAGATCGTCAAAAAACCCAACGGCATAAGGAGACAACTGTGAGCGACTACAAACCTAGCCCGCGCGCCTGGGTGGCGGAACAGGTGGAGCGCTACGAGAGCAGCGGCGGCACCGAAGCGCTGACCCTGCGCGATACCGGCCTGCCGGTGATTATTGTGACCAATCGAGGCTGGAAGACCGGGGCCATCCGCAAAACGCCGCTGATGCGGGTGACTGACGGGCGCAGCTATATTCTGGTGGCCTCGCAGGGCGGCGCACCCACGCACCCCTTGTGGTACCACAATCTGAAGGCTGACCCCAATGTTGAAATTCGCGACAAGACCGAAGTCTACGCGATGCGGGTTCGCGAGGTCAGCGATCCGGATGAGCGACAGCGCCTGTGGGCGCTCGCAGTGGCAGCCTACCCGCCGTACCAGGAGTACCAGGCCAAAACCGACCGCATCATCCCGGTTTTGGTGGCCGAGCCTGTGGAAGAATAGACTTTACCTGGGCCGAGACACTGTAAGCCAGGTGCATACCTTCAGCCTCGCACGCCCTACGGCCGGCCGATCAGCCGGGCGATTGCCGCGAGCAGCGCCGGCATTGGCGCAGGCTTGGCCAGGTACTCGTCGGCGCCGGCCGCCAGGCAGCGCTCGCGGTCGCCCGGCATTGCCAGCGCCGTCAGCGCGATGATCGGAATCGCGCTGAAGTTTGTGTCGGCGCGGATATGCCGGATCAGGTCGATCCCGCTCATGCCCGGCAGCTGGATGTCCATCACGATCAGCGCCGGCGGCAGCCTGTGCAGCGCCGCAAGCGCCTCGGCGGCATCTGCGGCCACATTCAGCGCGAAGCCGTAACTCGGCAGCGCGTCGGCCAGCATATCGGCGCTGCTGGCGCGATCCTCCACTAGCAGAATCAGCGGCGGCAGCTGCGCTGCGATCGCAGGCCCCAATGTGGCCGGCGCGGCCACGGTCGGCGCCGGCAAGCGCGCTGCAGCCTCTGGCGCCCACGGCAGCGTCACGCTGAAGCGGCTGCCCTTGCCCGGCGTACTCTCCACCGCCACGCTGCCGCCGTGGGCCTCGGCCAGCCGACGCACCAGCGCCAGCCCCAGCCCCGCGCCCTCGTACATACGGTTCAGCCGCCCGTCGAGCTGCATGAACGGCTGAAAAAGCTTCGGCAGATCGTTGGCGGCAATGCCGATGCCAGTATCGGCGACGCTGAATGTCGCGCACTGGCGGGCCGCGTCGCCGCGCAGCTCCAGCACGATCGCGCCGCCGGCCGGCGTGAACTTCACAGCGTTCGAGAGCAGGTTCACCAGGAGCTGCTGCACGCGCCTGGGGTCGGCATCGATCGTCGCGACGGCATCGTCGAGCGCGGTGCTGATAGCGATCTGCTTATGCTGGGCTGCGGCGGCGACCGCCTGGACGCTCGCCAGGCAGAGCGGCCGCACGGCGCTGAGCGCGCGGCTCAGGCCGGCGACGCCGGCCTCGAAGTTGCTGTAATCGAGAATGTCGTTGATCAGCGCCAGCAAATGCTGCCCACTCTGCTCGACGCGCTCGAGCGCAGCCTGCTGGTTCACGCGCAGCGGCCCGTAGATACCCTCGCGCAGCATCTGCGCGTAGCCGAGCACCGCCGCCAGCGGCGTGCGCAGCTCGTGGCTCATGGTCGCCATGAACTCATTCTTGAGCTGGAGCACGCGCGTGTGCTCGGCCACCAGCGCCGCCTCGGCGCGCGCGCGCGCCGCCAGCTCTTGCTGCAGCGAGGCAACCAGCCGCGCGTTATCGAGCGCGATCGCCAGCATGTTGCCGATCTCCTGCGCGATGGCGGCGTGCTCGTGGGTGAAGTCGCATGGGCTGCTGGCGAACAGGTTGAAGCCGCCGATCAGCTGGCCCTTGACCCACAGCGGCGTATGGATGCAGGCGCGTATTCCGGCCGCGCCGAGCGCCTGGAGGATCGGGCGATCGCCGGGGGTGGCGCGATAGTCGTTATTGATCACCAGCTGCTCGGGGCGCCGGTCGATGGCCAGCGAGAAGTCGCGCGCGAGCCAGGTGTGCGGTTCGAGCGGCTGGATGGGCTGGCCGTCGGCGGCCAGCACCTGCGACATCGTGCCGTCGGAGCTGTATATCAGCACGTGGGCGGCCTGGTAGGGCACCAGCGCGCGCGTGCGCGTCACCACCACGCGCGCGATTGCGTCGGGAGTTTTCTGCTCGAGGATGGCCTGGTCGATCGTGTGCAGCGCGGCCAGGCGCTCGAGCGATCGGCTGAGCGCCTGGTCGGCCTCGTAGTGCGCCGTGACATCGCGAAAGTTCACGATCACGCTGGCGATGGCCGGGTTCTCGAGCTGGTTGATCGCGTTGCGCTCGATCCAGCGCCAGCTGCCATTGAGGTGGCGCGTGCGCGAGACAATCTGGCCGGTGGCGCCGGGCGTAGTGAATACCGACTGCATCATGGCGCTGAGCGCCGGCCAATCGTCGGGGTGGATGAGCGACCGCACCTCGCGCGTGGTGAAATCGCCGATGGTATAGCCGAGCATGGCGGTGAGAGCCGGGCTGATATAGCTGACGCGCCGGTCGAAGCCGCGCAGCAGCACGCCCTCGCTGCCGTTCTCGATCATTGCGCGGAAGCGGTCTTCGCTGCTGCGCAGGCGATCCTCGGCGCGCCTACGCTCGGAGATATCGCGATTTTCGAGCTCGGCGACGCGCTGGCGCAGGCGTTGGCACTCGGCCTGCAGATCTTCGGGGAGCGTGGTTGGTTCCATCGCTTCCTCGCTTGGGGTGTCGCAGGAGTCATGAGCCGAACAGCACGGAGTCCGTAATCTATTCTAAGGGCGCGCAGCGGGTTGGCAAGAAGCGGCCGGTTCATTTAGGGGAAAGATTTGAAAACCTGCCCGCGATAGCCGGCATGGGGCGGGGCGATTGGGGTGACGTTGACGCCGCGCTAGCGCTTGGTGGTGGCCCCAAACGCATGGTGCATGCTATGGTACAATAGCGCCGCGCTATCACACAACATCGTAGATCGCCATCGACTGCGGAGCGAGGGAGGCTGCTGCATGCCAGGGCTTGAGAAGGTGGCACTGTTTACCAACGAATACCCGCCGAATGTGTATGGCGGCGCGGGCGTCCATGTCGAATACCTCAGCCGCGAGCTGGCGCAGCTGGTGCCGGTCGAGGTGCGCTGCTTCGGCGACCAGGACGTGAGCGGCGAGCGGCTGCGCGTGCGCGGCTACGGCGCGTGGCCCGAGGCCAAGCAGAACACCGACGCGCGCTTTGGCGGCGCGCTCGACGCCTTCGAGCGCAGCCTGCGCATGGCCAAAGACACGCTCGACGCCAGCGTGGTGCACTGCCATACCTGGTACACCGACATGGCCGGCTTCCTGGCGAAAAAGCTCTGGGGCGTGCCGCTGGTGCTCACGATCCACTCGCTCGAGCCACTGCGCCCGTGGAAGGTCGAGCAGCTTGGCAATGCCTACCACCTGAGCTCGTGGATGGAGCGCGCCAGCATCGAAGACGCCGACGCGATTGTGGCGGTGTCGCAGGAGACGCGCAACGACGTGTTGCGGCTGTTCAACGTCGACGCCGCCAAGGTGCACGTGATCCACAACGGCATCGACCTGCAGCAGTACCGCGCCACCCAGGCCAGCGACGCGCTGACCCGGCGCGGCGTCGACCCGAGCAAGCCATTTGTGCTGTTTGTCGGCCGGATCACACGCCAGAAGGGCATCATTCACCTGGTAAACGCCATCCCCGAGATCGACCCGTCGCTGCAGGTGGTGCTGTGCGCCGGCGCGCCCGACACCAAAGAGATCGGCCAGGAGATGGCCGAGCGCGTGGCCGAGGTGAGCGCCAGGCGCGGCGGCGTGATCTGGATCCAGGAAATGCTGCCGCGCGCCGACGTGATCCAGTTCTACGCCCAGGCCAGCGTGTTCTGCTGCCCGTCGGTGTACGAGCCGTTCGGCATCATCAACCTCGAGGCTATGGCCTGCGAGACGGCGGTGGTGGCCTCGGCGGTCGGCGGCATCCCCGAGGTGGTGGTGCCGGGCGAGACGGGCGAGCTGGTGCCGCTGGAGCTGAAGCCCGGCACGTTCGACCCGGCCGACCCGGCGCGGTTCGCGGGCGACCTGGCCGCCGCGATCAACAAGGTGGCGCTCGACCCGGCGCTCATGGCGCGCTACGGCGCGGCCGGCCGCCGCCGCGTCGAAGAGCACTTCAGCTGGACGGCGATCGCCCAGCGGACGCTTGAGATGTACCGGTCGTTGGTATAAGGAACCCTCACCCTCTGCCCCCGCTCCTGGCACCGGGGGATCAAACGCGCGTGCATGCGCTTTCGGCTTTGCCGAGACCGCTCGCACGCCAAAACACACCCCCGCCTTGCATAGCGGCGGGGCAGGGGGCGGGGTGATGCAGCAGCGAGAAGCCCATGATTGAAGAGCAGACACTAACGGCCGAGCTGATCGCCCCCGGCGCGCCTAATCTGGACGAAGGGCGCAGCCGCGTGGTGATCGAGGGCGTGACGCCGGCGATCGACGGCGGGCGCTTCGCGATCAAGCGCGTGGCCGGCGAGGCGGTCGAAGTCGAGGCCGATATCTTCACCGACAGCCACGACGCGCTCTCGGCGGTGCTGTGCTACCGCGCCGACGGCGACGCCGAGTGGGCCGAGGCGCCGATGGAGCCGCTGGTGAACGACCGCTGGCGCGGCGAGTTTGTGGCCGCGCGCGTCGGACGCGCCAGCTACAGCGTGCTCGCCTGGGTCGACCACTTCAAGTCGTGGGCGCGCGATATGGCCAAGCGCATCGCCGCCGACTCGGTGACGCAGGTCGATCTCGAGATCGGCGCGCGGCTGGCGGCCGCCGCCCAGGCCCGCGCTGGCGGCGCCGACGCGGCCCGGCTGGGCACCTACGTGGCCGCGCTGCGCGCGGGCGCGCGCTCGCTGGCGCTCGAGCCCGAGCTGGCCGCGCTGATGGCGCGCCACGCCGAGCGCCGCTTCGCCACCCGCTCGCCCGAGCTGCCGCTCACCGTCGACCGCGAGCGCGCCGCGTTCAGCGCCTGGTACGAGCTGTTTCCGCGCAGCACCTCGCCCGAGCCCGGCCGCCACGGCACGTTCAGGGATGTCGAGGCGCGCCTGCCGTATATTGCCGAGCTGGGCTTCGACGTGCTGTACCTCACGCCAATCCACCCGATCGGCCACACCTTCCGCAAGGGCAAAGACAACAGCCCGGCCGCCCAGCCCGGCGAGCCTGGCAGCCCCTACGCCGTCGGCAACGAGCACGGCGGCCACAAGAGCATCCACCCCGAGCTTGGCACGCTGGACGATTTCCGCAGCCTGGTGCGCGCCGCGCGCGAGCTTGGCATCGAGATCGCGCTCGACAACGCCTTCCAGTGCTCGCCCGACCACCCGTATGTGCGCGAGCACCCGGACTGGTTCTACGTGCGGCCCGACGGCAGCATCCAGTATGCCGAAAACCCGCCCAAGAAGTACCAGGACGTGTACCCGTTCAACTTCGAGAGCGACGACTGGCGCGCGCTGTGGGACGAGCTGAAGAGCTTCTTCTCGTTCTGGGCCGAGCAGGGCGTGCGGATCTTCCGCGTCGACAACCCGCACACCAAGGCGTTTGGCTTTTGGGAATGGTGCATCGGCGAGCTGAAGCGCGAGTACCCCGACCTGATCTTTCTTTCCGAGGCGTTTACGCGGCCCAAGGTGATGTACCGGCTGGCCAAGCTTGGCTTCAGCCAGAGCTACACCTACTTCGCCTGGCGCACTACCAAGGCCGAGCTGACCGAGTACATGACCGAGCTGACGCAGACGCCGGTGCGCGAGTTCTTCCGGCCGAACTTCTGGCCGACCACGCACGACATCCTGACGCCACAGTACTACGACGGCTACCGCGCGACGTTCATCGCGCGGCTGGCCCTGGCAGCCACGCTCACCGCCAACTACGGCATCTACGGCCCGGCCTACGAGCTGATGCTACACACGCCGGTGGGCGCGCGTGAAGAGTACATCGACAACGAGAAGTACGAGCTGCGCGTGTGGGATCTCGACGACCCGCGCAGCCTGCGCCCGCTGATCGCCCGGCTCAACCGGATCCGTCGCGAAAACCCGGCGCTGCAGCGCGACACGAGCATTCGCTTCCACGCCGTCGAGAACAACTACGTGCCGAACGACCAGCTGATAGCCTACACCAAGCAGTCGCCCGACGGCCGCAATGTGGTGCTGGTGGTGGTGAACCTCGACCCGGTGCATGTGCAGTCGGGCTGGCTGCGGCTGCCGCTGGCCGACCTGGGGATCGGCGAGGGCGACCGGTTCTATGTCCACGACATGCTGAGCGAGACGCGCTATGCCTGGGCGGGCGAGTGGAACTTTGTGCAGCTCGACCCGGCGCAGATGCCGGTGCACGTGTTCCGGCTCGAGCGCCCGCGCGACGAGCGCAGCTTCGACTATTACCTATGAGCGACGAGCTACTGGCCGGCCTGCCGGTGCTGGCAATATCCGGCGCCGCGCTGCTCGAGCCCTCCGGCTGGGGCGCGCTTGAGCAGGTGCTGCCCGGCTATATGCAGCCGCGCCGCTGGTTTAGCGGCAAGGCGCGCGGGCTGGCCTCGGCGCGCGTGCAGGCTGCCATCCCGCTGCTGTACGCCGGCCAGCTGTCCCACCTCGTGCTGGTGCGCGTGCTCTACGCCGACGACGGCGGCGAGACTTATCTGCTGCCGCTGGCGTTCGCAGGGGCCGCGCGCGCGGCCGAGCTGGCCGCTACGGTGCCGCACGCGCTGGTGGCGCACGCCGGCGAGGCCGTGCTGTTCGACCCGATCTACGACGCGGCGTTCTGCGCGGCGCTGCTCGACCTGGTTGCCGCGGGGGCGCGCGTGCCCGCCGGCGACGCCGAGCTTGCGGCCGATACCACGCGCGCCTTCGCCCAGCTGCGCGGCCCGATCGCCGACGCGCTCGCGCCGAAGGTCAGCACCGCCGAGCAGAGCAACAGCTCGATCATCTTTGGCGACCGGCTGATCCTGAAGCTGTTCCGGCGGATCGAGCCGGGCCTGAATCCCGAGCTGGAGATCGGCCGCTTTCTGACCGAGCGCGGCCAGTTCGCGCACATCCCGCCGCTCGCCGGCGCGATCGAGTACCGCCAGGGCGGCACCAGCATGAGCGTGGCGCTGCTGCAGGGCTTTGTGCCGAACCGCGGCGACTCGTGGTACTACACGCTCGACACGATTGCCACGGCGTTTGGGCGGCTGCTGGCCAACCCGGCGCTGCTGGCCAACCCGGCCGCGCTCGACGCGCCCGGCCCGGCCGCCGCGCTGCTGGGCGAGTACGCAGCCTCGGCCGAGCTGCTGGGCCGCCGCACCGGCGAGCTGCACCTTGCGCTCGCGGCCGACGCCAGCGACCCGGCCTTTGCGCCCGAGCCCTGCGATGCCGCGTTTGGCCTCGGCGTGTACGCCTCGATGGAGGCGCGCGCGCGCCAGTCGCTCGACCTGCTGCGCGGCAGCGTTGGCGGCCTGCCGGCCGAAACTCAGCCCGACGCGCGGCGCGTGCTCGAGCTTGAGCCGCAGATCTTCGCGCGGCTGCGCACGGCCTTCGAACGCCCGATTGCGGCGCAGCGCATCCGCGTCCACGGCGACTACCACCTCGGGCAGGTGCTGTACACCGGCGCCGACTTCTTCATCATCGACTTCGAGGGCGAGCCGGCCCGCCTGCTCGAAGAGCGCCGCCTGAAAAGCCTGGCGACGCAAGGACGTAGCCGGATGCTGCGCTCGTTCCACTACGCGCCCTACGCCGTGCTGTTTGGCCAGGCGCCGGGCGTGGCGTTTGACGCCGCGCAGCAGGCAGCGCTGGAGCCGTGGGCGCGCGGCTGGCACCGGCTAGCGGCGGCGGCGTTTCTGCGCAGCTACCGCGATACCGTCGGAGCCGCGCCACTGCTGCCGCACTCGGCCGGCGAGCTGCAAACCCTGCTCGACGCCTACCTGCTCGACAAGGCAGTGTACGAGCTGCGCTACGAGCTGAACAACCGCCCGGCCTGGGCGCGCATCCCGATCGAAGGCGTGCTGCAGCTGCTGCGCTGACGCGGGCGCGTCACGGGGCGGCTGTGCCGAGCAGCGAGCGCACGGTCGCGTGCAGCTCTGCGGCGTCGAATGGCTTGGTGATGTAGGCGCTCGCGCCGGCGGCCATCCCAGCCTGGCGATCAAGCTCGGCGGCGCGCCTGGTGAGCATCACAATCGGCAGCGCCGACGTGCGCCTGATCGCGCGGCACACCTCCAGCCCATCGATATCCGGCAGCCCAACGTCGAGGATGATCAGGTCGGCGGCATTGTGCTGAAATAGCTCAAGCGCCGCGCGGCCGCTGTACGCCGCCAGCGTGTTGAAGCCGGCCTGGTGAAAATACACCACCAGCAGCTGGGCGATATCGGCCGCGTCGTCGACGATCAGCAGCGTCGGCGCGCCGGGGCGTGTTTGGGTGGGCATCGCATTCCTCCTTGCCGTACTTTGCGTAGAGGAAGCATAGCCTGGCGCGGATAAAGTTTCTGTTAACTGCGCCCCGGCCGCCAGGTCGCCAAGCCGGTAGCCCGCACCCACCACCGTCTCGATATAGCGCGGATGCGCGGCAGTGTCGCCCAGGGCGCGGCGCAGCGCGTTGATATGCGCCCGCACACTGTTGCTGAACGGGTTGGCCTCGGCGTTCCAGACGTGCTCGATCAGCGCCTCCTGGCTCACCACCTCGCCGCTCCGGCGCATCAGGTACTCCAGAATGCGAAACTGCTTGCGCGGCAGCGCCAGGCGCACGCCGGCCTGCCACACCGCGCCGCTGGCCGGGTCGAGCCGCAGGTCGCCGCACGCGAGCAGCGGCTGGCGCGCGCGCATATCGCGCCGCAGCAGCGCGCGCACGCGCGCCACCAGCTCCTGGTAGTCGAACGGCTTGGCCACGTAGTCGTCGGCGCCAGCGTCGAGCCCGGCGACGATCGACTCCTTGCCGGCGCGCGCCGTCAGCATCAGGATCAGCAGCTGCGGCTGCTGCGCGCGCAGGCGGCGGCACACTTCAATGCCATCGAGATCCGGCAGGTTGAGATCGAGGATCAGCGCGTCGTAGTCGTATACTGCCGCCAGCTCAAGCGCGGCCTCGCCCGAGAGCGCCGTGTCGACGGCGTAGCCGTCGAGCTGAAACGCCAGCTTCAGCAGCGCGGCGATGTCGGGCGCGTCGTCGGCCACCAGCAGCCGCATGGGTTGCCCTTTCGCGTGTTCGATAGGGTTAGCCGGCCGCAGGCACTCGCCGCTTTTCGCGCGCCCGAGTGGCTTATGCAGCCCTGCCGCATACCGAAGGCGGTTGTGCTTTTGGGCTAGCCGCGCGGGCGCAAATTGCGGCCGCCGATCACCGAGCCGACGGCGGTGCCGAGCACGGCCACCAGAAAGCTGCCAAGCACGCCGGCCTCGAACCAGCCGTGCGACAGCGCGTCGAGGATGGCGGTTTGCTGAATCAGCGGTTCCTGCGCGGCCGGGCCGAATGCCAGCACGCCGCAGATCGCGCCGATCAGCGCGCCCACGCCCATGCCGGTGTAGGCGCCGATGCTGACGCCGCCGGTGCTGCCGGCGGTGCGCGTGGCCACCGCGCCCACGATCGCGCCCGACGCCAGGCCGAGCGCCAGCCCCAGCAGCGTGCCGACGAGCGCGCCGCTGAGCGTGGCGGTGAGCGCGCCGGTGATGCCGCCGATCAGTGCGCCTACGCCCGCGCCCAGGCCGGCCCCAATGCCGATGCTGGTGGGGTAGGGGGAAGCTGAGACGTTCATCGCTTGATACCCTTTTGTCTTATGCAGTTGCCTTATTTGGCAGCTCAATGCGGCGCTTTTGCCTGCCGCAGCGCGGAAACACCGCACCCAGCACTGAGCGCGCCACCTGCGGAAGCCCTAACCTTTTAAGCTCGATCGCGGCGGCCTTCCGCGCCGCGCGCCACCTCGACAAAACCACGGAACATCGCGGCCCAGCGCGGCTCGGCCGTATCCCACAGTTCCTCGGGGTGGCACTGCAGCCCCAGGATGAAGGCCGCGCCGGTGCCCTCGACCGCTTCGATCACGCCGTCGGGGGAGCGCCCGGTGACGCGCAGGCCCGGCGCGATATCCTTGAGCGACTGGTGGTGGTAGCTGTTTACGTCGACAGTATCGGCGCCCAGCCGCTCGGCCAGCCACGAGTCGCGCTCAAGCGCGATCGGGTGGGCGGCGTGCGCCCGCTCGGGCTGGGCGCGCGAGGCGTAATGATCCGACGCGGCGGGCAGCTCGGCCGGGATATCCTGGTACAGCGAGCCGCCAAAGGCCACATTCAGCACCTGGATGCCGCGGCAGATCCCCAGCATGGGCTTGCGGTCGGCCAGCGCACGCCGCGCCAGCGCCAGCTCCACCGCGTCGCGCAGCGGAACCACTGTGCCTATGTTGGGGTGGCGCTCGGCGCCAAAGTGCATGGGGTCGACATCCTCGCCGCCGGTGAACACCAGCCCGGCGCACAGCCCGTATAGCCGGTCGAGCACCTGCTGGTCGTCGGTCAGGTAGATCAGCAGCGGGATGCCGCCGGCTGCCTCGATCGCCCCGACGTAGGTAGACACCGCCCCGGCGATGATCGTGCTGCTGGTGTTGGCGCGCAGGTAGCGGTTGCCGATCACGCCGATGATCGGGCGCGCCTGGCTTGGCTGATGCATGGCGTTCCTCCTTATCACGGTGCGGCAGGGCTCAGGCCAGCTTCCGGTGCGTTGCGCCCGAGGGGTACGGCGCCAAGTCGAAACCTTGGGAGTTGAACCATGCCTGCCCCAGATTATATCAGTTTCTTACACAGCTGCGGCGCGTGCAGAAAAAGGGGCGCGTGGCGGGTTCGGCCCCACGCGCCCCGTGCTTTAGAAAACGGCCGACCACGTCGCAGTTTGCCCGCGGCACTGCGCCGAGCGGCCGCACACAGGCTACTTCCGGGTGATTGGCTCGAACTGGAACCGCAG
>NZ_JAXLWP010000017.1:0-160300 GCF_046328425.1 Kouleothrix sp.
GCGCCGCGCGCAGCTGCGCCAGCCGCAGATCGTCGGTCGCGAGCGTGCCAAACACAAAATCCGGCGATACGTTATCGGCCATGGGGCTGCCTCGGGCGTGCTATGGCTGCTGCGTGCTCGCGCGCGGCAGCGGCGGATCATAGGGAATGCTGACGAGCGGGAAGATCGTCCCACGATCTCTCAGGCTCAGAATGACATACACGGTATAGTCGCGCGGGCACCACCCGGGCGGGTGGCGGCCCTGGGCTACGTTGTAGCGGCAGAAATCGCCAACCCACAGCGGCCCGGCGCTGAGGATCTCGGCCGGCAGGGCGAGCCGCAGGCGCTGCGCGCGCACCTCGGCGGCCACCACGGCGCCCGCCAGCACAAGCGCCAGGCCGCACGCCAGCAGCGCCAGCAGGCAGCCGCGCCGCCAGCGCCCGGCGGCGGGCGCGCCATTCTGCTGGGCAGCGCGCATCGCCTCAGCGCGCGAGCTGAAAGATATACCCGGTGCGCGGCGCCAATTCCGGCAGCGGCGCGTAGCCGCTGATCGCGCCGCCCGCGCCGACGGTGAGCCGGGCGCCGGGCTGATCGCCCAGCAGCGGCGCGGCGCGGTATGTGCCGGGCGCGAGGTCGCTGGCCTCGAGCGAGAGCGTCGCGCCGCCAACCGCGTCTTTGCCAAAGTTCAGCACCACCAGCACCGTCTCGCCCGCGGCCTTGCGCACAAACGCGCTCAGCGCGGTACTGCTGCTTTTCAGCGGCACAAAGCTGCCCTGGGCCAGCGCGGGGTGCTGAGTGTGCAGGTGGATCAGGCGGCGGTACAGGTTCAGCAGCGAGGCCGGGTCGGCATTCTGCGCAGCGATATTCACCTCTTTGTAGTTCTTCTGCAGCGCCTCCCAGGGCTTGCCCGACGTAAAGCCGCCAGTGGTGTCGTCGGCGGCCCACTGCAGCGGGTTGCGGATCTGCTCGTCGGGCTTGGCGCCGAGCATGCCGATCTCCTCGCCGTAGTACACAAACGGCAGGCCAGGCAGCGTCAGCAGCGCGGTGGCGGCAATCTTGGCCTTGCCAACGTCGCCGCCGAGCGTCGTCATCACCCGGTTCTGGTCGTGATTGGTGAGGAATGGCGCCCAGCGCTGAAACGGCAGCTGGGCGTAGTTATTGGCGATGGCGATGGTGAAGCCCAGCGCCTGGCCGGTGTTCGCCGCGCTGATGATCTTGTCGCCGGCCTCGAAGGCGAAGTACTCGTCGAGCTGGTCGGGGTAGTACGGCAGCAGCACGGTCGGGCTCGCGCCGAAGATTTCGCCAACCGTAAACGTGCCCGGCTTGGTCTGCTGCAGGAACGCGCGGTAGCCGCGCAGCCAGGCGTGCGTTTCGCGCGTGCCCTCCTGCAGCGGGCCATCCTCGATCAGGTGCTTGATCGCGTCGAGCCGGAAGCCGTCGGCGCCCATGTCATTCAGCCAGAACGCGCTGATCTTCTGGGCTTCGGCGGTGACGGCCGGGTTGCGATAGTTCAGGTCGGGCATGCCTTCCCAGAAGATGCCGTAGTAGTACTCGTTGCGCACCGGCGACTGGTGCCAGCCTTCGCTGCCCCATGGCGTCTGGTAGTCCGGCTTGTCCTTCGACCAGAGGTACCAGTCGCGGTAGGGCGATTCGGGGCCTTTGAGCGCGTCTTTGAACCAGGGATGCTCGCTCGACGTGTGGTTCAGCACCAGGTCGAGGATCACCTTGATGCCGCGCTTGTGCGCCTCGGCCACGAGCCGCTTGAAGTCGTCGTTGGTGCCGTACTCGTGGTTCACGTTGTAGTAGTCGGTCACGTCGTAGCCGTGGTAGCTGGGCGACTCCATGATCGGCATCAGCCAGATGCACGTGGCGCCGAGGTCGCTCTGCGACTTGGGGTTGCCGTCGTTGATGTAGTCGAGCTTCGCGATCAGGCCGTTCAGGTCGCCAATGCCATCGCCGTTGCTGTCGTAGAACGAGCGCACAAACACCTCGTAGCATACGGCGTTATCCCACCATCCGGCCTGCAGCGCGAATGGCGTGGCCGTAGGCGCGGCGGTGATCGTCGGCGCCTGGGTGGGTAGGTCGCGCGTGGGCGTGGCCGCCGGCACGGCTGTGGCGGTGGCGGGCACGGCGGTGGCTGTGGCGGTGGCGGGCGCGGCGACTGTGGCCGGGGCGGGCGCGGCGACTGTGGCCGGGGCGGCTGTTGGCGCCGTGGCTTGCTGGCCGGCGCATGCGGCCAGCAGCAGGGTGAAGGTCAGTGCCAGCGCGCGCAGCCTGGTGGTACGGGTCATGGTATTCTCCGATCTGAGCAGGTGGCGATACGTGCTGGCATAGTTATATCACAGGCGCCCGGCGCGATCCTGCTGCGGCGTCACACAGCGCGGCCAGCCGCTAGCCCTTAAGCGCGCCCTTGGTAAGGCCCTCGACCAGGAAGCGCTGCGCCAGGAAGAAAATCAGCATGATCGGCAGCGAGCCAAGTACCGCCGCCGCGCAGAACTGCGTCCAGTTCGTGTTGAACTGCGTCGAGAACAGCCGCACGCCCACGCCCAGCGGGTAGAGCTTGGTGTCCGACAAAAACACGGTTGTGACGATATACTCGTTGTACACGCCAATAAAGCCGAAGATGAACTGGGCCACCAGCATCGGCTGCAGCAGCGGAAACAGGATGCGCCAGAATATCTGCCAGTTGCTCGCGCCATCGATCGAGGCGGCCTCGTCGAGCTCCCTCGGGATGCTGTCCATGAAATTCTTCATAAGCCACACCGCCAGTGCGCTGCCGCCGAAGCCGAACAGCAAGATCAGGCCGGTGAGCGTATTCAGCAGCCTCAGCATCTGGAAGCCGCGGAAGATCGCCACCAGCGAGCCGACGGTCGGCAGCATCTGGATGATCAGCAGGATCAGGATGCCGTAGCGCCGCCCGGCGAAGTTCAGGCGCGAAAACGCGTAGCCGGCAAATGTCGCCAGCATCACCGAAACCGCCGCGCTGACGCCGCCGAGGATCAGGCTGTTGCGCACCCACAGCGGGAACTGGCTGCTCAGCAGCTTGGTGTAGTTCTCGAGCGTCAGCTTCTGCGGGATCAGCGTCGGGCTATACAGGCTGTTGCCGCCGCCCTTGAGCGAGTACAGCACCACGTACATCGTCGGGAAGAGCGAGACCAGCGTGATCACGATCAGCGCGATGCGCACGGCCCACAGCCCCAGCGCCTGGCGGAAGCGATACGACTCGGTCAGCGAGCGGCGTGGCGCAGGCTGCACCGCCGCAGTCGGTTGGGTTCCGCTTGTCATCGCTCTGCCTCCTTGAACGACCCGGTGACAACCGCGTTGAAGATCGTCAGCGCCGCCAGGATGAAGAAGATAATAATGCTGTAGGCCGCGTTCAGGCCGTACAGCCGCAGCTGGAAGATCAGCTTGTAGGCGTAGGTGGCCAGCGTGTCGGTGGCGCCGTAGTTCGCGCCGGGGTAGGCCAGCGGGTTGCCGTTGGTGATCAGGATGATCACGCCGGCGTTGCCGAACTGGAACGCCAGCTGCGTGATGATCAGCGGCGTGATCGCCGAGAGCATGAACGGCCAGGTGATCGCCTTGAAGCGCTGCCAGCTGCTGGCGCCGTCGAGGTCGGCCACCTCGTACAGCTCGGCCGGGATGGCCTGCAGCGCCGCCAGGCACACCGTCATGAAGAACGGGTAGCTCAGCCACAGGTTGACGATAATCAGCGCGACGCGTGCCGGGCCGGCGCTATTGAGCCAGTTGATCCGGTCGATGCCGATCGCCCCGAGGATCAGGTTCAGCGGCCCCTGAGTGTTGTAGATGCCGGCCCACACCTGCGAGGTCAGGATAAACGGCATCGACCACGGGATGATCAGAATGGTGCGGTACAGGTTGCGCTCGCGCAGGCGCGGGTTGTTCAGCATCATCGCCAGGCCCATGCCGACGCCGACATTCAGCACGGTGCAGGCAAGCATCCACACGATCGTCCATCCCAGCACCGGGAAGAACGCGCTGCCGGTGGCGAAGATCTGCTTGTAGTTCTGCAGGCCGGCCCACTGAAATTCGAGGAAGTGAAACAGGCTGTAGTTGGTGAACGAGATGTAGACGGTGTAGAGGAATGGCAGGATGATAAACAGCAGCGTCGAGACGAGCACCGGCGCAAGGTAGAGGTACGCCGACCAGTCGGTCGGGTGCGCGCGCGGCGCTCGGGCAGCTGGGACAGCGACTTTGGCGGCCATATCAGCCCTCCTCTCGTGAGCAGGCCTGGGCGCGACAGCAGCGCCGCGCCCAGGCCCGTGCGGATACTAGGCTTACTTCGTCTGCTCGATCGCCGTCTTGATCTGGGTCACGGCGTTATCGAGCAACCCCTTGACCTGATCGTCGGGGGTGTTGGGCGGGATGATCGCGTCCATGGCGTCGCCCCACGGCTTCCACACGTTGCTCATCGCCGGGATGTTCGGCATGGGCACGCCGTCGTCGGCCTGGGCCTTCCACACCGGGATGTTCGGGTTGGCCTGCACCTCCGGGCTCTGCACGGCGCTCGTGCGCACCGGCACCTTGATGAAGCCCTTGTACTGCTCGATTGCGCTGGTGGTGCAGGTGGCAAAGCTAATGAAGTCGAGCGCGGCGTCCTTGTTCTTGCTGAACGCGCTGGCGCCGTACACCTGCACGCCGAGGAACGGGCGCATCGGCTTGCCGTCGGGCAGGCTCGGCAGCTTGGCGACGCCATAGTCGATGCCGGCCTTCTTCAGCGGCGCCTCGCGCCACGGCCCGTTGATCGTCATGGCCAGCTTGCCGGCCTCCATCATGCCTTCCTGCGCGCCGTGCATGTTCGCCCGGTCGATCGCAACCTCGGGCAGAGCCGGCTGCTTCTTGTGGTACATATCGCGCAGGAACTCGACCGCCTTGACGCTGGCGTCGTTGTTCAGGCCAATATCGTTGGTGTCGAACTTGCCGTTCTCGTACTTGAAGATGTAGCCGCCGAAGCCCATGAAGAACGCGCCGGCGTGGTACTGCTCGAGGATCGGGAAGCCGAAGCCGTACACGTCGCCCTTGGTCTGATCCTGGGCGATCTTCACGAACTCATCCCACGTCTTGGGCGGGGTCGGCACCATGGCCTTATTGTAGATCAGCGCGACCGACTCGACGAACAGCGGCAGCGCGTAGAGCTTGCCGTCGACGCGGGCGGCGTCGAGCGCGGCAGGGATGATGTCGTCCTTCTCCTTGATCGCGCTATCGGGAACCTCGAGGGCGATCTTCTGAATCGCGAACTCGCCGATCCAGTCGTGGGCGATCGGGCCGTAGACATCGGGGCCTTCGCCGGCTGGCGCGGCGATCGACATCTTGGATTTGAAGTCGGCGTCGGGCACGGTTACAAGCTCGACGGGCGAGCCCGAGGCTTTGGTGTAGGCTTCGGCCACGGCCTTGATCGAGGCGTAGTCGGGGTCGCCGTCCTTCGAGCGCGTCCAGAAGACCAGCTTGTCGATCTTCGGGCCGCTGACGGCGCAGTTGGCTGCGCCACCAGCCGCCGCCGGGGCAGCGGTGGCCTCGGGGGCCTTGGTGGCCTCGGCTGCCGCCGGGGCCGCAGTGGCCTCGGGGGCCTTGGTGGCCTCAGCCGCCGCCGGGGCCGCAGTGGCCGCAGCGGCAGGCGCCGCCGTGGGCGTCGCGGCGGTGCCGCCACCGCAGGCCGCCAGCAGCAGCGCCATCAGGCCGAATAGACTGAACAGCTTGAGCATTCGTTGCATACCAGTCGCTCCTTTGCTTGAGAATCTGTCTGAAAAGGGTGGTTTGGAGGGACTTCGTCACTCCAAATATCCACTTTTTCTGGCGGCGTGGCGGCCACATCGTGGCCGCCACCCGCCAGTAGAAGCGAGGGGCACAGCCCCTCGCGCACCCCTTTCAAACAGGCTCTGAGGAAATTATCTACAATTCTGACGAACCAACGGCGATAAGCCAGCGTTGCCGATGAAAGGCGCTATCACCCCCTTTCCAGCGCGCCAAAGGCGCCGCGATTGTCGGCCGCGGGCGTATCGAAGAGCTGGCGCAGCATCAGCGCGACCCCGCCCAGCGCGATTGTGTCGTCGCCCAGGCCGCCCGCCACGACGGCGACCGCGTCGTCGGCGGTGCCGCAGCGGCGGCGTACGGTCTGGCGCACCGCGCGCAGCAGCTCGTCGCTGCCGGCCAGCCCGCCGCCCAGGATCACCCGGCTGGGGTTGATAATGCTGAACAGGCTGCTGATCGCCGTGCCAAGGCTGGCGCCAGCGCTGGCGATCAGCTCGGCCGCGCGCCGGTCGCCAGCGCGCGCGAGCCGCGGCAGGTCCTCGAGCTGCGGGCAATCGAGGCCAAGCGCGCGCGCGCGCGCCAGCAGCGCCCGTGCGCCGGCTACCGCCTCGAGGCAGCCGCGCCGGCCACACACGCACGGCGGGCCGGCCTCGTCGACCACCAGGTGCCCGATCGCGCCGGCCGCGCCCAGGTGGCCCTGGTACAGGCTGCCATTGATCACCAGGCCGCAGCCGATGCCCGCGTCGCCGACGTGGACATACGCCACATTCTGGCCGCCGCGGGCGGCGCCCGAGCGCATCTCGGCCAGCGCGCCCAGGTTGGCGTTGTTCTCGACGCACACACGCAGCCCGAGCGCCTGCTCGAGCGCGCTGCGCAGCGGCGTGTTGTGCCAGCCGGGCAGCAGCGCCGGCACGATCAGCCTGCCTGGCGCGCTTGCCAGCCAGCCTGGCGCGCCGACGCCGACGCCAACGATCTGCTCGCGCGCGATCTGGGCTTCGGCCAGGCACTGCTGCACCAGTGCGGCCATGCGCGGGATGCCAACCGCCGGGCCGGCGGCCAGCGCAAATGGCTGCTTCGTGCGCCACAGCACATTCGACGCCAGGTCGGCCACGAGCAGCCGCAGCGCGGAGCTATCGATCTCGACGCCGAGCAGGTAGCTCGACTGGTAGTTGAGCTCGATCATGATTGGCCGGCGGCCGCCGTGTGAGCTGCCGACGCCGGTCTCGCGCACGAGGCCAGTCGCCAGCAGCTCGGCCACAATGCTCGAGATCGTCGAGCGGCTGAGCTTGCTGCGGCGCGCAAGCTCGGCGCGCGAGATGCGCTGCTCCTGGCGCAGCAGGCTCAGCACGATGCGCTCATTCATGCCGCGCATCAGCGCGAGGTCGGCTTTCGGCTGCATTGGTATCGTTCCGGTAAGCACGGCCTACTGAACTCCTACATCGATTCCCAGGGCGGCCAAGAGCCGCTCGGGCGGGCCGCCCTTCAGCACCAGCGCCTCGGCGCCAGCGTCCAGCGCCTGGCTGTGCTCGAGGGTATACATCGTAAGCAGCACCACGGCGACGCCAGGCCACTGCTGCTTGATCCGGCGCGTCGCCTGCAGGCCGTCGAGAACTGGCATGTGCACATCCATCAGCACAATATCCGGGCGCTGCTCGGCCACAAGCCGCACGGCCTCCTGGCCGTTGGCGGCTTCGCCAACCACCGCAAGCTCGGGCCATGTCGCGAAGAGTGCGCGCAATCCTTCGCGCGCGCGCGCGCTATCGTCGGCGATCAGCACTCGTACTGGGTGTGCCACTACCGCCCCCCTGCACCTACCATTGGGGTGCGCGATACTCAATGCTGCTGCGGGCGCTGCCGCCCGCGCCGCGATCAGCAGCGCGGCAGGTATGAGCGGTAGCGCCCAAAATCCCCGCCTGTGCAGCCGCCGGCCACCACGAATAGGGCCGCCAGCAGCCAAAAAAGGGCATGGGGAAGCTACTCGGGCGAGGCGATGCCTTGCCGAAGCCTACTGCATAGCTTGCCGTATTGATCGCAGGATGGACTAAGTATGCTTCTTGCGGGGGACTTTGTCATCACAAATAATGAGCATTGGCCATACCCAAAAATGCGAACGCGCGCATACCACAAAATAGGAAGATCAAGCCAGGCCCTCGCGCACTGCGTACAGCGCGGCCTGGGTGCGGCTGGCCAGGTGCAGCTTCGCCAGAATATGGCTCACGTGCTTGCCGACGGTCGCCGCGCCAATGCCCAGCGCCACGGCTATCTCCTGGTTGCTCTGGCCCTGCGCAATCAGGCGCAGCACCACTATCTCGCGCTCGGTCAGCGGCTCATCGGTGGGCGGGCGGCGCGGGGGATGCGCCAGCTCGTGCAGCACCTTGCGCGCGATCGCCGGGTGCAGCGAGAGCTCGCCGCGGTGCACGCGCTTGATGGAGTGCAGCAGCTCGGCCGGGCCGAAATCTTTGAGCGTGTAGCCCAGCGCCCCGGCGCGAATTGCTGGAAAGACTTTGTCGTCGGCCTCGAAGCTGGTGAGCACCAGGATGCGCGCCGCAGACTGGCAGGCGCGGATCTGCTCGATCGCGGTGATGCCATCCATCCTCGGCATGGTCAGGTCCATTAGTATCACATCCGGCGCGAGCCGGCGCATCTCGGCCAGCGCCTCGGCGCCGTCGCTGGCCTCGCCCACAATTTCGATCTCGGGCTCGGCGGCAAGCAGCGTGCGCAGGCCGGCGCGCACCACCAGGTGATCGTCGACAATCAGCAGTCGTATCGGTGATGTCATACTCCGATCTCCACATGCAGCGTGGTGCCGGTGCCCGGCGCGCTCTGCAGCGCCATGGTTCCGCCCAGCTGCGCCACGCGCTCGGCGATGCCGCGCAGCCCCAGGCCGCCGCTTTCGCCCACGCCGCCGGGCACGAAGCCCACGCCGTCGTCGGCGACCTCAAGCACGATACGGCCGGCGGCCTGCTGGATCCGAACCGTGATAGTGTGGGCGCGGGCGTGCTTCAGCGCGTTGTTCAGCGCCTCCTGGCAGATCCGGTACAGCGCCTGCTCGGCCGCCGCCGGCAACGCCCCAAGCTCGTCGGCCAGCAGCCTGGTCGAGAGCGTGGCGCGGCCCTCGACCGCGTTGAGCCGGGCTTGGACGGCGGCAACCAGGCCCACCTGCTCGAGCACCGGCGGCCGCAGATCGAAGATCAGCAGCCGCATCTCGTCGAGCGCCTCTTGCGCCGTGTCCTGCAGCGCCCGCAGCGCCTCGGCGACGCTGGCTGCCTCGCCCAGCGCGAGCAGCCGCCGCGCTCCCTGAGCGTGCAGCGTGACGCTGTAGAGCGCCTGGGTTACCGAGTCGTGAAGATCGCGCGCCAGGCGCTGGCGCTCTTCCAGCACCGCCTGCTCTTGCGCGGCGGCCAGCTGCTGCTGCTCGATTGCGCGCGTATGTTCCTCGACGCGCTGCTCGAGGCCCTGCGCAAGCCGCGCCTGCTCGTTTGCCAGCGCCAGCACGTTCGCGCTGGCCCGCAGGAAATCCAGCTCCTCCTCGCCGAAGCGGCGGCTCGCGGTCACATCGACGCCCAGGCTGCCGAATGGCGCACCCGGGCCGGGTATGGCCACATACGCGCTGCTGACAATCCCCGGCTGCGCCGGCGCCGGCTGGCCCGGCGGCCGGCTGGCCCAATCAAGCACAATTGCAGGGCTCGTGCCACGCGCCGCCGCGCCGCTTGGCGTGGCCGGCTCGAGCGCCGTGGTGAGCCCCGCATCGGCATCCGGCCAACCGAACCCGGCCCGCAGCACCAGCGAGCCGCGGTCGCTGCTTGCCTCCCAGATGCTGCTGAATGGCACCGCCAGCGTTTGCGCCACCAGCTGCGCAGCCTGGTGCATCAGCACGGGTGGCGGGCTGTTGGACAACACCGCCTGCGTCAGCTCTACAATTGCGGCCTGATGCCGAGCGTACATGCTCAGCTCCTTTCGCATCGCGATTGAAAAGCGGGCAAACCACCAGCAGCCTGAATGCGCCTGATCAATGCGAATGAGCCAGGCTCGCGCTCTCGCCCCGCTTTCAAAATGTACGTGCTGAGTTTATACCGAGGCCCGCTCGATCAGCGGGCAGGCGATCGTCCACTGAACCGGGGTAGGGTGCGCGCCCTCGGCCTGGCCGCTGGCCTGATCGAGCAGGTACTGCACGGCCCACTGGCCCATCGCGTAGTGCGGCAGCTCGATCGTCGTAAGGGTCGGGCGCAGCTGAGTTGCGATCACCTCAAGATTATCGAACCCGACGATAGCGACATCGCCCGGTATGGCCAGGCCAAGCTGTTTGGCGGCGTCGTAGGCGCCCATGGCCATCGAGTCGTTGTAGCAGAACAGCGCGGTAGGCCGATCGGGCATCTGCAGCAGATCGAGCGCGAGGCGGTAGCCCTCGGGGGCCACCACCGTGCCAGCGCGCACCAGGTTCGGCTCGAACGGCACGCCGTAGGAAGCCAGCGCCTGCTTGTAGCCCTCAAGGCGGCCAAACATCGCCGGCAGCGGGCCGATCTCGTTGAGGAAGCCGATCCGGCGATGCCCCTTGCGCAGCAGCAGCTCGGTGGCCGAGCGCCCGCCCTGCACCTCGTCGGGCACCACCGAGGGCAGCGAGCGGTCGGCGGCGTAGCAGTCGAGCAGCACGGTGGGAACCTGCGCAAGTGCGGGCGGCGGCACAACCTCGCGGTGGTACATCGTGGCGTAGATCAGGCCCTCGACCTGGCGCTCGAGCATCATTTTGAGCCCGGCCTGCTCGATCTCGAGGTTATTACTCGTATTGATCACCAGGAGCATATTCGTATGCTCCCAGGCTGCGTCCTGCGCACCCTGGATGATCTTGCCGGCGTGCGATGATGTGGCGATCTCGTCGGAGATCAGGCCGATTGTGTGCGACGCGCGCATCCGCAGGCCGCGCGCCAGGGCGTTTGGCTGCCAGCCGAGCTCCTCAATCGCCGCCCATACCCGGTCGCGGGTTTCCTGGGGAATGTTGATGTTCGGCGTGTCGTTTACAACAAACGACACCGTCGTCTGCGAAACGCCAGCCGCGCGCGCGACATCGTACATCGAGGGCGGCTTGCGCCTGGTGCTTTTGCGCGATGTAGCCATGGCTCTCTCAAACTACAGCACTTACGCAGCCGCCTGCGGCATGGGCTTGTTCTGCCTGCGGCAGCGTGGCAGTGCGCTTTCTTTGGTGCTCAGAAGGTGGCGCTTTGCGCCACCTTCTGAGCACCATCCGTGAAAAAGTACCGCTCTGCCGAAGGCAAAAACGCGCACCGCGTACGTCCTGCCAACTACAACCATATAGGTAATAATTAGAATTATTAATTGGAATTACTATAGCATCAACACTTTCGATTGTCAAGCTCACCGCGCCTGCCCTCGGGCTTCGTGCAACGTCGGCCTCGCCCCACTCCCTTGATAAACGAAATTTCAGGGGCGACATTGCCGCCCCCGCGCACACCGTAAAGCAAGTGTTCTGCCGGATGTGGTATAAAGGGCAAGCACACAGAAACGGAGCATGTCGACGATGACGACCGAATCCCAACGCACACCCGGCACGCCGCCACTCCTTGCGGACCCCGTGCGGCGGCTTGTCTCGCTGCTGGATGCTTCTCGGCTCCGCTGGACGATCGGGCTGGCCAGCGTGCCTGGGGCGGGCAAAAGCACGCTGGCGGCGCAGCTGGCCGCCGAGGTCAACGCGCGCACCGCGCCCAACACGCTGGTTGCGCTCGGCATGGATGGCTTCCACCTCAGCAAAGCGCAGCTGCGGCAGTTGCCAAACGCCGCCGAGGCCTTTGCGCGGCGCGGCGCGCCGTGGACATTCGACACCCACGCGTTCCTGCGGCGCCTCCACGACCTGCGCGCCGCGGCAGGCCGGGCCGATATTCCCTGGCCCGGTTTTGAGCACGAGGTGGGCGATCCGGTGGAGGCCGCGTACGCGGTGCCTGCGTCCACGCGCCTGGTGCTCGTCGAGGGCCTGTACCTGCTCCACCGCGCCGACGGCTGGGAAGCGATCAGCGCGCTGTTCGACGAGCGCTGGTATCTTGATACGCCGCTGGAGCTAGCCCTCGAGCGCCTGGCGCTTCGGCATATGCGCGCCTGGGGTATGGCGCGCAGCGAGGCCGAGCAGCGTATCGCGAGCAGTGATCGGCTCAACGCCGAGCTGGTTCTGGGCAGCGCGCGCTTCGCCGATTGGCGCGTGCTCTGCCGGGATCAATAGCCGCTACATTATGATGGGTCGGCTGCGTCGCCCCAGCCGTGTATCGGCCGCCATACGGTCGTTACCGCTCGCCGGTGAGCGAGTATCGGCAGGGCAACTTGCAGGGCCAGCGCAAGAAAAGCCTGTACGACCAGCTGCCGCAAGCTCAATCTCGTACCGTGAGAAAACCAAATCACGTAAGTTCATAGATCCTAATTTCATTGTGCGCTGCCCAGCTTCGCCGGGCAGCGCACAATGAAACTGTGGTTTTGCAAAGGTAGGGTAGAGCTAAATGGGCCTTGATTTCGGGCAGACTCTGCCCTGCTGAATCTGCTCGACTATCCAGGCGATCGTTTTGCCCAAGGTTTCGCGGAACATCGCGCGACAGGACTCGCTGATGGTCGTCAGGCGTGCGTGAGTCCCTTACTGCGCAAGGTCGTGCCGCAACTGGGTCATCAAAGCGCTATACGCCAGGAACACGAGATACCTATGCCTTATCTGGCTCTCCCCGCTCCTGAGCTGACACGCGCCCAGGCCCACCTGTTGTTTTCCATCCCGATGGAAGGTCTCTGCCCCTGTCCAGCGCTTGCGATAGGTCTTGAGAATGCGATGGACTTCCCAATAGGTACGGTTGGTGATCAGCATCTTGCGTGGTTCGGCATCGCGCTGCTGCTTCCAGAGCTCCACGATTCGTATCACGTGTCTGATGCCTGGAATACGAATGCTCTTGGTGAAGTACCATTGCTCTTTGCCAGCGATGGTGGTCTTGCGGCGACACAATGGCTCTAACTGCGTCTTGACCCACTCACTCGCCTTCCAGTCTTTGCCATCGACGGTGATCGTGCGATTGAACTTCAGGTCGCCGACATATAACCGCTGGTTGCTGTCGATATGATTGAGGATCTCGGCATTGGTGAAGCAACTGTCGGTTGTCGCAACGTCGGTAGCCAATTGGCGCTGATAAGAGGCAACTCTAGCGCGTCTAGTTCATATAAAGAACCGAGGGCTTCGTGGATAATCAGCGGTTTTGACCTGATATGCGGCTCGAGCAGGACGACAAGCTTCGACACTTGCTCAAAGATGTTTTGATCGACCTGTAAGCACTCGCGAAATACTTCGGCTTCGAATGCTTGCATAATTGCAGCATCCTGAGCAGGTAGCGCAACCAATAGCTCCAAATTGGCATGTGACATCCACCCAAGCGCTGTACCAGTGAGATTTGCCGAGCCTACTAGGCATAGACTGTCGACGCGGTAATACCTGGCGTGCAAGTCGGGACGTAGCCACAGTGACGAATGCGGTCGGTCGCGCAATAACGGCCAGATTTCAAGTCGCTGACACCGGCGGCGATTTCTTCGGGACGCCAACGAGTAACACAGCTAATTGACACTGTATCAGCAACGCTAGCTAGAGCCACTGAAATGCACCCACTTTGATAAACAGGGCGACGAGCAGCATATCTCGTCGCCCTGTTTTGCAGAGTTGCTCCAACTGTGTGCCGAGCTTGATCAATCCTCGCGCTCCAGAAAGCGCCGCGCCATGCTGCCCCAACTGAGCGCGCCTGCTGAGCGCGGTTGCGCGGCGCACCGTCAGGCTGCTCATCTTCGTAGCGCCCAAGCCGAGAGTAGCAGCTTTAAGCCGTCGGCGGCGCGACTGAGGCGTTCGCGTAATGTCGCGGGATCGTCAGTTGCCTCTTCGCGTTCTAGAACAGCCAGAAGATGTCGATAGGCCGGATGTTCACTGTTGAGAATGATTTGAATGCCGCCACCTTGCATTTTGACCGTAAAAAAGGCGGTGGTATCGAGGCTAGCATGTGTGAACAGGTATTTGTAGCCCTCGGACACAGTGGTCGCAGCCAATCCCTGTGCTTCCTGTTCAGGAACACCTGATCGACCAAGGTCTGCTCAATCGCTTGCTGCCGCTGCTCAGCCGGTAATCCTTCGTCTCGATCGCTTTTGCCAACATGTCCTTCTTGCTGAAGAACACGCGTGACATCAGTAGCGACAGCTTCTGGCGCAGTGACATCATGGCGAGTGTGCTTCTCGGCACTCTTTTGCTGCGATTGGCGAGTCAGCCATTTGCGTAGCTCACTCAGGTTTGTACGGATGCGCTGGGCAATTTCGAGCAATGGAGCACGCGGATCTTCGTCGGCTTCCATTTCGTTCATAGCCTCGCGTATCGAACGCCCACCTTTGAGCAGGATATCGAAATCCAGCTTACTGGTTCGGCAAAGTTGCGCGCAGCCTGCTTGTTGTTAGTAACGCCGAATACCTCATCGAGCGCGGGCGGAAATTCCACTTCGATACCCCACCATCGCTCGACCGGATCATACTGAATCGTCCAAGACTGATCTAACTCTAACTCCCTATCGGCGCGCATGATTGACACACCTATATTTTTGGCGGCGTGCTGACCATGCGGTAGCGAGCCAGGGTTGCGGCCTGGCCGCGCTTCATTTTTCGCAACTGCAAAGCGAACCGTCACAGGGTGCTTTTTACCACGAAATTCGATCTGGTACGTCAGTTCATAATGTTCGCCGCCCCAGGCCTCGAACATTGGTTTGTTGTCGAAAGGCTCAGGGCAGGATGTACGAGGCATCAAGTAAAGCGGATCATTTGGCAATACATCGCGCGGTGTAAAGGTCAGGACTGGGCTGTCAACGTCAAAATCTGCCAGCACGATCCTGGTACGTCCATTGGCGATGAAACGCCGATACATACGCCCAACTAGCAACTCTGAGTTTTCAATGATCGAGCGCGCGGTTTTCCAGAAGATGCGATCAAGATTTGACCACACAACCAATGTTCCGGTGGGGCCAAAGTTATCGCTGACTTCGCGCCACAGCGATGGGATCTGGCGCGGTGCCGGCTCAGGCAGCTCGGTTTGCTGCTGCTTTTTGATCTGTTCAACATCCAAATAGGTGTATAACGCTTTTTCCGGGCCATCCTGCCAAGACCAGACTTCGACTTTGGTACATTGTGATATCGAGGCACTTGGCAAACCCATACCGAATTTACCCATGCCACGCTGGCGTTCGGGTGTAAGGTTAGTACCATTACCGAATTGAAGCGCGATCTTCAACACATCGGTATCCATACCTTTGCCATTATCCAATACGGCAACTTGGTAGATGCGCGGGCGCACACGTTCCTTTACCAGATCACGGCGTTCGGCACACAGCAGTTCAACTAGGCTGGCCCCCGCCTGAATGGAATTGTCGATCAGCTCGGCGATTGCGTAGGCGGCATTCTTATAGCCATTATCGCGCATAGCTTGGACGGCGAGGGACGCGGGTACAATGTCGTTGTTCATAGGTTCCTCCAAACGTCTTCCCAATTAGTGAAAGCATCAGACACCGCGCCAAAGCCTGGCAAATTGGCGTCAATGACGGTGACTATCTCGGCAGTGGCATTGCCACCAACTTCGTGGGCCACGCATTGCCCGACCAACCATTTGGCTGTAGAGCACCAATGATTTTGTCGGTCGAAAGAATGACGCGCGCCAGTCTGCGGCGCATCAAAGCCGGTCAGCACACCGTAGTTACACAGGATGCGTGGCTCATCAGAGGCAGCTTTGTAGGCAGTAATATGTTGTGTACGCTCGGCCGCCGGGGTTGCCCCGCTAATAGCGGCGGCGTGTAACCCGCGCGCACGCAGTACAGCTGCCAGCAGCTCGGCATGCTCAACTGAGGCGGCAAATACTAATAGTCGGTGATGCCGCAAGGCCAACCGCTCCGCTTCAAGCAGAATAATCAGGTTCCGCTGCTCGTCGTCGGCAAGGCGCTTCAAAATGGCGGAGGGAATATCCAGATCATGCTCAATGCGCCGCAGATCAGCGGTCGAAAGTTGGATGCTGTTGCGCAACAGCGAGCGGAACGTAGCCTGTGCAAGATAGCCATCAGCGATCAGAAAATCGACCGATTGATGTAGCCATCAATTTCCTAATACCACCTTGCGACTGCCGAAAAAAGCAGCCAACACGGCATCGGCATCGACATCGTTCCATGTCCGGCCAGGTGTCGCTGTCAACCCCAACAGTGCGGCGGTACGTCCTTGGGTTGCCAACGTGTTCAACACAAGCTGGTAGGTTTCGGCGATGGCCTGATGCGCTTCGTCAATCACGACTAGGGAGCAGCGACCAGCCAAATTGCTGATTAGCCCAAGATTATCCATTGCGGCGCGGTATAGCTTGGAGAGGCTGGGGCGACAATCGCCATCGCGGGCTTGGGCCAGATCTGGCGTATACCCACCCCAGTACCGTTGTACCGCCACAGCTCTGTCGCCCAGAGTATGCCACGCCTGCTCGAATTCCACCGGCAGCCTGTTCACACAGCTCCTCGCTATAGGCCAGCCAGATCACAAGCCCTGGCTCAGCGGCGCGTAGGTGGTCGGTGATGATATGCATAGCCGTGCGCGTTTTACCGCACTCTCCAGGGGTACATGCAACAGTACTCGGCGCGGTTTTCCGCCAACGCGGCTCACCTTGCGCGCGGCTTGGCGCGATGGTCGAAGAGAGGCAGTACAGCCGATATCTCACCCTGTGGAGGAGAGACAGCTCGTACCTCGGGCGTTTATGGCACCAACGCAAACAGATTGAACAGCGTCTGTTCGCGTTCGGAGCCACGCCGCAATGAGATATTGCGCAGCGCGGCGTAGACATCGCCATTGGTAGGCAAATTCAGGGCGCGTGCAATATGCTCGGCTTCGCCACGGCGAAGCAGATCTATTAATTGCGCCCGACACTGGAAATCCGCTAGCAACCCAGCCTCGCCACGCAGTTCAGTCAATAGTGTTCGCAGTCGCGCCGGCGCGACCATGCTCACATCAAGCAGCCGCAGCAATCGCAAAACCGGCGCGCCGAGCAGGGCTTGTAGGGTCGCGTCGTCGGCGCGAGAGGAGATCGGAGAAGCGCATGTAGAGTGTCTCTATTTAAGTGAGCCAAGGATAAACTTTATCCCACAACATATCGCAGATTCGCTCTGTTCTCAGAGTAACAACCTGCCTATTCCAAGAACCATCTATACCAATATTGACTATTGGAAGCATATGATGATTATACCCAGCTTTCTGGCATTTTTTGTGTCCTATCATCTAGTTGAAACCCCTTTTTCTAGCTTCTCGCTCCAAGCTTCCCAATAGAGAAGGATCTGTTTCAGCGAGATGACGATAATAGATCCACTTCTGAACCCATTGTTTGTTACCTGCCTTGGCATTGATCTCAACAGGTAACAATGTCAGATTACCAACACGCTGTTCATCGCCACTCCTATAGATCTCATCTCCCAATTGTTTCATTGAGGGTTTTTGAGGAGCAATATGTTTCTATACTCTTAAAGTCCCCAGATCGCCATTTTATCGGATCGAGATACGGATAAGTGTTCATTAAGCCTGCCTTCATTAATCCAGGCGTAATACTATCAGGAACTGTATCATGTGCCGCAACAAAAAGAGCAAACTTACATACTCTCTGAGAGAGATCGTATCGCAGTTCTTGTTTGGCTCTTATCATCCAATTTTGTTTGGTATCTATATTCTTCTTATGCAGCTCTTGTAGTAAATACCCTTTCAAATACGCACTATTCACATCAACATCACCACGTTCCCATGACATTTGTGATTGCAATAATCTTTCATATACAGCATCAAGACCTGTATTAGAGTAGGCGGCTCGCCATATAGTATAGAAGGCGCCGATCGCTCGACAGGCAGAGACAAACTCATAATCATAGCCTGGTTTTCCTCGGGACATAAGCGCATAAAAACGACTAAGAACGGTATTCGCCCGTACATGATTAGCATCCCTGAGATATAATACACATAGTGCTGCCTCTCTCCGATCAGATTCAGGAACCTCTTCCGTACCTGAAATTGATACTGAAATCTGTGGATCGAAGTCGATAACTTGCTCCCAATAGTTAGCTAAATCACTCATTCTTCGAATGAACTCCTCCCTCTTAGACTTAGTATCACATAGATCATACTGCGTCTTTAACCATCGCCTTTGTTTGCTAAATTGGTTTGGTAGTCCATTGCCATTTTGTACTAGTGCAAGGGTATTTAGAAATTCATTCGTAAGCTTGGTCTTCTCAGGAAAGGTAGAGCTGTTCTCGAAAAGCTCATCTACAGTGTCAAAATACTTCTTCGATAGTGAACCCTGGTATCCACCATCATCTTCAGCCTTATGGTGAACCAACGGCTTAAAAGTCTCTATTGCTGTTAAAGGCGTTCCTGTGGCATTAAGTGATTGAAACATGTCAAATGCGTTTTCTTCCGAAATAGGTGTAATAGTCGTAAAACAGCACCGCTCCAGTAAAAAGTGACAAAATGCGAAGAGCTGTACGATTGAGCAGACACTGCTCTCGATCTTAGTAACAGGAATTGAGATATTATTAACTATAGATGACATCTCAGGCCAATCAAAACTGCGAGTATCAAGGCGGGTGTTTGACTGTAGTATTTCCCGAGCAGTAGGGAAGTCATCTTTCTCCTGGTGTTTCGTGTTAAATTTCGTCGAGTCATGGGCATAGTAAACCTTATCAAGCCAATCATCCATCAATGCAAGATTGCCACCAATCAGAGAACTACCAGAAAAACGAAATGATGATTTACCTCTTCAATTAACCTGATTGCGGAGGCTATATACGATGCTATGTCGGATTTGGCAATTTAAAGACTCGCCGCCACTAACAGTCCGGTTATCATCTGCACCACGAATAATAATAGGCTTCCGTTTGGGCTTGCCAAGACGCAGATCGAAGAAAACTATGTCTAATAAGTTAACTGCTTTATGCCAACTTCTTCGCGTAACTCGTTGAACCAACCATCTTTTGGCAAATCTTTTGCGGCTTCACTTAATCTGCTATATACAAGACATATTAATAGTACAGCGTAGATATCCTTTGTTGACCATCAATTACATTGTCGATCCTTGGCGGCAGAGCGCGCGTTTCTTTCGGAGAGATAGTACCTTCGGAGTTATTCTCGCTTTACAAGAATGACAGTGCCCATAAAGCAGATCGTCTCAGGATCTTGCAGCAACATCTCGACACCTGAAAGATATCTTCCATTAGTTGATCAATATTATCTTTTCCCCAGCTATATTCTCGCTGATAAAGAGGAACATAATATGCAACACCGGGTCGCTCATAAAACTCCCAGATCGATTGTGCCATGGGACTAAAGAACCGCTGAATTATATATCAGTCATGATATTCTCCTTAAGTATTTCCGAATACTTATTGCAGAACAATCTAAATCATCGCTAAGAGATGCACGCTTATAAACTGAGGAAATACGAAGGCACCGAAAAAGATAAAAATTTTATCTTTAAATCGATATCGTCGAAAGAAATTCTCTTTGTTTAAATTTCCGACCAACACAAAGCGCCCAGAAGATATAGGCTTCGGGCGCTTGGAAGCATCATTACTTAGCAAATATTGATATGTATATAAAATAAACGCTCAGCGCAAGCCTGCCGAAGACTTGACAGGCTTACGCCGCAAGGTATTCTATTCTAGAACAGCCAAGAAGTTGAGATGGAAATGTAAGCGGATTGTAGACAAGATCTCAACTTAGATGTTAACAAACTACAGATGGCAAATATCGCACCCGCTATCGTCATCCTCGCTATCCAACGCTGCCCCCACAAGCTCGATTAGCGGCCGGTTCGGGCGCCGCAGACGCTCTCCCTCCAACCGTATCAGGTGTTCGCGCTTGATCTGTTTCATGCGATCAGGCTGTTCTAACTCGGCAAGGCTTTCACGCTGTCGCCAGTAAAAGTGTTCGCCGCCACGGTCAGTCTCATACGCTTTGGCTTCTTCGAATAGGGCAGGATGGCGTTCTTTGAGACCAGCCCATTCGCCTGTGCGTTGGAAGAAGCAGAAGCTGCACCCACTTCGTTGGCGCCACTCGTAGTATTCCGGCAAGCCTAACCCACTTTCCTCCAACAGCCGCTCCACATCAGCAATTCGAAGGCCGTGTTCCTTGAACGGATAGATTGGTTTGATATTTGGCTTGGCAGAAATATAGCCATTACGCTGTTCATCAGCACGGATGCCGATGTAACTCCATACTTGATCATCGCCAACATACTTTTCAAATGGCTCGATTTTGAGTTTGCGTGTACACCAGCGAACCTGAGCTGATGGCAACATTCCACCGTACATTTCAAGCCAATGATCAAATCCCCGATGATCATCTAAACGCACGATTGGACGTTGCAGATACGCTTCGAGCTTATCCAGGTACTCATACGTTTCTGGCAGTTCTTTCCTTGTATCACAGAAAATATATTCGACTTGTGGAAGTTTCCCGCGTAGATAGATAGCAAGAGCTGTGCTATCTTTCCCACCACTCAAGCTCACAATATGTCTACCGGGCCGAGCCGCCCAATCTGCGAAACTTGCCTCATGATTATTCATGGTTCCCATTCCCATTCAGTGTTGGTTGAAGCTCTGGCTGTAACAACTCCGCTAGAATGGCTACTTTGTCTTCCATAGAGAGTGTATCATACCGCGCAAGTGTTTCTCGTAATTCGTCGTACAGTTGCTGCATATGCAGATGTCGCTTTTTTACTTGAACCACTGTACTGACTTCCCCTTTACCATTAGTTATCCCAACGCGCAAAAGAGAGGTATCGGGTGAAAGGGCGTGGCTTGCAACAGCAACATCTTCAATCCTTCGAAAGCGCCGCCCTAGATCAGTAATGTTTAGTTCAAAGCTTGACAGATCGGCATCATTCCACGAATCTAATGGTTTGTGCCCCACCAACGCCGCCACGCTTTCGATCCAAGCACCGCCGGGTTCAGCGTTTTCCAAACGCACGCCCACCGCGCGCACTTGGCTGTCACTCGTCACGTCGGCAACAGCGCGGTAACGTTCGGTCAACTGGGCGCGCAACATATCGTTTTCGCTGATCGATACGCCGAATGCATTGCGAATATACATTCCCACTTGCACAAGCAGCCGCGCATAAGCATCTTGAAGCTCCTGAAGGCCTGCATTGAGTTCTGCGAAGAACATCTCGACCTGCTGCTCATCCACTGGAGCATCGGCCACAAATGGCATCTGGTCGCAGGCCATCGGCAGCTTCTCAAACAGCAGCTCGTCAGGTGCGCGCGCATCAAGGATTGCTTGGCGAATGGCTTGGGCGCGTTGGCTAATCCGTCGTGTGGTACGGCTGTAAGCAGGAAGTGAACCGATCCGCCTCAGCAGCGGCGTCACCGCATCAAGGATACCAAGCTGCGCTGGCTTAGTCAATGCGCGTGGTGCCAAGGCACGCGCTAAACGCTCATAAATAACCACACGCGCACCGGTTACACGACTGCGACGGATTGCAAAATAGCCGGGTTGACGTTGCAGCCGCTCGAACATAGCTGTGTCGGGCATTGTCACATAGTTACCATGTTCATACCAAGTGATCTCACTAATATTGGCCATATAAACAGCCATTACCAATAATGGAAGAAGGCCAGCTTTGATGCCAAACGGCGGTGCTTCAATTAGTTTGTAGAGTTCGCTAACTAACTGCGGTTGACTCTCAGTTGCATCGATGAACTGCTGTATCGCATTCCAAACCGGAATCACATGAAATGGATCGGTCATGGGTGGTAGGCCAAACCGCCAAATTCCATCGGCCTCTTGCCGATGAATACCTGTACTGCGTAGGACGCTTTCATAAATTGCACGCTCGGGTGGATAGCCGGAAATTCCCAATACATCGTCTTGGGCATGGTCAAGCATCGCCTCGATCAGATTACGACGCGCTTTTGCTGCTGCCGAAGAAAGCTGACGTCGCACAATCAGCTCATTCCATATTCTTGGGGTAGCATTATAGGCTGTATCACAGGCGCTAGACAGCAAATCATCGATCTGTCGTGCCGTTCGCACACCAACCGTCTGCCCACGCCAATACCATTGATTCCAGCCGGGGCCATATGTTTCTGCAATCGCCGTTGCCAAGTATTGGCGCGCCTCAATCAATCGACTAGATAGCTCACGTCGGGCTGCCCGATCACCTTCCAGATCCTGTTGGTTGTCAAGCACATGTTCGAGTGCTGCAACATCCAGCAACAGATCACGTAACTCTCGCACACGTTGTGGAAGAACTACGACTCGTCGAATATCATCTGTGCGCTCTGAGCGTGTAGCCCAAACTCGCGACGCACTGAGGGCTTCCTCATCTGCAGCCACAACATATAGCACCTCACCATCAGCCTCTTGTGTGATCTCCAAAGTATCTGTCAGATCAATGGCATCGATGAAGCGCACAGAGAAATAGCGCACCGCACCAGTCTCATAGCTATGGCGGCGAGCAACCAACGGTACACTATTCGAATATTCCTGGAGCAACTTGACCAACGTCACACGGTCGCCAACCTCGCGCCGAGCGATCTGTGTCATACCATCAATATCGAGATCGCTGCCCTCCCAGATAACAAAGCTATCGCTGTACTGGCGAAACGCAATATGCTTGCGTGTTTGCAGTTCTTGAAGAGCACCTTCAACCGCCACATCATCAATCTGATCACAGAGAGCAAACGCAACTTGGGCCGCATTGGCCTGCAGTCCCTGTACCTGACCCAACGCACCGAGCGTCCCAATTGCTGTCAGTACATCCAATAGTATTCCATTAGTAGCAGGCAATTGCGCGCGCGCCTCAGCCAATTCGGCCCACCGTTGGCCACGCGCCCGGCCAAATAAGCTTGCACCAAGCGTCGCATGAATATAAGAGTATAGATGAGGCAAACGATAGATCGGCAGCTCGCTCGAATTAGCTCGCTCTGTCGCCAAAAAATCTTGAATGCTCCACGACTCACGCGAAGTCAAAAATGCGAATAGTGAACGCTCATTCTGCGCCAACTGACGAAACAGCAACGGCAATGCCACTAGCACAGTAGGGTGGAGCGGGTAAGCGTGAGCGATCAGCGAGTGCCACTCATCGTTACTGACATCGGGCGGTCGTAATCCTAGTTTTTCGCCAAGAGGGGCAACCTTCTCGGCCCAACGCCGGCGAGCGGCCACAAACGGATCCTTCGTTTCAGGAAAAAGGGCATGCGCCACGATTCGCAACATTTGAATCGGCGGCTCCTGAAACAGCAGATCGGCGAAACGCCCCTGTACCTTAGCCCACTCAGCGCGGCGCGTTGCGCCGGCCGCGCCGACATAACTATCAAAAGATTGATGCAGTATGGTTAGAATAATACAGGGTGTCTCAGCACTACGTGCTGCCATTTCCGCCAGTGTTTGCAGCACAAACAAATCCCGATCATCGCCTTGGCGTGCTGCATAATCAAGAAACTGCCCTAGTTCGTCGATCATCAGGGCAATGCCAGCAAAGGCAGTGCGCTTGCGAACTATCACACACGCTTCAGCCAAGAGATCGGCGACCTGTTGCGGATCGATGTCAGGATCAATCGCGGCATCGACGAGTTGCTTCACAAAAGGTATCTTCTTGTTGCGAAACACCTCCATTGTCTCGAACAGCCGCTTTAATTGTTGCACCACCGCTTGCCGCAACGAGTCATTATTTCCACTTACCAGCAACGGCAGAAGCATTGGGCGTGGTTCGGATGTGTGTTCTGGAATGCCCTCGGTGCTGTGCTTAGCAATAAGCCGTTGGCGAACGATGTGGGAATTGCTCAGGTAATGCGCGAGAAATACCGCAAACGCTGATTTACCAGAACCGTATGGCCCAATCAGCGAAAAAGCTCGCGCTCTCGATTCAGGTGCAAGTCCCTGCATGATCCGCTCGATTGTTTGGAGCACTAGCGGAGTAGCCTGATAATCGTTGATGCCAACCTTGTGATCAGCATAATCGCGCTGAAGGTGAATTGAGCGCGTGTAACGTGGCTGGATCGCGAGCGGCATATCAGCGCTAGACATAGCGCACCTCGCTCATAAAAGCCTTCGCGAGCAGCGCATCGGCTTCACTGTAGTTTTCCACATCAGGCCAGACAACTTGCCGAATTCCAGCCTGATCGGTGTAGTATGCGCGCCCTTCGGTCGTTTCACCAATCCGCTGAAGGCGGCTCAGCAACGAGTCGGCATCCAAACGAAACACGCGACCCGGCGATCGTGGCGCATAGGCTAGATCACTAAAGGAAATGTTCTGTCGCTTGATTATGCACAGCATTTCACGAATAACATAGGCAATCAGGGCATCCGGCAGTTCAGGCTGCGTGCCGGATACAAGTTGGTAGATATGTTGCCCCGGCAGCGCTTGGATGACTCCGAGATCGGCCAGTGGGCAGGCAAGCAAATCTTCGATCGCTGAAGTGAGTTGGCGCACTTCGGCACGACAATAACAGTTCAACATACACTCCACATCGCGGCCGATTGTCGCCTCGGAAGGAATGCGCAGATCATGGACTGCAGCAAATGAGCGCAGTTGATACGCCAACTCGGCGGCTGTGAACTCACCGCCTTTCAGTAAATTAAAAGTGTAAAACCAAGTAAACGCCGCCTCAGGTCGTGAGGCAATTTGCCAGTGTAATAGCCAATGACTAGCTGGCGTCACCAAAAAAGGATCCCATCCGTTTTCGCCTAAGAGCATATGTCCAAGTGGTGTTATGGTATGCCCCTCACCCGAAGCAGCGCGCTCGAAAATGCCACATGCCCTGCCCCAAAATCGTATTGACTGCGCCATATTCTTCCCTACCCCGAGCTGCACAAAGGCATCTTCCTGGTAGAACAGATCAGGCGTAAAGCGCAAAATATCATATGCCTTCTTTAGCCAATTGCTACGCAGGGCAAAGGTTTCGTGGCCACTAAAAGTTGGTACTGTACCAGAGGGAAACAGCGTTGTAAGGGGGAAAGACATGATGTCTGTGCTCCGAGATACGAGATGAACATATGTATCAATCGCCATTATAGCATAAGTGGACCCAGAAATCTGCACAACGAAGCGACTAGGGTTCGGTAGAATGAGGCATGAAAAAAGTTTACACCACCACGTTCAAAGCCCAGCTCGTATTAGAGCTGCTCAAGGAAACCAAGACGATCGGCGAGTTGGCTGCCGAGTACTAGACGCATCCGAACGTGCTGCGCATCTGGCGCGATCAGGCTGTCAAATTGCTGCCTGCTGCCTTTGAGAAGCGCGACAGTCTCATCGGCGCCCAGGCTGCCCACGCCAAGCAACTGGAGGAGTTGTACGCTGAGATTGGTCGCCTGACCACCCACGTCACTTTTCTGAAAAAAGATTGCCGTCATGAGCCATACCGAACGGCACACGCTTCTCGACCATAATCCCGACGCGCTGCCGCTTACGACCCAAGCTGACTTGCTCAGCATCTCTCGGCGCAGTTTGTACTATCAGCCGGTACCGCCACCGCCGGAGGAGGTGGCGATCAAGCATCGCATCGACGAACTCTACACCGCGCACCCGTTCTATGGCTCGCGCAAGCTGACAGTGCTGCTTGAGCCAGAATTTGCGCCGATTAATCGCAAGCGGATCCAGCGCTATATGCGCGAAATGAGGATTGCTGGCATCAGTCCAAGACCCAACTCTGAGCAAACGTGCTTCGGAGCATCGGATCTATCCCTACCTTGATTGCTAGTTCAGGTTCGTACAGGCCAGGCAATGATTGACGCCAGCGCCTTCAGCTCGAAGCCGCCATTTGTGCGGGCATACAAGCGCTCAAGACCCATTTTCTCGCATTGGCTGTTGACGGTTTCAATCGTATGACGATACTCTCGCAATTCGATCTCATCGAGAAACCACTCGTGTGGCTGCATATTGGCCCGCCGTGCCGGAATGAGCCGCACCTCCGTCTCAGCCAGTATGCTCGCCTCATCAGCCGCGCAGTTGTAGGCTTTGTCGCCGAACAGTCGCGCTCCAGGTGGCAAGACGACTGCCAATTCGTGCAGCGGTGTCAAATCGTGAAACGCAGCCGGCTCCATGTGGAAGTTCACCGGCAGACCGCTCGGCGTACAGATCAGGTGCAAGCGCCAGCCGAAGAACTTCTCCTTTTTCGCAGCGCAGTAGCCACAGTAGTCTCGTCCAAGCACCTTTTTACAGCAGCGAGCGCGTACGCGGCGGCAGACTGGAACAGGCAGACTATCAATGACAAACACCTCACCACTCAATCCAAGCTTGCCCAAGGTCGTAGCGATGAAGGCCAGCCAATCGGCCAGCTTGTGCAAGCGTCGATTGAAGCGCTTGACATCAATCCAGCCGGACAAATAGCCATTCTCGCGCAGAATGCAGACCGCTCGTTCATGATGGTTGTGGAAGTACTTCGCAGCGGCGACCGCAATCAGGATGACCTCCGAGTCAGGCACCTGCGCACGCACATCACTACGATGCATTGAGGTGTTCCATCAACGTGTCGATTAGGACAAAGGCCGTTATAATCCAGGTGGCGTCCATTGATTCTTCCGCCAGGATTACGGCGTAGGAACCATAATCCTGGCGGAAGAATCAATGGGCATCAACTAGCAATCAAGGTATCCCTATATGTGTGACATGCGACCCAAAAACTGGGTCTTGCTCAACTTCCGTGCACAGCCCTTATACGGGATGGAGTACACGCTGCCGCAATAAGTCGAAGTTGGCTCGTCCGTACATCTGGCGCTTGACGAGCTTCAGTCGCGTAATTTGGCCCTCGACTTGGCCCGTGCTCCAAGGCAGGCGAAGAGCTGCACGAACAGCAGCTTCATCCTGCTGTAAGCCGCTTGCAAAGTTCGCCATTTCTCGAATGCCACTTGTCAAGCAGTCTTTGAGCCAGCTATCAAGCGTCGCCTCATTGCGCTGCCGTACCATTTCAAGAAAGCGTTGTGCGAGCCCATGTCCTGTGGCTACACTAGGTTCTTGGAGGAGAATCGAGCGCAACTGCTGCTCATCGCTACCAAGCTCACTTTCACCTTTCAGGAGTAACCAAACCAGCCGACGTGCAGATGGCAAGCGCCGTTCTCCTGCCATTCGTGCTTGGAGTGCTTGCGCTGCAACAGTGTACCTTGCTCGATATGCTGGTTTTGTCCTTGGTGCTGGTTCTTGTCGATGGCTCTGTACCCAATGACGGAGCGTATAGATTGAGCCAGTGTAGCCTTCGGCTTGCAAGAGCCGAAACAGCCTGGTTGTTGTTCGCTCGCCCTGCTGCCAGCGTTTGCGTAACAGCGGCTCAAAGGGTCTGAGAATTGTCGAGCGTGGTTGTTTTGGCGCTCGTTCTGGAAACGTGTCAGCTTGAATGAATCGGCGCACTAACCAAGCACTGATGTGTAACTCTTGCGCGATGGAGCGCTTACTCTTGCCCTGCTGGTAGAGCAGTCGAACACGTTCATACAAGGCGAGCCGACGCTTCCGCCGCTCTGCTGGCATTTTGGCCTCGGTTCCTGTACGTTTCCGACGGCGTAGAGGCAGTGGCGAGGTGCCGCTTTCCCCGCCACTCGGTGGTGTATCTGCTAGTCGTGTGCGAAGGTTCGTATGTGTGCGTTCAAGGGTACGCTCGAGCGCTTCACGAAGGTTGCACAGCAGATGGAAGCGGTCTGCAACCTGAACAGCAGCTGGTGCGCCTGCTGTTGCACCACGAATATACTCTGGGCCGCGGTCACGAGCGATAATCTCGATGCCAGGATGCTGCTTGAGCCACATTTCCAGTGTTGTCGCACTACGCTCAGGCAATAGGTCGATCGGGCGTCGTTGTTCAAGATCAACCAGAATGGTGCCATATTTCTGACCTTTACGAAGCGCGAAATCGTCAACACCAAGAACCCGAGGTTGAACGGCAGATGGTGAGGGAATTTGCCGAACGAGGCGCAGCAGCGTATGCCGACTTGATGGCATAGCCAAGGTTTTGCTTGCCCTTGCACCAGCGGCGCCACCAAGAGCGAGACCAAGCTGCTGGAGTGTCTGTTACAAACGGCTCGTATATTGAGCATAGGGTCGAAGATAATTACCCAAACGTTCGGCAAAAGTTCGGGCAGGACAAACAGGATTGGCACAACGAAAGCGACGTACTTGAAGAACGAGACGAACAGCGTACTCAAGGATGGGCAGGTCACGAGGCGAGCGTGTATAGGAACTATGAACGCTTGACGAGGCTTGGCCACAACGTGGGCAGATCGCGCTTCGGGCTGAAGCGTGAGCAGAGACGATCAGCGTTTGTGAGTCCAAATGTACATCAGACACCGTGAGTCCAAAAAACACAGAGGCGAACAGGGAAGTAAACACACCACTAGCTTCTAGAGTAGTTGCTTTTCAAGCAGGTATACAGAAACCATGAAGCATACCAAATGTCAAGCTGGTTTGCCATTGCACGGAAGTTGAGCAAGACCCAGTTTTTGGGCTGAACCATTGCAATCGGACGTTTGCCGCGCGGCGCCCAGACCCGGCGCACGATCGCAAACAAGCCAAGCCGGGCTTCGTCCTGGCTCCAGACTTCGACAGTATTGTGCGGGTGTGCCGCTTGAACCTCGGCGACGGTGGCGCTCAGTTTTTCACTTGTCTTGCTGCTCGGGTGTGGCAGCCTGGCGATGACGTGGCCGCGGCACTTGTGGAGTGAAGCCGAACTGACGCAGCACTGCCCAGCCATACTGGCGATAGACCTGCTTGCGGCCGGTCGTTTGAGCAATCCAGCGGGCGACACGGGCGCCATTCCACAGGCCGCCGTCGGATGTGGCTGGGCAGTGCGGCGCGTAAGGCGTCCTGTTGCTCGTCGCTCAAGGAGTGCTGCCGTGAACCGGGATTGCTGGCGCGACCGTCGCTGACAGCAGCCGAACCGCCGGCATTGTAGCGCTTGATCAGTGCTTGATGCTGTTGCGATGGAGGCCGACAATGCTGGCAACGCTATGACAATCCCCAAGCTGGCCACGATTAACCCGTGCAAGGGCGTGGAGTTGCCCAGGCCCGACGACGAAGAGATTCACCCGCTTACACCGGCTGAGGTAAACATCCCGCTTCGCGCTCACGCTCTTCGTGCTCAACAAAGCCAGTGGTGGTCGCAGCCCTGATCGCCTGATGCCGTTCTATCACGTGGCGATCTATTGCGGGTTGCGGCAGGGCGAGTTGTTCGGCCTGCGTTGGAAAGATGCCGATCTCGAGCGCAAGGAATTGCGCGTTGCAGGCCAGATTCAGCGCGGCACGCGCGCTCGTGGCAAGACCAAGCGCGCCCATCGAGCTATTCCGATAGCGGCCGAAACCATACGCGTACTCAAGTGGCATCAACAGAACCAAGAGCAGGAGCGGCGCATCAGTGGCAAAGGCTGGAACGCCGGCGATCTGGTCTTCAGTTGCGAGGTTGGTACCGCATTGAATCCGAAGATGATCGGCGAGCAGTTCGATACCCTGCTGCGCAGGAATGAGCTACCTGACGTGCGTTTCCATGATCTACGCCACACCTATGCTGTACTCTCGATCGCGGCCGGTGTGGATATCTACACGCTTTCGCGCCAGATGGGTCACAGCACGATTAGCATGACTGCCGATCGCTATGGCCATCTCTACCAGGGGCACAGCCAGGACTTGGAAGCCCTCGATCAGCTTCTGAAGAGGAGCGCATAAGATGCGACATTTTCCAGAATTCCATCCTGAGATGCTGAATGCAAAATGCGGCACTTCGCCAAATAGCGAAATACCGCATTGCAATGGTGCCGGAGACGGGACTCGAACCCGTACGGGGTTGCCCCCAACGGTTTTTAAGACCGTAGCGTCTGCCATTTCGCCACTCCGGCGCGGCGCCCTCATCATAGCATGCCGCGCGGGCCGGGGCAATAGCCCGGCTACACCAGCATGCTCAGCGCAAGCACGATCACTGCGAGCGGCAGCCACGGCACGCCGCCCAGCCCGCTGAGCGCCAGCAGCGCCAGCAGGATGGCCACGATCGCGAGTATCTGCCGGTAGCTCGGCCGCCGTCCGCGCCGCCGCGCCATAGCTGCCTCCTGCGCTACTGCCGGTTCGCCAGCGCGAAGATCAGCTCGGCCTCGCAGGCGAGCTGGCCCTTGACGGTGGCGGTGCCTTTGCCGCGGCCAATGCCCATGCGGATCTTCTCGAACTGCACCTCGAGGCGCAGCGTGTCGCCGGGGCGCACCGGCCGCTTGAAGCGCACCTTGTCGATCCCGGCAAACAGGCCGATTTTGCCCTTGTTCTCGGGCAGGATCAACGCGGCCACCGAGGCCGTCTGCGCCAGCGCCTCGACGATCAGCACCCCAGGCATGATCGGGAAGTCGGGGAAGTGGCCCTGGAAGAACGGCTCGCCGATCGACACCAGCTTCTCGCCAACCGCGCGCACGCCCGGCTCGACCTCGAGGATCCGGTCGATCAGCAGGAACGGGTAGCGGTGCGGGATGATGCCCATGATCTCTTGCGCGTTGAGCATATGCCTTCCCTTCGTGATGCGCCTGCGGCGGGCCGAACAACGCGCGTATGGTAGCATTGCCCGCCGCAGGCGTCAATGCGGCATGCTTAGGAGCTACGCACTTGCGTGATTCGGCTTCCTCAAGCGACGCGATTGAGCCTGCGGCAGCATGGTATTTTTACATCTTCTGTGTCCATTTTCCGCGCGGAGCGCGGAAAATGGACACGATAGGGAGGATGGTTCTGCTCTGCCGAAGGCTGAGCGCGCTAACTGCGTTTGTCCTAATGGTATTAGCCCTCGACCGTCACGGTGCCGGCGGTGCCGTCGACCGTGACCAGCTGGCCGCTGTGGATGGCGCGCGTGGCCGATCCCGCCGCCATCACCGCCGGGATGCCATACTCGCGCGCGACGATGCTGCTGTGGCTGAGTGGCCCGCCGATGTCGGTGACGACTGCGGCAGCCTGCGCGAACAGCGGCGTCCAGGCCGGCGTGGTTGTGACGGCTACCAGCACATCGCCGGGCCTGAGCTTGCCGAAATCGTCGGGGCCGAATAGCACGCACGCCGGCGCGGTCACGCGGCCGCCGCTGGTGCCCACGCCGCTCAGCACCAGCTTGCCGTCCTGGGTTTTGGCCGGGCCGCCGTGCATGAAGCGCGCCCAGCGCGAGTTCTCGGGCAGCAGCACGGGCGGGCTGGCCCTGAGCGCGGCCTGCCACTGGGCTTTGCGCGCCGGGATGCGCCCCGCCAGGTCGGGCAGCGCGATGCCGCGCTCGAGCGCCTCGGCCAGGCCGATCACTTCGGCCTTTTCAAGCCAGTAGATCGCGCCTGGCTCGGCGACCGCCCCGCCCTCGGCGAAGCGCCGGCCCAGCTCAGCCAGCATGCGCCGCATCAGCGGGTGGCCCATGCCCATGTCGAACAGGCTGTCTTCGCGCATCGGCCCGGTGGCCTGCGCCCAGCGCAGCAGGCCGGCAAACCAGCCACGGCGCGGCCAGCCAACCCGGCGCATTACCGCCTGGGTAGCTTGCTCGCGCGTCGCGGCGGCCTCACGCTCGCGCTGGTAGGGGTCGCCGGCCGCTCCTGCCACAAAGGCTTTGAACGCGTCGAGCACCGGGCCGGGCTGCTCTTGCGGCGTGGGGTTAGCGAAGTCGAACTCGTAGGCGGTGCGGCCGAACTGGTGCAGGTGGCGATCAAAGCGCGCGCGCCACTCGGCCCACGCGCCGCCCGGCAGCCCCGCCGGCGCCTCGGCCTGGCGCAGATCGGCCTCAAGGCGCGCGCTGGCGCTGCTCGCGACATAGCCGGCCAGCGCCGGGTTCGCGCGCAGCCAGCCGGCAAGGTCGAACAGCGCTTTGTCGGCCCGCAGCGACACGGTATCGAGGCCCAGCATAAACGTGCTGGCGGGCGGGTCGCCTTCGCGGCGGATGAGGCGATCGTACACCGCCGTGAACAGCGCCTCGCTCACGGCCGCGATCGGCAGCGTGGCCTGGATCTCGTTGTAGTAGCGGATGGCGGCGGTGAAGATCGCGCGCACGCCATCGAGCAGCTCCGAGGGCCGCAGCGCCGCCAGCGGCTTCTGCTCCCACTCGGCCACTACGCCGCCGAACTGCTGCCGCGCGTCCTGCCAGAGCGCCACGCTCTCGCGCGCCAGACGCATGAATTGCGGGATGTAGCGCCCCATCAGCCGCAGCGTGACGCCAATCTTCAGGTGGTTGCGGCGGTACAGGTAGCCGTTGAGCGCCTCGTACTCGGCCTGGTTGGGCACCAGGCCAGCCGCCATCTGCCTGCCGGCCACCCGCTCCATGAACTGGTAGCTCACCCGGTTGGCGATCTCGAGGCCCAGCGTGGCGAACAGCGGCGTGACCGGCCCGGGAACGTGCTCGGCCAGACTGTTGCGGGTGTACAGCGCATCCGGCACGCTCGGCCGCCACTCGGGCGGCAGCGCGGTGATCGGCCGCGCCTGCACGATGAAGAAGCGGCCACCGGCCAGCGCCCACTCGATATCCATCGGCGTGCCGTAGAGCTGCTCGATCCGCGCGCCCAGCTGCGCTAGCTCGCCAGCCTGGGCATCGCCCAGCACTGGCTGGCGCCGCTGCGCCGCCGGCACCGGCTGCTCGCGGGTGCCGCCCTCGGCGCGCACCGTCATCAGCACCTTCTCGGCGGTCTCGCGGCGCAGCACCCGCCCGCTGCCCTTCTGCACCGTCAGCGTGTCGGGCGTCACCGCGCCCGACACCACCGCCTCGCCCCGGCCCCAGGCCGCGTTGATCACCAGCTCGTCGCGCTTGCCATTCACCGGGTTGGCCGTAAACATGATCCCCGCCGCGTCGGCAAACACCAGCTCTTGCACCACAACCGCCAGCGCCACCGCGGTCTGGTCGATCGCGTTGTTGATGCGGTACGCAATCGCCCGCGCCGTCCAGAGCGAGGCCCAGCACTGCTTCACGGCCGCCAGCACCGCGCCGGCGCCACGAATGTTCAGGTAGGTCTCCTGCTGGCCGGCAAACGACGCGCCGGGCAAGTCTTCGGCGGTGGCCGACGAGCGCACCGCCACGGCGGCGTCGCGCAGCGCGGCGTAGGCCCCAGCCACGGCCTCGGCGATCTCGGGCGGGGTGGCGCCGGCGGCGAACAGCGCGCGGATCTGCTCCGAGGCCGCGTCGAGCGCGGCCGTGTCGGTAGGGCTCAGCCCCGCCAGCGCCTGCGCGATGCGCGGCGCGAGGCCGTTCGCCGCCACAAACTGGCGGTAGGCGGCGGTTGTGACGTGAAAGCCGCCCGGCACCGGCAGCTGCGCCGACAGCAGCTTCGCCAGCGACATCCCCTTGCCGCCGACGTTCTCGAGCGTGGCGGCGGCGTCGGACAGCGCAATAACAAACGTGTTCATCCCTGGGCTCCTTCGGGGGCGATCCCCCGCAAAAAGATATCGACCGCCTCGCCGAGCATGGCCTCGGGGCTGCCGGCGGGGCGCGTGGTGTACAGCACCGTCATGAGCGAGTTGGTGAGCAGGCGCGCCGCGTTGAGCGGCTGCACCGGGCGAAAGCGGCCCTCGGCAATCCCCGCCTCGATCAGCGATGCCACCAGATCCTGGAATGCATAGCGGCGCTGGTGAATGCGCTGCTGGCTTTCGGGGCGCAGGCGCTGCGCCTCGGCGCTCAGCAGCCAGAACAGCTGGTTGTTGGCCTGCAGGTAGCTCAGCTGCACCTCCATGATCTGCCTGATGCGCGCGTCGGGCGGCGCGTCGCGCCTGGCAATCGCCTCGGCGCTCTCGGCAAGCGCGAGCGTGAACTCGTCGAGCATGAACAGCAGAATGTCGTCCTTGGTTGCAAAGTAGTCGTAGAGGCTCGATTTGCCCATCCCGGCCGCCTCGGCGATCGCGCGCATCGAGGTTTCGGGGAAGCCTGCCGTCAGGAATAGGTCGATTGAGGCATGGGCGATCTCGCGCCGGCGGCTGCACAGCTCCGCTTCGGTGAGCGGTTTTCCCTTGGGCATGGCTGTCTCCCAAAAAAAAGCGACCAGCGTTCGCTTTAGTATAGAGCGACCGGTGGTCGCTTGTCAATGACAAGACTTACGCGGTGTCCTTCCGTCAGGGAGGCTTGGAGGGCTTGCGCCCTCCAAAATCACTCTTTTTGGCCGGCCGCGGCCACCGCTGTGGCCGCGACCGGCTGCGGCTTCGCCGCCCCCGAACCCCGCCGCGCTGCCTTTCGCACCTAAGGAAGTTTTCGGGGGCGGCTTCGCCGCACCGAACCCCCGCCGCGCTGCCTTTCGCGCGCTCGGCGGGATTGCCGGTTTGCCCGGCCGCGCGCCAGCGCGTATAATCCGCGCCGGAGGAGATGCCGATGCGGATCGCGATCAACGGTATGTTCTGGGGCCAGCCGAATGTCGGCAGCGGGCAGTACCTGCGCGGGCTGCTGGGCGCCCTGGCGCGCGCCGCGCCCGAGCACGAGTACGCGCTGCTGCTGCCGGCCGGGGCTGCAGGCGGCGCGCGCTTCTCGGCCGGCGATACGCTGGTGGTGCCGACGCCGTTCGACCGGCGCGGCGCGAACGTGGCCAAGCTGTGGTTCGAGCAGGTAGGCGTGCCGCTGGCGGCGGCGCGCTGGCGCGCCGATGTGCTGCACGTGCCGTACTTCGCGCCGCCGCTGGCCTCGGCTGTGCCGGTGGTCGCCAGCGTGCTCGACATCATCCCGCTGCGGCTGCCCGAGTACCGCGGCGGCGCGGCGGTGCGCGCGTATATGCGCCTGGTGACGCGCGCGGCCAGCCGCGCCCGGCAGGTGATCGCGATCTCGGAGTTTTCGCGCGCCGATATTATTCGCCACCTCGGCTGCGCGCCCGCGCGCGTGGCCGCCATCCCGCTGGCGGCGGGCGAGCAGTACCGCCCGCTCGACCCGGCGCGGGCCGCGGCATTTGCAGCCGAGCGCTACGGCCTGCGCGGCCCGTTTGTGTACTACGTCGGCGGGCTCGACGCGCGCAAGAACGTGCCGATGCTGCTGCGCGCCTGGGCCGCGCTGCGCCAGGCCGGCGGCCCCCCCGCCAGCCTGGCGCTGGCCGGGCGCGCGCTTGGCGGCGACCCGCGGCTGTTTCCCGATATCGACGCGCTGATTGCCGAGCTGGGCATTGGCCGCAGCGTGGCGCGCCTCGACGTGCCGCACGCCGACAATCCGTGGCTCTACAGCGCCGCCACGGCCTTCGCTTTCCCGTCGCGCTACGAGGGCTTCGGCCTGCCGCCGCTCGAGGCCATGGCCTGCGGCACGCCGGTGGTCGCTTCAGACGCCAGCAGCCTGCCCGAGGTGGTGGGCGACGCGGCGCTGCTGGCCGCGCCCGGCGACCTGCCCGCGTGGGTGGCGGCGCTGTGGCGGCTGCTGGCCGACCCGGCGCTGCGCGCCGAGCTGCGACAGCGCGGCCTGGCGCGCGCTGCCGAGTTCGGCTACGACCGCGCGGCGCGCGCTACCCTGGAGATTTACGCGCGGGCGCGCGGCTAGCGCAGCCCGTGTCACCGTCTTGTAATCTACGAACACTTGTTCGTATATCGTTCATTGTAGTACACTCGGCTTCACCGTTTCTTTACTGGGCTCGCCCAGCCAGCAGAGCTACAATGAATCAAGACGAGTTGGTCGAGGAGATCAGCCATCACGAGGCGCTGCTGCGTATTCAGCGCCGCAACCTGCGGGCGCTTGAGCTGCAGATCGCGCAGCACGGCCCGCTCGACGTGCCGCTGCACCTGCAGCTCGCGCAGGACGACGTGCGCGCCGAGATTGCGCGGATCGAGCGCTCGATCCGCGATCTGCGCGCGCGCCTGCGCCGCCAGCAGCGCCGCAACGCCGGCTAGCCCCGGCGCGGCGAGCTGGCTGGTTCCACTGACAGGGACTTGGAAATTGGTAGTTGACAAAGTACATATAGAACAGCTATGCGTGTACTCATGCTCTCGAAGGCGCTGGTGGTCGGCGCCTACCAGACCAAAGCCGAAGCCCTGGCCGCGCTGCCTGGGGTTGAGCTTACCGTGGCGGTGCCGCCGAGCTGGCGCGAGCCTGGCGCGGCCGAGCAGCACCTCGAGCGCCGCTTCACCTATGGCTACCGGCTGGTCGAGCTGCCGATCTGGCTGAACGGCCGCCACCACTCGCACTTCTACCCCGGCATCGCGCGGCTTGTGGCGGCGACGCGCCCCGACGTGCTGCACATCGACGAGGAGGCGTTTAACTTCGCCACGTTCCACGCCATGCGCGCGGGCGTGCGCTATGGCGCGCGCTGCTGCTTCTACAACTGGGCGAATGTCGCGCGGCGCTACCCTCCGCCGTTTGGCTGGTTCGAGCAGTATAACTTCCGCCACGCCGCGCACGCGATCGCCGGCAATGCCGAGGCCGCCGCGATCATCCGCCAGCACGGCTACGCCGGGCCGATCAGCATCCTGCCGCAGTTCGGCGTCGACCCCGGCATGTTTTCGCCGGCCGCGCGCCAGCCCGGCGAGAGCCTGCCGCCCGCCGGTGCGCCGTTTGTGGTGGGCTACCTGGGCCGGCTGGTGCCGCAGAAGGGCGTGCTCGACCTGGTGGAGGCGCTGGCGCTGCTGCCCGCGCGTGTGCGCGTGCGCCTGATCGGCGCGGGTGTGCAGCGGCCCGATCTGCTGGCGCGCGCCGCGGCCCTGGGCGTGGGCGCGCGGCTCGAGCTGCTCGACTGGAGCGCCGACGTGCCTGGCGAGCTGCGCCGGCTCGACGCGCTGGCGCTGCCGTCGCATACCACGCCCCGCTGGAAGGAGCAGTTCGGCCGGGTGCTGACCGAGGCGATGAGCTGCGGCCTGCCGGTGATCGGCTCGTCGTCGGGCGAGATCCCGAATGTGGTAGGCGACGCCGGCCTGATCTTCCGCGAGGGCGATGTGCCCGCGCTGGCTGCGGCGATCGCGCGGCTGGCGGATAGCCCCGCGCTGTGCGCCGACCTGGGCCGCCGTGGCCGCGCGCGCGTGCTGGCGCACTACACGCAGGCGGCGCTGGCGCGCAGCTACTACCAGGTATACCGCTCGATGCTCGGCTAGCGCCCGAGCGCCGCCAACACAGCCCGTTTGACCACTTTCTTTTAGGCACGCCCTGCCTAATCCGCTGTTCGCTCGATCACGTATAGGCTGATCGCTTGGATTATGGTGGGGTCTGGCGGCTTCGCCGCCCCCGAACTTTCTTTTTGCGCGCCCGGCAAAGCCGGGCGCCGCACAAGAAAACACAGAGAAAACACCAGCACGACATACACGCTCTTGGTGCCTTCATGTCTTGGTGGCTGCGTCTCAGGCAATTTCTAAAGAAATTTTGGGGGTGGCACTGCCGCCCCGAGCCCCAGCATACGCCACAAGCCGCCCACCCCGCGCCAAAAAAAATGTCGTACCAGTGCCCGGCGCGCGCCTGCCGATCGATACTCCTAAGAGATCGGCTCGGTAGACTGCGCACATCTCGCGTGGAAACACCGCAGGGTGGCGCATTCTGCACGGCATTCGCGAAAGGAGGGCGATCCACGCGCGCGACCATCGCCTACGGTTCAAGCCTGGACACTCAAGAAGGTAAGGGAGGTACGATGAAACGATTTCGAGGAAGCCTGGGCTGGATGCTCGGCGGGATGGCGGTATACCTGGCGCTTGTGCTCGGGTTCGCGGTGGCACGCGGCGCGAGCGCCATGCCGGCCGCGCCTGCGGCCGGGCCAGCTGCGTTCGGCAAGCCCACCACCTCCAGCCCGATCGCGCTCTCGGCCAACAACGAGCTGCTGTGGGTCGTGAACCCCGACAGCGACACCGTCTCGGTGTTCCGCACCAGCGACAACGCCAAGGTGATCAGCGACATCGCGGTGGGCGACGAGCCGCAGAGCATCGCGCTGCACCCCAACAACACCTTCGCCTATGTGGCCAACGCCGCCGGCAACAGCATCACGGTGATCAAGATCACCAGCGCCAATGTCAACAGCTTTCTGGCCGCGCCCGACACCAGCGTCGGCCCGCGCGGCGAGATCATCACCGGCGCCGAGCCGTGGAATATCGTGATCTCGCCCGACGGCAACCGCGTGTTCGTGGCCAACAGCGCCCAGGATACGATCAGCGTGCTGCGCACCGACACCAACGCGCTGCTCGGCTCGGTGAACGTCGCCACCACTCCCTGCAACGACCAGACCGGCGACAATGTGGGCGACCCCGACTACCACTTCCAGCCGCGCGGCCTGGCCGTGACGCAAGACAGCACGCGGCTGTTTGTGACGCGCTTCTTCTCGTTCACCGGCGGCGCGGCGCCCAAGCAGGCCACCGACAACGGCAAGCAGGGCGTGGTCTGCCGCTTCAGCGTCAACACCGCCGCCACCAGCGCCGCCGCGGTGCTGAGCGCGCCCAGCAAGATCGCGCTCGCGCCGCAGATCACCGGCTTCAAGATCGACACCAATGCCGATGGCACGCCCGACACCGATACCACCGCCTACCCCAACCAGATGCAGAGCGTTGTGATCCGTGGCGACCGGGCGTTCCTGCCGAATATTGCCGCCTCGCCCACTGGCCCGCTCAAGTTCAACGTCGATACCCAGGCGTTCGTCAGCCAGATCAGCGGCGTGGGCAGCGCCGAGGCCGACGGCGGCGCGCTGAACTTGCACCTCGGCGCGCGCACCCCCGAGGCGAACAAAACCAAGCTGTTCTTCGCGAACCCCTGGGCGATCGCCTTCACCAACCAGAGCGGCGCCGGCGCGGCGTATGTCGTGTCGGCCGGCAGCGACCTGCTGGTGAAGCTGAATGTCGACGCCGCCAATACGATCAGCTTCACCGGCGGCGCCGGCTCGGCCACCACCCGCTATATCGACCTGCACGACCCGGCTAATCCGCAGACGAGCGGCGCCAACGCCGGCAAGAATCCGCTCGGCATCGCGATCTGCGACAGCGGCGCGTGCGCCGGCCGCGCGTATGTGATGAACTACGTCTCGCGCAATGTCTCGGTCGTCGATACCAACACCGACACGGTGGTGGCGGTGCAGTCGGCCAGCGCGCTGCCGCCGCCCGGCACCCAGGAAGAGCAGCTGCATGTCGGCAAGGAGATCTTCTTCTCGTCGCGCGGCGTCTTCGACAACGGCAGCCGCAACCGGCTCTCGAGCGAGGGCTGGCAGAACTGCGCCAGCTGCCACTTCAACGGCCTGACCGACAGCGTGGTGTGGAGCTTCAACGCCGGCCCGCGCAAGTCGGTGCCGCTGAACGCGACCTGGAGCCCGCACAACCCCGACGACCAACGCGTGCTGAATTATTCGGCGATCTTCGACGAGGTGCAGGATTTCGAGCTGAACATCCGCAATGTCTCGGGCCCCGGCGCGAAGAATGGCGCGCTCGACCCCGACCACGGCCTGATCATCCCCGACACCACCGCGCTGACGGACATCGTCGCCTTCGCCAAGCCCAACGGCGGCCGCCCGCAGCAGACGGTGACGCTGCCCGGCAGCAGCACCGCCTGGCCGGCGCTCGACGCCATGAAGGAGTGGGTGCGCTTCGCCGTGCGCACGCCGAATGGCGCGCTCGACGATAGCGTGGTGAGCGGCGGCATCAGCAGCGCCGACATCAGCGCCGGCCGCCGGCTGTTCTTCCGCTCGGGCTGCCAGACATGCCACGGCGGCACGAAGTGGACGGTCAGCAGCCGCGATTTCGCGCCGCCGCCGGCCGGCGCCGCGATCGCCACCGAGACCAACCCCGCCGCGCCGGCGGGCGTCAGCCCAATCGGCGCGCAGTACCTGTTCGAGAAGCTGCGCAACGTCGGCACGTTCGGCTTCAACACCGCCGGCATCGGCGCGGCCGAAAAAACCCAGGACGCCAAGGACGCGCTCGGCAAAGACCACAACCTCGACGGCAAGGGCGATGGCTTCAACATCCCCTCGCTGCTGGGCATCTGGTCGCTGCCGCCCTACTACCACAACGGCGGCTGCGAGACGCTGGCCTGCGTGCTGGCCGACACCAACCACCGCGTGGCCGGACGCCCGGCGCTCAGCGCCAGCGACCAGGCCCAGATCGTGGCGTTCCTGCAGTCGCTCGACGCCGCGACCGCCTTCCCCAGCAACCTGTACGTCAACCGCCACGACATTTTCTTCGACCCGCCCAAGCTCATTCGCGGCACAACCGTGACGGTGGGCGTGAATGTGTCGCTGTTCGGCACCAAGGCCGACCTGGCCGACCTGCTGAATGGCGGCAGCCTGACCGTGCAGTTCAGCGCGCCGGGCCTGAACGATAGCAAAACCATCACTGCCGCCGACTTCGGCCAGGATTTCGGCCAGGCCACCGTGACAACCAGCTGGAATGTGCCCAACAGCACCGGCCGCGTGCCGGTGACCGTCACAGTCAGCAGCGGCGGCGCCATCCCCGAGGCCAACGAGCGCGACAACAGCGCGACGCGCCGGGTGCTGATCGAGAACCCCACGCCCGACACCACCCCGCCGGCGGTGACGGCCGGCAGCGTGAACATCAGCGACGACAACCCGTTCACCGTCAACGACCCGATCGCGACCACGCGCAACGTCAAGATCCGCTTCCAGGCCAGCGACTCGGGCGGCAGCGGCGTGGCCTCGGCCTGCGTGGTGCGCTACTCGTACGACGCGCGCCAGCGCCGCTGGGTCGAGGAGGAGTGCCGGTTCAGGGCGGTCACGCCCGACGCCGGCAGCAGCGACACCTTCACGATCGACGCGCAGCTGCCCGACAGAGTCGGCACCGCCTACGCGTTTGTGTGGGTGAAAGACGGCGCGGGCAATATCTCGCGCCGGCCCGGCTTCGACGTGATCAGCTACATCCCGGGGGCGAAGGTGTTCACGCTCGAGCGCAACGATACGCGGCTATTCCGCATCACGCTCGACGCCGGGCAGTCGCTGACGCTGACGTTCACGCCGTCGGTTGGCGATATCGACGTGCTGCTGTTCAAGAATGGCAGCTTCCAGAGCAGCAGCGCGAATAGCGGCACGCAGCCCGAGAGCGTCACGCTCAGCTCGACGGCGAACGGGACGCTGTTCCAGGTGGAGGTGCACGCGGTGGTGAACAGCCGCTTCACCGCGGGCGTGTCGGCCGGCGCAGCTGCGGCGCGGCCGGCGGCGGACACCAGCGCGCTCGCCGCGACCACGCCCACGCCGATCGTGGCGGGGCCGCCGGCGCAGCAGGCAGCCATCGAGGGCATCCCCGAGCTGTTTGTGCCGGTGGCGCAGCGCTAGCCCCAGCACGATTTTAGAGCTTGTGCGCCGCGCCGGGCGCCGCACAAGAAGAGCATCTCGGCGGCTTCGCCGCCCCCGAGATGCTCTTCGGCGCTGTGGCAGAGCGGCGGCTCTGCCACAGCGCGAAAAACGAATACCTTTGGAGGGTCTGCGACCCTCCAAACCTCCCACTGGATGGGGAGGCCAGCGCCGGCGCTACTGCGCGGTGCCGCGCGCAAACACATTCGGCCAGGCCTTGAAGCGAGTGAAAAACGTCTCGGGGGCGCGCTGCTGGCCTTGCTCGCTGATCACGCGGTACACCGTAATATCCATGCCCCGGCGGGCGTGGTCGGTCTGCTTCACCGTGCCAAGCGGCAGCGTGCTGTCGTCGACGTACACCGGCTGGTCGGGCGCGGCGATCACCCGGCCGATGTCGGGGCCGCGCACCTCAACCGTGCGGTCGGGCTTGGTGCCGTACAGCCGCACCGCCAGCACCTGGGCCTCGTCGTCGACGCTGGCCTCCATCAGCAGCCAGTGGCCGGTGTCGTTCACGAACTTCAGATCGAGCACGCCGGTGTAGATCGTCGCGTCCATGCCCGGCCCGGCCTGGTCGGGAAAGCTGAAGTCGTCGTACCAGCTGATGTAGAACGGGTGGGCGTGGCGCTCGGTGATCGGCAGGCCGGCCCAGAACGCCGCGCGGAACACGGTGGTCGAATCCTGGCAGACGCCGCCGCCCCATTCGAGCTGGGTGCGGTTGCCGATCACGGCGTAGCCCTGCACAAAGCCATTGCTCTCGTCGATCGCGCCGATCTGGGTGTTGAACGAGAACTCGGCGCCCGGCGGGATGAGCACGCCGTCGAGCTTGGCCGCGCCGGCCTTGATGTTCGCGATGCGGTAGGACGCCGAGCCGGCGAAGCTGCTCTTGCCCTCGCCCACCAGGTCGGCAATGCCGAGCGCCGGCAGCGTCTTGGCGGTGACCTGCGGCGTCAGCTGCGCCACCGGCAGCGCAAGCTCGCGCTGGCTGAGCCGCAACGTCGCGCTGATCGCCTGCGCGGCGGCGGCCTGGTCGAGCCGCCAGCCGTCCTGGCCGGGCTGGGTGATCTTCAGCTTGCCGCCACGAAAGGCCACGCGCGGCTCGCTGCTGCCCGAGTCGACAACCTGGGCCAGCTGCTGCACCGCCTTGCCGAGCCGCTCGGCATCGACGCGCACGCGCATCTGGCCGCCCGCAGCGTCGACGGCCAGCAGCGTGGCGATCTTGGCGGCGTCCCACGTCACGCGCTGCTGGCCGCGCGCGAGCGTCAGCGGCTGGCTCAGCAGCGCGCGCGCCTCGGCGGCGGCGGGGGCCAGCGCCGCGTCGCCGAGGCGCGGCGCCAGCGCGCGGGTGCGCAGCGCCACCTGCTGCGGCGCCAGCGTCGCCAGCGCGCGCACGATCTCGCTCGCGGTGTCGTCGGCCAGCGCCTGGCGGCCGGGCTGGCTGGGCGTCGGCAGCACGCGGCCCTCGGCGATGCTCAGCGCCGCGTCGCGCGGCGGCCGCTCGATCGCGGCGGCGACGGTGGCGAGGTAGCCCTGCAGCACGCGCGCGTCGACGCTCAGGCGCGGGGCGATGTCGAGTCCGCCGCGCCAGATCTGCCACAGCTCGCGCGCGCGCTCGGCCGGCCCGCCACGGTGCCCGGCCGCCAGCACGTCGCCGGCCACGGCGTCGGGGTCGAAGCGCACCCCCAGCTGCGCCAGCGTCGGCGACCAGGTGCGGCCCTCGAAGCTGAGCGTGAGCGGCGCGCGCACGAACGCGGCGTAGCGCTGCTCGGCCAGCGCGCGCACCTCGGCGCGGCTCCGGCCTGCCACCGGCTGGCCCTGCAGGCTCACGCCGGCCAGCGCCTGGTCGCCCGCGAACAGGCCGATTGCGTACGGCAGCAGCGCGAACGCGCCCAGCCCCAGCAGCACCAGCGCCAGCAGCACGCCCAGGCCGCGGCGGCGCGGCCGGATCGCCCGGCGCTCGCGGCGCTGCCACTCGCGCCGCAGCGGGCGCTCGTCGTCGTCCAGCGGCTCGACCGTCGGCGGCGGCGCGTCGGCACGCTGCCCGGCGCGGCGGCGGCTGATCGGGCCATACTCCTGGTAGTATTTGTCGGGCATAGGCGCCTCACCGGCGACGTATCGATCGAGGAATCGGGCTTTGGTAGTGCATGATCGCAGAGCGTTTGTAAAGCCTATCACGTTTACATGCGGCTGTCAAGAATGGCGCATGCGGCTCCAGGGCTCGTGCAACACTGGCCCTCACCCCCCTCTCCCGCGTGCGGGAGAGGGGGGAAGGGGGTGAGGTCGCGGCGGCGACCGCACCACACAGCCAGATGTGTTTCCCCTCCCCTGACAGGGGAGGGAGTAGGGGGAGGGGTCGAAAGACGTTGCACGAGCCCTACATGCGGCTCGTGCGCGCGGCAGATGGAGCGATTGCCCAGCCCTACTGCTGAGCCGCGCGCAGCGCCAGCAGCGCCAGCAGCGCCGTGCGCGGCACAATGCTCGAGGCCAGAATATACTCGCTCGGGCTGTGGTCGAGCCCGCCGACCGGGCCGAGGCCGTCGAGCACCGGCAGGCCCATGCTGGCGAAGTAGTTGGCATACGACACGCCGCCGGTCGAGGCGGCGCGCGTGGCAAAGCCCAGCTCGCCAGCGCAGGCGATCGCCAGCTCGGCCAGCGCGGCGATCTGCGGCGTGCGGGCCATGGGCGGCGCGCCCCAGCCGCCGCTCAGCTCGGCGCGCACCCCCGGCACCGCCGTGGCCCCCGCCGCCGCGTGCAGCGCCGCGATCAGCGGCTCGATGTCGGCCGGGTCGACTACGCGCGCGTCGACGGTGGCGCGCGCGTAGTCGGGCACGGCGTTGGGCACCGTGCCGCCCTGCACCACGCCGACGTTCACCGTGACGCCGGGGCGAAAGCCGTTCAGCGCCTGGAGCGCGATCGTGTGGTGCGCCAGCGCCAGCACCGCGTGGGCGCCCTTCTCGGGCTCGACGCCGGCGTGCGCGGCTTTGCCGAATTCCTCCAGCACGAAGTTGCCGCCGCCCTTGCGCGCCGCCACAATGTCGCCGTTCTCGCGCCCGCACTCGAGCACCAGCGCCAGATCGTACTGCGGCGCCAGCTCGCGCATCAGCGCCAGCGAGGCGCGCATGTCGGTCTCCTCGTCGCCGCCGCACATCAGGCTCAGCGTGCCGACCGGGCCGAGCAGGCCGAGGTCTTCGAGCGCGGCCATGGCGTACAGCGCCGAGAGCAGGCCGCTCTTGTTGTCGGCGCTGCCGGGGCCGCGCAGCACATCGCCCTCGGCCACCAGCGGGCGCGCCGCCGCCACGCCCACCGGGTAGACGGTGTCGAGGTGCGCGGCCAGCAGCACACGCAGCCGCCCGGCGCCGCGCACCGTGGCCACCAGGCTATCGCCGGCCTGCGCGTCGGGCCACTCGCGCAGCTCCCAGCCGCGCGCCTGCACCCAGCGCCGCACCCAGGCGCCGGCCTCGTCGACGCCCGGCTTCGACGCCGTGGGGCACTCGATCGCGCACAGCGCGCGCAGCTCGCCGATATACGCGCCCTGGCGCGCCGCGAGGTACGCCGAGAGCGCCTGGGCCTCGGGGGTTGTGATCATGGTAAATGCTCCCTTGCGATTTGCGGAACGCGTAGACTTTGATGATGCCTATTATAGCAATCCTATCGGCTTCATAAAGGGGAGAAGATGTTCTTTGGGGGGCTGCGCCCCCCTGGCCCCTGCTTTTTATGACTCATTTAGGATTGCTATGCCCCTCGCATTTCCCTTCTGGCGGGTGGCGGCCACGAATGTGGCCGCCACCCGCCAGAAAAAGTGGATATTTGGAGGGACTTCGTCCCTCCAAACCACCCTTTTCAGACAGCTTCTGAGACGGAACCACCAAGACACGGAGACACCAAGAGCGTGTATGTCGTGGTGATGCTTGCTCCGCGTACGGCCGCTTGGTGCCTTTGTGGTACGCAGGCTTTGCAGATAGGCTCCGAGGCATGCGCCACGGCGGCATAATGTGCGGCGGCGCCCTTTGCGCAGCCCCAAAACCCGCCCCAGCGGCCCTGCTCTTGCTCACAAGCTTAAGCGATGGTGAGAAAACAGGCCAGCGGCGCATCGGCGCTTTAGCGCATTGCAACGGCCAAAAACGCACGCCCGGCGCGCGCCGCAAGGTTTGCCGCCACCCCGCCGGTATGCTATGCTTTTACTCAAGCAACTGCCCATGGCTCCTCGCCCGAACAGTCGCGCCGGCGCGCCGCGCCGCGCATTACCATACATCCTGGAAAGGTTTGTTTTCATGTCGATCGCCGACGATCACACGCCCGACCGTAGCAGGCTGGTGTACCGCTACCACGAGCGCCTGTACCGCCTTGCGCTGCTGCTGAGCGGCGCGCCCAAGGCCGCCGCCGCGCTCACCGAGGCCGCGTTTCGCCGCCTGCCCGCCGATACCCCCGCCGACGCCGCCGAGCCGGCGCTGCTGCGCGCCCTGCTGGCCGGCCAGCCGCCGCGCCAGCGCTGGGCCTTCGCCACGCCCGACCTGAGCCACACCACGCTGGGCGCTACGCAGGCCGCCGGGCTGCTGGCCGAGCTGGCCGCACGCACCCCGGCCGCGCGCCTGGCGCTGGGCCTGGCCTATATCGCCGGCAGCGCGCCGGACGAGATCGAGGCGCTGCTGGCGCACCCCGGCCTCGACGCCGCCGCCGAGCTGGCCGCGTTTCGCGCGGCTGCCGCGCGCGCGCTAGGGCTGCTGCCGCCCGACGCCGACATAGCCGAGGTCGAGCGGATCGACCGCTGGGCCGAGGGCCAGCTGAACGAGGCCGACCAGCTCGCCGTGCGGCGCGACCTGATCGAGCGCGCGGATCTGCGCGCCGTGCGCGACGGGCTGCTGGCCACGCGCGAGCTGCTGCCGCGCGCCATCCCGGCGCTGTTCGCCGCCGCGCCGCCCCACACGCTCACCGAGAAGCTGCTGAAGCTCGCCCAGCCGCGCCGCCTGCCGGCGCGCCACCTGCCGGCGCGCCGCGCGCAGCTGGCGCTGGCGGCCGGCATTCTGCTGCTCGCCGCCGCGATCGTCGCCGTGCCCTCGTGGCTGGCCGGCCGCGCGGCGCGCCCGAGCGCCCCGGCCACCGCCACAGCCCCGGCCGACATGATCGAGGCCGCCATCCACCGCTTCGACCGGCCGCCGGTGAGCGAGGGCGTGCTGCACGAGCTGTACCGCGTCGAGCGCGACAGCCAGCCGGCCGTGCTGATCGAGCGCTGGTACGACTACGCCAGCCCCAACCGGCTGGCCATCCGCATCAGCGCCGAGGGCAGCGACGGCCCGCCGCTGATGCAGGTGAGCAGCGACGGCCGCAGCCTGGTGCAGTTCCGCTACGACCACGCGCGCTCGTTTGGCGAGGAGTCGGTCGACATCCAGCTCTCGCAGGGCGAGGCGCAGGCGGTGGTGCCGCTGCTGCGCGGCCAGCCGATCGTCTCGAGCTTCGCGCGCGACAGCGACCAGCCCGGCGATCTCGGGCCGCTGTTCCTGGCGCAGGCCCGCGCCAGCGGCGCGCGCTTGCTCGGCCAGACGACACTGCTCGGCCGGCCGGCCGCGCTGCTGACCTACGAGACCGACGCACCGCCGGGGCAGCCACGGCTCAGCCAGCCGGCGCGCGTCGTGCTCACGCTCGACACGCAGATGTACGCGCTGCTCGACGCCTCGGTGCTGCCGATCGGCGCCGCCGAGGGCACGGCGGTGCACGCCGTGCGCGCCCAGCAGGTCGAGCTACTGGCGCAGGCCGGCGCCGCGCCCTTTACCCTGCCGACCGAGCCGGGCGTGGCGTCGCGGATCGGCATTGGCAGCGTGCGCTTCCCGTTTATCGACGGCAACGAGCAGCTGACGATCGACGCGCTGGCGCTGCGCCAGCCCGGCAGCCTGCTGGCGCCGCTGGCGCTGCCCGACACGCGCATGCGCGGCATTGCCTTCAAGAACGGCGGCCCCACCAGCGACGACATCGTGCTGCTGTACGAGGGCGAGTTCCAGAACATCATCCTGCTCTCGCGCTTCCGGCCGGGCGCGAGCCAGCAGCTTGGCGAAGAGCAGAGCGCCGGCGCGTTCCGCTACCGCCTGGTGGCCAACCGCAGCTTCGGCGGCGCGCTGGCGGCGCTGGTGTACCGCCCCGAGGCGCCATCGCGCGCGATTGGCGTCATCCTTAACGATGAGCTGGCCACCGACGCCGAGCGCCAGGCGCGGCTCAGCGCGCTGATCGCCTCGCTCGCGCCGATCGACGACCAGACGCTGCCCGCGCTGCGGCAGACTTTCCAGCCGCCCGATTCGACCGCCGGCAAAAGCTAGGGCGCCATAGGCGGGCGGGAATAGACCCCGCCCGCAGGCGCTTTTCGCGCGTTCCTTCCCGCCCCCAGCCCCCCACCATAAAGCGTACGGCTCATGCCGCCAACCTTCACCCTCAGTTGCGGGATCTCCACGCAGCCGCGCGGCGCGGCTTGCTACGATCGAAGTCGCATCGCCAACATGCCACACGCGCCATCGTACAACCACGGCCCGCCACGCGACGAGCCGGGCATTCGCGATCCACGAGCGACAATCTTGTAGCGAGGGCGCTATGCAGACCATGCTGGTTCCGCTCGACGGCTCGGCGCTGGCCGAGCAGGCGCTGCCGTTCGCGCACCTGCTGGCGCCGCTGCTGGGCGCGCGCGTGGTGCTGCTGCAGGTATTCCCCGACCCCGAGCACGAGTACAGCGTTATCAGCGCGCCGGCCGACGCCCCCGGCGCGGCCGGCGCGCGCTGGGCGCACCAGCAGCACCAGCGCTGGCTGGCGCAGCGCGGCGAGATCGAAGCCTACCTCGAGATGCACGCCGCGCCGCTGCGCGCCGCCGGCATCGAGGCCACAGTGGATGTCGAGGTCGGGCTGCCGGCCGCCGGCATCCTGCGCGCCGCCGAGCGCCAGCACGCCAGCCTGATCGCGCTCGCGGGCCACGGCTACGGCCGGCTGCGCCGCTGGGCCAGCGGCAGCGTCACCGAGCAGCTGGTGCTGAGCGCCGGGCTGCCGCTGCTGCTGCTGCGGCCGGGCCTGAGCGCGCCGGCCGCGCTCGCGCGCATCCTGGCGCCCTTCGACTGCTCGGTGTACAGCCGGCACGTGCTGGCCTACGCCCTGATGCTGGCCCACAGCGCCGCCGCAGAGCTGGTGGTGCTGCACACTGTCGCCGCCTCGATCGAGGAGCTGTTGGCAGGCGAGGCGCCCGCCGCCGCCCAACGCGCCGCGCTGGGCGCGCACGTGCAGCAGGCGTACGCCGCGCACTTCGGCGCGGGCGCGGCGCGGGCGCGATTCTCTGCGGAGATCGGCATCGGCAACCCCACCGACGCGATCGTCGAGGAAGCCGGCCGCCACCAGTCCCAGCTGGTGATCATCGCCCGCCAGCGCAATGGCGGCACGCGCCGCCGCGCCGCCGCGCCCGACATCGAGGTGCTCAGGCGCGCGGTGGACGCGCCGCTGCTGCTGCTGCCGCCACGGCCATAGCCCGCCCCGGCATGGATCGGCACGCCGTGGTACAATGCCGCGAGCGCGCCGCCGCGAGCCCCGTATTCTTCGGAAACAGACAGCTCGATGCTACGAATCCTGCGGATCCTACTGCTGGGCCTGCTGCTGACGTGCCCGGCCTGCCGGCACGGGCGCATGTTTCGCTCGCTGTTCGTGATGAACGTGCGCTGCCCGGTGTGCGGCGTGATCTTCGAGCGCGACGCCGGCGAGGTCACCGGCGGCATGGCGATCAACATGACCCTGACCTCGACCTTTGCGCTGGTGGCGGGCGGCGTGCTGGGCATCGCCACGGACATCCCGGCCGGCGAGCTGATCGTGCTGCTGGGGCTGGCTACCGCCGGCTTCGGCATGCTGTTCTACCGCCACGCGCGCGGCCTGTGGACCAGCATCCTCTACCTTACGGGGTCGATCTTCGAAGACTAAATGAATGTTGTCTCTGTCGCTATGCCGCTGGCGCATGCCTCGTGGCGCGGATACGGGTGATGGTTGGCCCCGAGGCATGTGCGCCTGGCGTCGCCGCTGGCACGGCCTTCCCGTAGGGCGCGCATCGTGCGCGCCGCTCTCCCTCGCTCCCTCGCTCAGTCGGGGTGGGCTGAAAATTGGCACGCCGGGCCATGACGTGCTATACTAGGGCTCGGCCCCGTTCCTAGTGAGTACGATGAGGGACAGCGAACGCTCACACTAGTCGAGTGTTCGCTATCCCTCTTTATGCTTATTGTAGCGCCATCACCTGCGTCGACAGCGCGCACACTATATCCTGGCAGCCCTCTTGCACCTGGCCGTACCGGGAAGCGGGTTCTTGGGGGCAAACGAGGAACGATTATGATCACCGACCAGAACGCTGTCGACGCCGGGTGGTACTTCGACCAGCTTCACCAACAGCCGGTCTACCTCTTCTGGGATCGGACGGCCTGGCGCGCGCGGTTCGTGTGGCAGGAGCCGCTCGCCGAGATACCGCTCGACCAGGGCGGGAAGGTGGCCGTCGAGGATGCGCTCCTGACCGCCGATATGTATCATCGCCTGATCCCACTAGGCCAGGCGGCCGTGAAAGACTACACCAGCGTGGGCGGGAGCGCCCTGCGAGAGCTGTATGGCCTCCGCCGCCTGGTGCAGGTCAAGCCGGCGCTCGGCGGCCACGGCGTGTTTATCCAGGCGCCGGCCGCGGAAGATCGCGGCCAGTGCGACCCATTATGTCAGGCGGTCTGGCTATCCGACGACGAGATTCCTACGATCATCCGCGCGCTGCAGGCCCGGCGGCGCATGGTTCTGGATTCGGGCAAGGATCCGGGTGGCCCGCCAACTGCGGGCGATAGCTGAGCAGCGGCTTTGGCCCTACGCACGGGCAAGCTCTGCCGGCGCGCTCGCAACGATGTATTTTCAGCTTAGCATGGAGGTATGATGCAATCATCCCCGCAGCACCGCGACGGCGGCAAATCCCCAACCTGGCAGCAGGTGGTGGCGAAATACCAGAACCCCAGCTGGCAGCGCAGCCTTTGGCAGGTGATCAATACGTTCGTTCCCTACGCGGCCTGCCTGGCCCTGATGTATGTCGCCCTATCGTACTCGTACTGGATCGTGCTGGCGCTCGCGCTGCCGGCCGGCGGCCTGCTCACGCGGATCTTTATCATCTTTCACGACTGCGGCCACGGCTCGTTTTTCCGCTCGAAGCGCGCAAATAATATCCTCGGGACGATCTGCGGGCTGCTGGTGTTTACGCCCTACTACCAGTGGCGCTTCGACCACGCCATCCACCACGCTACGTCGGGCGATCTGGATCGCCGCGGAACCGGCGATATCTACACGATGACGGTGCGCGAGTACCTGGCGCTATCGCCCCGCGAGCGCTTCAAATACCGGGTCTATCGCAGCCCGCTCATCTTGCTTGGCGCCGGGCCGTGGTTCATGTTCCTGGTGGCCCAGCGCTTCAGCAGCGCCCACTCGCGCATGCGCGAGCGCGCCAGCGTCTACGGCACGAACCTCGCGATCGTGGCAGTCTTGGCGCTGATGTGGGCGACGATCGGGATCAAGGCGTACCTGCTCATCCAGCTGCCAGTCATGTTCGTAGCCGGCCTCGCCGGCGTCTGGCTGTTTTACATTCAGCACCAGTTCGAGGGAACCTCGTGGCGGCGCCACGAGCAGTGGGACTACGTCACGGCGGCCCTGCGCGGCAGCTCGTACTTCAAGCTGCCCAAGGTGCTCCAGTGGTTCACCGGCAACATCGGGCTGCACCATATCCACCACCTTAGCTCGCGCATTCCCAACTACGCGCTGCAGCAGTGCATGGACGAAAACCCGATGTTTCAGGATGTCACGACGATCACACTGCGCAGCAGCCTACATTCGCTCAGGCTCAATCTGTGGGACGAGGAGGCCGAGCGCCTGGTTAGCTTCCGGCAGGTGCGGGCGGCGCAGCAGGCCCACGAGGCCCGCGAGCGAGTACAGCCGGGTGGCCGCTCGTTCCCGGTTGGCGATTGATACGCTGTTCGCTTGATCAGTTCATAGATGTAGGACATGCGCAGTTGGCGTGCTCAGCCTTCGGCAGAGCGGTACTTTCCTTTTGGACGTGTGCGGTTTTCCGCGCTCCGCGCGGAAAACCGCACACGATGATCACAAAGTACCTTGCTGCCGCAGGCAAATTACTCGGCTTCCTGAAGCCGAACAGCGTAACTGCGTATGTCCTAAGATTGTGCTGCACTCCGTGGCTTCGCCACGGAGTGCAGCACAAAACGAAACTTGGGGGCAGCTCCGCAAAACGACATACGCAGTCGGGCGCTTTTGCCTGGGGCAGCTATGTACGGTGTTTCTGCGATCTGCGTTGAAACACCGCACACAGATACAGTGGAAGGTAGCGCGAATGAGTACCAAGTACGACCGTGTTCAGCGATCCGGACGGATCTACCATTTTTCGGTGGACGAGGTCGATCACAAAGCTTTTATCTGGCAGCTCGGCAAGCAGTTTCACGGCCGCGTCGAAGGCGCGCCCCACGTTCCGCAGTGCAGCGGGCGCACGGCGCTGGAGGTGCGCGACGCGCTCCAGCAGAAGCTGATCGCGCACAACGGCGCGAAATAGCGGCCTCTGGGCCAGCCTACTCCGCGTTCGCCTCGCGGTCGATCAGCCGGAAGAAGGCCGTCAGGACATTGTGCGTGGTTGCGTCAGCGCACGTCAGGATCGTGAACAGCCCGACGACCCGCTTATCTGCTACGCTGGCATTATCGACATAGTAGCGCCCCTGGCTGTCTTTGTGGATCAGGGCGACGCCGCTCACCGGCGCGCCCCAGCGCGGCTCGCGGTAGGTTAAAATCTGCACATCACTCATATCTGCTCCTCGCTGATGCTTCGTCATTCGCCAAGCATATCGGCAACCACGTCCCTGGCCCAGTAGTGGCTCTGCCCCTGCCGCGAAAGCCGCCGGATGCCATCGAGGTGGTTGCCCAGTGTGACAATCGCCGGCTCCTCGTGGCGCTCGCCGTGCCGCTCGCCGACCTGGCCCAGGCCGACGCACGCCAGCAGGCCGTTGCACAGGCAGCGGCGATCCTCGGTGTTGCGCCTCAGGCCGCGCTTGTTGACATAGCCCTCGACCGGCGCGGCCGCGCAGCGCTGAAAGATCGTGCGCGTTCCGTCGTCGCCCGCCGTGCTCACCCCAATCTGCTGGAGCAGCCCGATGTCGCAGACACGCCGCCGCTGCTCGTAGACCGCCTGATCCGCCAGGGTTCCCTTGAGCTGCACGACTTTGAAGGCAAACCCGGTTGGCGAGAACAGCGTCGTTCGCACCAGCGAGCCGTCGTCGGCGCCGCTGCGCAGCTGCTGCAGGATCGCCGAGCGGTACTCTGGCTGCATGCCGGATTCCTCGGCCAGCGCGAAGACCGACCCGATCTGCACGCCGGCCGCCCCGGCCGCGCGCGCCTCGGCTAGCTTCGAGCGGCTGCCATACCCGCCGGCCAGCCAGAACGGGCGCCCGACCTCGCGGATCGCCGCAAGGTCGGGGGTGTCCTGGTCGCCGTAGATCGGCTGCCCCTGCTCGTCCTTGTGCATTGGGCCCACCGGGTTGGCGTTGTGCCCGCCGGCAGTATGGTGCTCGATGATAAAGCCGTCGGGGGCTTCGCTGGCGCTGGCCGCCAGGGCCTGCACCAGGCCGTCCAACGACACAATCGCCAGAAAGGCCGGCCGCTTCAGCGGCTGCCTGGCGAAGGCGCCACCGGCGATCTGCTGCGGGTCGAAGGCGAGCGCAAATTCCTCGCCGGCCTCCTGGTACAACACCGGCAGCGTGCGCGTCACTGCGGCGTGGGCCGCCAGGCGCGAGCAGATCGCCGGCAGCCCGTCGGGGTTGCCCGCGCCGACGATCACGCCGTCGACACCAGCAAGCATCGCGCCATACATGACATAGATCAGCGGAAGCTCGATCTTGTTCAGGAAGTTGATGAAGACGGTGCCGGCATGGCCGTCTTTCGCGAGCCACACCTCGGCAAACCCCGTGGCGATCAGCAGCTCGATCACGTCGTCGTCCAGGCTAAGCGGCGCAGGCGCGCGGTCGCCGGCCGGCGTGGGCAGGGCCGACCACCCCGGCAGCGTGTGGACAAGCTGCATGGGCGCGCGCGCGAAGCGCGCCTCGGGCGCCTTGCCGCCGTCGATGAAGTAGCGATCGCAGATCTTCTGGCCAATGCCGGCGCCGAACGCGGCGTCGAAGGCACGCAGGGCGCGGCGGGCATGGCCGCCCGGGTCGCCCAGCTGCAGCAGCCGCACATAGACTACGTCGAGGGCCGTGCCCGAGACGGTGCCGGCGGCCTGGCCGGGGCGGGCTGCTGCGACAGCCTGGGCGAGCCGCCAGTTGGAAACGTAGACGCCCATGCCGCCCTGGATAAGCCTGATATTCTCGAGGAACTGCATCACAGTTGCCTTCCTGCGCATTGCGCCGGAGCGTGCGGTGCGGCACGCAAACCAAACGGGGGCGTAGGCACCCCCAGACGAGGCGGTAATGATTGCTTGCGGGGAAACGCTTGGCGTGCGCCGGCCTGCACGACGGCGGGCGACCAGCAGACAGACCGCGCGGCGATCCGGAATGATCCTGGCTATCGCGAACCGCGTGAGTGCTCGTCAGGCGCTGGGCGATCGGGTCGAGCGCGTCGCTCGGGCAAAGAGGTCGGTGGGCGGGCGAAGTGGTACCGGTTCAGTATACCACACATGGGGTTACAGCCCGGTACACGATCCCAGAAGGGCGTACGCACCACCTTGAACTCTATCGTTTTTCCGGTATACTACAGCTGTACGCAGCCTGCTGAACAGCTTTCAGGGCCAGAGCCCGCCTGAACGGACCAACGCATTTCGTCCGCTGGCTCGGTGTGCGCCGAAATCGCGGCGGCCAGCGGCGCGGACAATGGAGACGCACATCCTAGCGCTTGATGAAAGGAACATCCATGATCGTCAATGGGTACCAGATCGAGCCGGGGGCTAAGCTGTCGTGGGCTGACCTGTCGGGACGCAACCTGTCGGGCGCGGATCTGTCGGGGGCCAATTTGCACGGGGCCGACCTGACAGAGGCCAACCTATCGGCGGCCATCCTGACGAAGGCCGATCTGTCGACGGCTTTCCTAAGGGAGGCCAACCTGTCAGGGGCAAACCTGTCGGGGGCCAACCTAAAGGAGGCCAACCTAATGAGTGCCGACCTGACAAAGGCCGACCTGTCGGGGGCCACCCTGACAGACGCTAGCCTAATGTGCGCCAACCTGAGCGAAGCGATTGTGACGTATGCCCAACTGTCGGGGGTCGACTTGACGGCGGCCACCATGCCCGATGGCACCACGCACGAGTAGCACAGCACCGGCATCTGCGGCGCCCTCGTTCGGCTGAAACTGCTCTACCCGCCGTCTTAGCCCTTCAGGATGCAATGCCTGGGGGCTTTTTGCTGCCTGGCGTCGCACTGACCTCTGCGTTGAGTGCTCAAGCCCGGTTTGAGTAATCACACCAGCGAGCACATTCGCCTTATGCCGTAATCGAGCAATCGCCAAGCGCAGTTCATACCGCGAAGCCGACAATCGTATCTCCTCGATACGCACACGCTTGCTGCTGCACATACAGCTTGCCCGTCTCACTCACACCGCTGATCACCGACAGATGCGTATAAGGCTTCGGAGCACGCAAGATGGGCGTCTGTCCGACTGGCGCGTAGGTACGGACGACTGCTGGCAGAAGATAGAATGCTGCTTCGTCTACGTAGAAGATTGTCCGTTGCTCGTCGTGGGCTTTTTTGATCGCTGGCCATTCTTCCGCTCTCCAGCGTGCAATTTCCTCGTCATCAGGCTGGGCGGCACGCTCAATCGGCTTTTGCACACTCCAGCGGTGTTTTCTCTACACTTAGTGATGTGCTTGGCCCGGCTGTATCGGATCTTCTTGCGCCCAAGGCGGCGTACCTTCATAAAACAGGACATCAGGATCAATGTCTGCGCCATTTGGCCACGCAATGGTGCCGCCTTCGACTTGGGCTGAGCGGAAATAAACTGCGTCGTTTCGTACTGGCTCAAAGATCGCACCGCTCGCAATATAGAGTGCCAAGTTGATATCGCGTTGCTCACCGTTTGTAAACCGCACCCGCATGACGGGTGGTTCTAGCGGCTCGATTGATTGAACTCGAATGAATTGCGCCATGATTACCTCCTGGGTTAGGTGAGTGGTGCAATCGGATTGAGCGGTTGCCGTTGCCGCGCTAACTCCCAATCTTCCATCAGGTCAGCACGGTGCAACTCTTCCCATTCCTGAATAAGCCGAAGCGCCCGACGAGAAACCTGGCCTTGATAGACATCCCCAGAACCAATCAGAATCAGCACTTCCTCGCCGTTATATTCGGCATAGAAATGAGGAGGCTGATGGTCGTTGTAGTACATCCAAATCACAATGCCGAAAAAGCACTAATCCGAGGCATACAGCCATACTCCTCCGCAACATCTTAATGGCAAAAGTATCGCACAGCGAGGGACGAAGCGAGGAGCAGAAACAAGCAAACCAGTATATGAAGAATTGTAGCTTGCTGGTAGGCAGAAGGACCGCACGGAGACGAGATGATTTGGCTACAAAGCAGTTCGTGGGTAGAGACAACCGCCGAATTCATGTTGGGTGGCAGCCATCAGCGCTGTAGCAATACTGTGCCTGCGATTGGTGATATAATTTTAAGGACTTAACAACGCATCGCTGTCAGAGTTACGGAGGTAATCATGACCGTTGGGTCGTATCTTCGAGATATCACAAGGGTATTTTTTAATTGGTGGTGGGCAGCGATCACTGGTGTTGTTGGATTTCTACCATTATTTGGTCTAACAGGGGCGTCTATCACACTTACCAATGGACAAATCTCTCTGATAATATTTGCATTCTCTGCTCTATTGTTCCTAACAGTCTCAGTTGTGGCAAGTGGGTACAAATGGTATTCTAACGCTCATAATTCCCCATCAGTCGAGGCATGCATCCCAGCAACTTCAGCCACCGATCCGGAAGTCTTTAAGGTGCGTTCGGTCGTTCCTTTAGACCCTGGGCAGGTAATTACTGTATTACGAACAACGGAGCGAGGCACAGGCTGTTTAGGAATAGTAAAAGTGGAGCGCGTACTTGGGCCGTTGCTTTATCAATGTAAGCCCTTGTGGATAGCGCCTATCCACAAGAATGAACTTTCGCAAAATCAAGTGCATCTATCACAATTATCTGCCTCGCTGTTGTTGACTGAAACTGATTTACTCCAATTTGCCCAAGAGGTAACTAAGCCGTGACCAATCAACCTTACCCACGAGCATTCATAAGTTATGCTCACGAGGATAAACAGCTTGCTATCAATTTGGCCGAAGCGTTAACTAAGAACGGAATTGATCCGTGGATAGACGTTTGGGAAATCAACGCTGGAGACTCCCTCGTCGAAAAAGTATTCGAAGAGGGTCTCAAAGATTGTGCTGTTTTTGTGATCGTTTTATCTTCCGCTAGTGTGCTGTCACCTTGGGTAAAGCAAGAATTAGATACAGCTGTGATTAATCGCATCAGAAAGATTACTCAAGTAATCCCTGTGTTGGCGGAAGAATGCGAAATACCTGTTGCGCTTCGCGCACTACGTTGGCTGAATATGAAGGAGGGGATGAATGATGTTATCCGCTCCATTGTCGATGTAGCCTACAAGAAGAAGTCTCGGAAACCAATTATTCAACCCGCTCCAGATAGAGTTGCACAAATGATTGCGGCAAAACAAGGATTTTCTCAGGAGGCGACTAATATTGGCGTACTTATCGCAAGAAGCCTCGATACATCAGCAACTTCACAGCAGTTCTTTGAAGGGAAGGCTATTGAAAATGATTTAGACCTAACCCCCGAGCAGATCAATGATGCTGTGGATGAACTAGCCACGCGTGGTCTTGTAAAGGCAAGACAAATGATGGGAACACATCCCTTTGATTTTGCATGGGTCGAACCAACATACGCACTCTATTATGAGTTTGCGCAGTTCCTTAGGGATCAATTCGATCCGGATGCGGATGTAAGACAAGTAGCGGCGTGTATAGCCTCAAGAGGAGAGGCAGATGGGCTGACAATTGCGCGGGATCTCAATCTACCGCCTCTGCGCATAAACTTTGCTGTAGGCTATCTTGGCGATTACGGTATTATTAAGGTTATTCGGGCATTGGGAACCAGTCCTTATGATTTCGCTGAGGTTCAAGCCACTAGTGCAACCCGCCGATTCGTAAAAAATAAAAACGAGTAATATACAAAACTCTTCATCAAGCTGCCGTCCAACACGGCATTGCAGTTGACCGCTTCGCGCGAGATCGTTGCTATTTTGATGCATTCTGATGCGGCGCGCCTCGGCGGCGGCTGATGCGCCACTCGTTGGACGGCATCTCGTCTCATCCGAATTCGTACGTATTCGGATTTTCGACTCTTCCGCTTGAAATGCGAACCCATGTTCTGTATCCTTCCACCAGAACACACGTTCGCATATCAAGAAGGAGGGACGTATATGACCACACCAAGAAAGGGCCTGAAGAGAACCACCCTACGGATCATCCTTGTTAATCAGTCCGTCAACCTTGAGTTTAACGTTGATCTGCCCTCCCAGAAATGGTGGTGGCTTTTCGTAGTGATGGCCAGTATAATCATAGTATGGAGACCTGAACTGACGGGGTATCTCAAAGCGGTTGTTACTCTCATCCAACCATAACTGAAATTACGGAATGAGTTATACTACCGACTAAAACTCATAATAGTGGCAGTACAGAAATAAGTTTGTACTGCCATTGTCATTTTCAAGGAGCAATAAGGTATGAGCGATCTGACGCCACGTGAAGATGAACTCCTACGATATATTCGGCATTGGCGCAGTTCACATGGCCCGAATACCACCGTAGATCGTAAATGGATAGAGCAAAAGATGGTAATATCGACGACTTGGCTTTCTGACTTAAAGAAGGGACTTGTCGAAAAAGGATTCTTAGTTAAGAATCGTAAAGACTTTGTTTTTACAGAAGAGGCCGCTGCGTATCTTGGCAAAGTTGTTTCTACTAACTCGCATATTGTGTCACCTACATACCTACCGCTTCGTGGACAGGTCAGGGCCGGAAGAACGAAGCAGGACGAACTGAGAATTGATTTAGCAGATCTACCAGATCATGAGCTGGTCACAATTCCTATTCCTAATCTTGATAGTGATTTAGGCGCCTTTGTTCTAAAAGTTGTCGGTATCAGTATGGAACACGAAAGGATATTTGAAGATGATTATGTGATAGTACAACCGTATAAAAATGGAAGAATGCCAAAACAACGAGATTTGATAGTCACTTATTATCTACCACCAAGACACGAGAAAGAAGTAGAAGATCTACCGGATATGGATATGCAATGGTTTGACGGCCCTACTCTCAAATATTACACGGAAATCGCCGGAAAAGAAAGACCTTTTCGATTGAGTTGGCGAAGAGACATAGAAAAAAGCGAATACACTATTGAGACAAAACGTATTGCTCCAGTAGGAAAAGTTGTTGGCATATATAGGCCTATTGTCAGATAAAACCATAACTGCCAAATTTGCCGTCCAACAAGCGCTTGCACCTGACGCCGCTACGCGTCGACAAGATCGGGGCGATTTTAGCAGTAGCATCATCTAAAAGGCTTTCCAGATCTATTAGTGCGGCGCAGCTGACAGCTATTCGTTCGGCGGCATCATCACGATCATACCTCTTGCAATGCAAATACCGATGTGCTATTCTCCAACTGTCACATTCGTTATGAGCGTGATGGAATGGCCGGGAACCACCCGGTGGCAGCGTCGACCGTGCAAGCGGGCTCGCGGCCGGTGGTTACCTGGTCATTTTGTGTTTTTCGTGGAGGATTGCCCATGTCCGATCCGAACGTGTACCATTTGCCCATGTGGGCACCACGCTTGAGTAAAGCCCGCATTCAACAGCTCTACCAGAGTTGCGCCCGTGATCTCCTGGACGAGAACCTCGTCAATGACGTGGGTTTCTCGCTCTATTCTCGCTGTATCAGCATGCTCAGGGTTACCGAAGCCATTCGTGGTAATCCGTCTTGCCCGGTGTGCGAGCATACTGCGCACATCGATTGGGAGCCACATCCCGTCGCACAATGCGCCAACTGTGGCTGGCTGTGCCCTTGGGATTTGTACCAGAAGACCTATCAGCGCAAGTGGTTGTTTGCCGGTGGTCTCGAGCCGTTTGTCAAGGAATATGTGCGCCTATTCCCGATCAGTCACTCGGCTCGTGAGCGGATGCTGCTTATTGACGACCTGATCCACCGATTTCACTGGGAAAGTGATGGCAGCCAGGATGGCAGACCAGGTGCGACGAGCCTAATTGAGGGTAAGATGCACGACGTGGTGTCCTTCCTGGACCGCCTCAGCTATGGCGATACGATCCCAGCCGACATAGAACGCACTCGTGAAGAGTGGCGTCAGAAATGGCATGCGAATGCGTGGTCAAAGGGGAAAGGACAGTGAGGCCGGCGCTGTGCCGCCGAACCCGCGCATCCAACCGACCGCTTCGCGCGAGATCGCAGCGATTTCACCAATCGCGTGCCGCGCTCGCGGCAACTGAACGCCAATCCGTTCACCTGGCTGCTCGCCAACCGCGAAACACGCCGCGCCCGCCGACGAGCGATCGTCGGCGGGCGTGGCGTGATGTGCTATGCGCCTCTCACCGTCTCGGCCGGCTGCGGCTTTGGCGGCTCGGGCTCGGGCTAGGCGCGAGCACGTCCCACAGCCGTCTGGCGCGCTGCCGCCTGGCGCCCGCGTTCTTGCTCACCGGGTAGGCCGTAAACTCGGGCGGGCTGAATGCCTGCAAGATCGCCTGCTGTTTGCCGTTCACCGCAATGCACGCCGCGTCTCCCGAGTAGTCGGGGCGACGCGGTTGTCATGTTGGCAGATAGCGCCTGACAACACCTCGCTGCGCACACTTGCACACCTGTGCTATACTACTCGCACATCTGTTTTACCGGGCCGCAAGGGGGGTACAGGATGTGCACAACGATCATCCTCGAGCCGGACATCCAGCAGAAGCTAGCGATCCTCGGAGAAGAAGCCTCCGACGAAGTGGCCGATGTGCCCGCGACGCAGAGCATCCAGCAGGGCATTGCGCACGCCACCGGCTTTGTGTACAACGCCAGCCGCGAGGGCGGCGGCACCACGCGGCTGTTCAAAGTGCTGCAGACCAACGCCTGCCGCTACGCCTGCAAGTACTGCTTCACCAGCTGCGCGATCCGCCGCAAGCGCACCACCTTCAAGCCCGACGAGCTGGCCACCACGTTTGTCTCGCTCAGCCAGCGCCGCCGCGTCGACGGCCTGTTCCTCTCCTCGGGCATTGTGCCCGACGCCAACACCACCATGGAAAAGATGCTCGCCACCGTCGAGCGCCTGCGCCTGCGCGAGGGCTACACCGGCTACATCCACCTCAAGCTCATCCCCGGCGCCGCCTTCGAGTACGTCGAGCGCGCCGTCCAGCTGGCCGACCGCGTCTCGCTCAACCTCGAGGCGCCGAACCAGGCGCGCCTGAGCGAGCTTGCGCCCGACAAGGAGTTTGCGGGAAGCATGTGGGGCCGCATGGCCTGGGCCGCCGAGCTGATCCGGCGCGCGCGCCAGGAGGGCCGCACCGCCGCGCGCAGCCTCACCACGCAGTTCGTCGTCGGCGCGGTGGGCGAGAGCGACCGCGAGCTGCTGCGCACGGTGCAGCGCGCCCACCGCGAGCTGGGGCTGTGGCGCGCCTACTTCAGCGCGTTCCACCCGATCGACCGCTCGCCGTTCGCCGAGCAGCCGGCCGAAGACCCGACGCGCGCGCTGCGGCTGTACCAATCGGACTTCATGCTCCGCGACTATGGCTTCTGCTACGACGAGCTGCCGTTCGACGAGCAGGGCCTGCTGCCGCGCGACCGCACGCCCAAGCAGGCCTGGGCCGAGCGCCACCTGCACACGCCAATCGAGCTGAACCGCGCGCCGCGCCAGCAGCTGCTGAAGGTGCCCGGCATCGGCCCCAAGAGCGCCGACCGGATCATTGCGGCGCGGCGCGAAACGCGCCTGCGCGACCTGGCCCAGCTCAGGGCGCTTGGGGTTACAACCAAGTGGGCCGCGCCGTATGTGCTGCTCGACGGCCGGCGCGCGGCGGTACAGCTGGGGCTGTGGTAGGTAGCAAGATAGCTAACCAACACCATTAATGCGAACTATCGCACCATTCCCTCGGATCGCTGCCTGCAAGGCTATTCGTCGGGCGGCTTCTTTGTGCTCTATGCGTTGTTCCAGCAGCCGGATGCTTTTCAGCGCTATATCTCCGGCAGCGCGATTCTGAACGCCACGTATGATTACTGGTTTCAGCACGATGCGCAGCTGGCCGCGCGAGATGCCAGCAATCCGATACAGCTGTACCTTTCAGTCGGCGAGTTGGAAAGCGAAATCTATGCCGGTGAAGGCCACGGTGCCGAAGGGATTGCGCTGACCTACCTGCATGGCATCGCCATGGTATACCCACAAACTGAGGGGTAGCAGGGCAACCAAGCGCCCCCCTTGGCGTTCCAGCCGATTAGAGTAGGGCCGATAGTAAGTGCCGCCGAACACGCTATTCCAGCCAATGCCACAAAATACAAGCGTGTTATAATCCTCAGCATATAGGAGTAATTGACAGAACGTACGCGGTCGCCGGCGATATCGGCTTATTCTGCCTGCGGCAGCATGGTACCGCTCTGCCGAAGGCAAAAACGCGCACCGCGTAAGTCCTGTAATTGACAAGGTACGTTATGGCGGTTCAGACCAAAGAGCAGATATTGACCCTCCTTCAACTCCATCAGCCGGATCTTCGTCGCTTTGGTGTTCAGCGCTGCGGCGTCTTTGGCTCATTTGTGCGAAATGAAGCCCAAGAGCAAAGCGATGTCGACATTCTGGTTGAGTTTGCGCCTGCCCAGAAAACCTTCGATAATTTCATGCACTTGGCCTTCTTCCTTGAAGACCTATTTGGCCGGCGTGTCGATCTCTTGACTAAAGAGTCGCTCAGTCCATATATTGGGCCACATATTCTGCGTGAGGTCGAATATGCCGCTCTCAGCGCGTGAGTACCTCCAGCATGTCCTTGATGAAATTGCGTATGTCCGGAAGAGTTCACAGGGCTTGGATAAGGCAGCCTTCTTGCAAGACGAGACGCTGAAGCGCGCATATGTTCGCAGCATCGAAGTTATCGGCGAGGCAATCAAACAGATGCCCGAGGCACTTCGACAAAAGTACGGTACGGTCGAATGGCGAGCAATTGCAGGAATGCGCGATCGACTGATACATGGATATTTTGGTGTCGATTACGAGATTGTGTGGGATGTGATAGCGAACAAGCTGTCGGCATTGGAGCAAGAAATACAGCAGATAATCGCACGAGAGTACCCATAAAGTATTCGCTATCATAGGACACGCCGACAGCTTGCCGCCGAACAAGATGTTCCAGCCAACCGCTTTGCGCGCGAGATTCTAGCGATTTTAGAGCGTGCTTCCGCGCTCGCGGCAGCTGAATGCCAACCCCTTGGGCGAAGAAGAGCAGCGCCCTCACAAAGGAGACACTCCCATGAACAAAGTGACACCTTTCCTGATGTTCAACGACCAGCTCGAAGCGGCGATCGAGTTCTACACCGCGACGTTTCCGAACTCCGAAGTACGCAACGTCGCCCGCACGGGCAACGACGGTTCCATCAGCTCCGCCGAGTTTGTCGTTGGTGGCCAACCCTTCATGGGCTACAACGGAGGGCCGTACTTCAGCTTCTCTGAGGGGGTCTCGCTCTACGTGGACTGCGCGGATCAGCATGAAGTGGACGAATACTGGGACAAGCTCGTGAAGGCAGGAGCCACGCCCACGCAATGCGGTTGGATCAAAGACCCCTTCGGCCTCTCGTGGCAAATTGTCCCGAGGCGCTTCACCGAGCTGATTGGTGATAGCGACCCCAGGAAGGTGAAGGCTGTGATGGAAGCCATGTTGACGATGGTGAAGCTCGACGTGGCTGAGCTTGAGCGAGCCTACAATCAGGCGTAGTCGCGCTCGTTCGGTCAGGTGCCCGAGCTTTCAATTGGCTTCATCGGAAATAGGGGAGCCGGAGTGGCTTTGCCTCTCCGAACCTCCCTGGTGGGGCGAGCATGGTAGCTTTGCTACCATACTCGCCCCACCAAAGAAGATTTTTGGGGCCTGCGGCCCCCCCAAGCCCCCACTTTTTTATTTCCCTACCACCTTTTTCAAACAGCTTCTAAGAAATTTGGGGCGGCGAAGCCGACCCCAAACCCCCACCACTATGTCACTGTCATGGTGAAATGTAGAAATCGCCTTTGAGACTTTGCGTCTTTGCGGCAAACCTCTAGGCTCGCCGTAGCCCTGCGATTGCGGCTCGCGCCACCGCCCGAGTGGATCAAAGGTTGCTATAATGTGTGCAGCTGCCGTCCGGCGCGCTCCCAGAGAAAAGGTGCCCACGATGACGCATCTGCCCGATGCTCCTGAGGATCTGATGCGATCCGAGCCAGGCTTCCTGGTCGTCGGACTGGGCGCCTCGGCCGGCGGCATCGAGGCGCTGCGCGAGTTTTTCGCGCACGTGCCGGCCGACTCGGGCGCCGCCTACGTCGTCATCCTGCACCTCTCGCCCGATCACGAAAGCCGTGTGGCGCAAATTCTGCAAACCGTTACGCCACTGCCCGTCACACAGGTAAGCGAAACCGCGCGTGTCGCGCCAAACCACGTCTACGTCGTCGCGCCGAACCAGCACCTCACCATGGCCGGCGACGATCTGGCGATGTCGCCGAACACCCTGCCGGAGGAGCGCCGCGCGCCGGTAGATATCTTCTTTCGCACGCTCGCCGAAACGCACTACAGCCGGGCGGTCTGCGTCGTGCTCTCGGGCACCGGCGCCGACGGCTCGATGGGCCTCAAGCGCGTCAAGGAGCATGGCGGCGTGGTGTTTGTGCAGAATCCGCGCGAGGCAGCATTCAGCGAGATGCCGCGCAACGCGATCGCCACCGACCTGGCCGACGACGTGCTGCCGGTGGCGGCGATACCCGCGCGGATCGTCGCCTACCGCGCCAGCCTGGGCACGCTTGCCATCCAGCTGGAGGCCGGCCAGCGCCCCGCCGAGCAGCAGCAGGCGCTGCGCGAGATCTTTACCCAGCTGCGTGTGCACACCGGCCACGATTTCTCGAACTACAAGCGCCCGACGCTGCTGCGGCGGATCGCGCGGCGGGTGAATGTGCGCGGCCTGCCCAGCCTGCCGGCCTACGCCGCGTTTCTGCGCGAGACCCCCGACGAAGTGCAGGCGCTGCTGAAAGATCTGCTGATCTCGGTTACGAACTTCTTCCGCGACAAAGAGGCCTTCGCGGCGCTCGAGCGCGAGATCATCCCGCGCCTGTTTGCGGGCAAGCGCGCCGACGAGCAGGTGCGGATCTGGGTTGCCGGCTGCGCGACCGGCGAGGAAGCCTATTCGATCGCCATGCTCTGCGCCGAGCACACGCTCGGCGCCAGCGGTGCGCCCAGCGTGCAGATCTTCGCCAGCGACATCGACGAGGCCGCGATTGCCCACGCGCGCCGCGGGCTCTACAGCGCAAACGACGCCGCCGACGTGTCGCCCGAGCGGCTGCGGCGGTTCTTCGCGCTCGAAGACCAGCGCTACCGCGTGCGGGGCGAGATCCGCGAGATGGTGCTGTTCGCCACCCACAACGTGCTCAAAGACCCGCCGTTCTCGCACCTGGATCTGGTGACATGCCGCAATATGCTGATCTATCTCAACCACGCCGCCCAGGAGCGGGTGATCGAGACGCTGCATTTCGCGCTCAGGCCGGGCGGCTACCTGTTTCTCGGCAGCTCCGAGTCGGTCGACGGCTCGAACGACCTCTTTTCAGCCGTCAGCCGCGAGCAGCGCATCTTTCAGCGCCGCACCGCCGGCGCGCGCGTGCTCACGCTACCTGAAGCGCAGCCGCTCGCGCGCACGCCCCTGCCTTTGCCGCAGGCGAGCCTGGCAAGCCCGGATGAGCCGGCCGACGAGCAGATCAGCTACGCCGCGCTGCACATGCGGCTGATCGAGGAGTATGCGCCGCCCTCGCTGGTCGTCGACCAGGACTTCCAGATCGTGCACCTGTCGAAGGGCGCCGGGCGCTACCTCGAGATCGCCGCCGGCGAACCTACCACCAATCTCCTCGAGCTGATCCGGCCCGAGCTGCGCCTCGCGCTGCTCAGCGCGCTGTACCAGGCCGCCAAGCGGCAGAGCAATATCGACACGAGCAGCCTGACCATCGGCTTCGACACGCACCCCGAGACGGTGACGGTGCGCGTGCGCCCGATGCCGCGCCAGGCCAAGGGCGCCGGCACATTTTTGCTGGTGCTGTTCGAGCCAGGCGCGCCACCGCCGAGCGGCGCCGAGCCGGTGGTACACGCCGAGAGCTTAGTCACACAGCAGCTGGAAGACGAAGTGCAGCACCTGAGGCAGCAGCTGAACACGACGAGCGAGCAGTATGAGCTGCAGGCCGAAGAGCTCAGGGCCACCAACGAAGAGCTGCACGCCATGAACGAAGAGCTGCGCTCGTCGGCCGAAGAGCTGGAAACCAGCAAAGAAGAGCTGCAGTCGATCAACGAAGAGCTGCGCACCGTCAACCAGGAGCTCAAGGTCAAAATCGAGGAAGCCACGCTGCACAGCACCAACCTGCAGAACCTGGTCAACTCGACCAACATCGGCACGATCTTTTTGGATCGCCGGCTGCGGATCAAGCTGTTCACGCCGGCCGCGCGCGAGCTGTTCAACCTGATCGCGGCCGACTACGGCCGGCCGCTCGCCGACATCACCCACCGGCTGCTCGGCGCCGACGTGCTGGCCGACGCGGCGAGCGTGCTTGCGGATCTGCGGACGATCGAGCGCGAGGCGCGCGCCAGCAACGGCAAGGTGTACCTGCTGAGCGTGCTGCCCTACCGCGACGGCGAAGACCGCATCGGCGGCGTGGTGCTCACCTTTTTCGACATCACCGAGCGCAAAGAGCACGAGCGGCAGCAGGAATTTCTCTTAAAACTCTCGGATGCGCTGCGCCCGCTTGCGGACGCCATTGAGATCCAGATGACCGTCACGCGCACGGCGATGGACTTTTTCAAGGCAGATCGAGCCTACTACTGCGAAATCGAGGACGGCAACGCGATCATCCGGCGCGACGCCTCGCGCGGAGATCTGCCTTCGGTGGCAGGCGTATATCCGCTTGACAGTCTGCCGCTGTTTACAGCGACGATGAACATGGGCCGCCCGCTGACCGTGCGCGACTCGAATGCCACCGACGCCATGGACGAAGAGCTAAAGCAGCTCTGCATTCAGCTGCAGATCATTGCCTTTATCAATGTGCCGGTGATCAAGAATGGCGAGTACGCCGGAAACCTGTGTATCACGCAAAATACCCCGCGAGCATGGACGGACTTTGAAATAGCCCTCGCCGAAGAAATCGCCGAGCGCACCTGGGCGGCAGTCGAACGCGCCCGCGCCGAAACCGCGCTGCGCGAGTCGGAGCAGCTGCTACGCGCCTTGAGCGAAAACCTGCCGGGAGGCGCGGCGTTTGTGGTTGATCGCAATCTGCGCTACCTGCTGGTCGAAGGCGAAGCCCTGCACGCCGTCAACCTGCGCTCCAGCGATCTGGTTGGCAAAACCATCTTCGAGGCGCTCGATCCCGCAACCGCCGCGTCCTACGAGACAAACTTTCGGCACGCGCTGGCGGGCAGGCCGTTTCTGCACGAGCACACCGACCGCGGGCACTACTACATCACGCGCGGCACGCCGCTGTATAGCCCGCAAGGCGAGGTGTATGCGGTGCTGGCGGCGTCGTTTGATATCACCGATCGCAAGCGCGCCGAGGATGCCCTGCGCGACTCGGAGGCGCGCTTCCGCACGCTGGCCAACACCGTGCCGCAGGTGATCTGGACTAACGACGCAGCCGGCGAAGCGATCTACTTCAACCAGCGCTGGTATGAGTACAGTGGCCTAGGCTACGAACAATCGGCCGGGCTGGGCTGGCAGGCGATCGTCCACCCCGACGACGCGCCGGCCTCGGCCGGGCGCTGGCAGCGCGCGCTGGCGGCAGGCGCCCAGTTCGACACCGAATACCGGCTGCGCCGCAGCGACGGCGCGTACCGCTGGTTTATCGGGCGGAATGTGCCGCTGCGCAACGACAGCGGCCAGGTCGCCGGCTGGTTTGGCTCGGCCACCGACATCGAGGATCTGAAGCAGGCCGAGGCGGCCTTGCGCGCGTCCGAAGAAAAATTCCGCCTGCTCGTCGACGGCGCGCGCGACTACGCGATGTTCCTGCTGGGCGCCGAGAACCTGATCACCTTCTGGAGCAGCGGCGCCGAGCGCGTATTTGGCTGGAGCCAGGCCGAGGCGCTCGGCCAGAGCGGCGCGCTGATCTTCACGCCGGAAGATCGCGCGGGCGGCGCCGTCGAGCGCGAGATCCGCACGGCTATGGCTAAAGGCCGCGCCGAAGATCGGCGCTGGCACCTGCGCAAAGACGGCTCGCGGCTGTTCGTCGACGGCATGCTCGTGCGCCTGGACGACCCGGCGGGCGACGTGCGCGGCTTCGTCAAGATCGCCCGCGACGCCACCGCTCAGCGCCATGCCGAGGACATGCTGCAGCAGGCGCACGACGAGCTGGAGCAGCGTGTCCAGCAGCGCACCGCCGAGCTGGCCCAGCTGAACATGGTTCGCCGCGAGCTGCTGCAGCGCCTGGTGACGGTGCAGGAAGACGAGCGGCGCCGGATCGCGCGCGAGCTGCACGACAGCCTGGGGCAATTCTTGGTTGCGGTGCGCCTCAACCTGACGCAGGTGCAGACGCTGTGTGACACCATGCCAGAAGTTCAGGCGCGCATCGGCCACCTCTTGAGTGCGATCGGCGAGATTGACGACGAGCTCGACCGGCTGACGGCCGAGCTGCGCCCTACCGTGCTCGACGACCTGGGCCTGCACGACGCGCTCGAGTTCTATGCCCAGCAGTGGAGCGAGAGCAGCGGCATTGCGATCGAGTACCTGGCGACCGGGCTGGACGCCACGCGCATGCCGATCACGATTGAGGCAAGCGTCTACCGGATCGTGCAAGAGGCGCTCACCAACGTGAGCAAGCATGCGCAGGCGCGCCAGGTGAACCTGCTGATCCAGCGGCACGCCAGCGAGATGCGCCTGGTGATCGCCGACGACGGCGTGGGCTTCGACCCAGAGGCCACGGCGCGAAACCGCAGCGGCGGCCAGCAGCTTGGCCTGGTGGGGATGGCGGAGCGCGCGAGCCTGTTGGGCGGAAGCATGACGATCGAGAGCGCGCCCGGCGCGGGCACCGCGATCTATGTGAATATCCCGCTCGACGGCGAGCAGAGCGGTGCCTGATTCCGCAGAGGTGTGCGTTGTTGAAAAACGCACACACAAACCTGGCCGAGCAGCATCTGCCGGGGAAAGGAACGCGCGACGTGCCCGATCAAACGCTGAGTGCAGAGCAGATTCTGGCAATGCTGGCGGCCGCGCCGCCGCGCATCGCCGCGATCACCGCCGGGCTGGCGCCGGCGCAGCTGCACGCCGCACCCGCGCCCGGCGAGTGGTCGGCCAACGACGTGCTGGCGCACCTGCGCGCCTGCGCCGACGTGTGGGGCGAGTGCATCGCCGAGATCATCGCCCGCGACCACCCGACCCTGCGGGCGATCAACCCGACCAGCTGGATCGCCAACACCGGCTATCGCGAGCAGGCATTCGCGGCGTCGCTGGCGGAGTTTACGGCGCAGCGCAGCGAACTGCTGGCGCGCCTGCGGCCGCTGGCCCCCGCCGCATGGGCGCGCGCGGCAACCGTGGTAGGCGCGGGCCGGCCGCTCGAGCGCACGGTGCTGTTCTATGCGCAGTGGCTGGCCAGCCACGAGCGAACGCACCTCAAGCAGATCGGGCGCGTGGCCGGCACGGCGCGCTGAGGCGCCCGGCAGGCAGGTGCTATCGAATAGGATGCTGGCAGCATCCCTGCGTGCGGTGGGCCGAGGTGCCCTCGCCGCATACTGAACCCAAGGAGGCGCATATGACCCACCCACAACCGCAAGGATTTCTGGCCACCCCAGCTGATGGCACCGGGCCAGGCGCACTGGTGCTGCACGCCTGGTGGGGGCTGAACGGCACCATACGCGCGATCTGCGCGCACCTGGCCGAGGCCGGCTTTGTCGCCTTCGCCCCCGACCTATACCAGGGCAACGTTGTCGACACGATCGCTGAAGCCGAAGCGCTTGTCAAAGCGCTCAACGCCGACGACCGCCAGGCCAGGGCAGCTATCGCCGAAGCGGTGCGCTTTTTGAGCGAGCGCGCCAGCCAGGCCAGCGGCGGCCTCGCGGTGATCGGTTTTTCGCTTGGCGCGTACTACGCGCTCGAGCTCGCCAGCGCCGACCCCGAGCAGATTGGCTCGGTCGTGCTGTTTTACGGCACCGGCGACGCCGATCTCAGCCAATCGCGCGCGCGCTACCTCGGCCACTTTGGCGAGAGCGACGAGTTTGAGCCACAGGCTGGCGTCGACGCGCTCGAAGCAGCACTCCGGCAGGCTGGTCGCCCGGCGACATTCTACCGCTACAGCGGCGCCGGCCACTGGTTCTTCGAGCCCGACCGCGCCGACGCCTATGATCAGGCGGCGGCCAGCCTGGCGTGGGAGCGCACGCTCGCCTTTCTGCGGCAGCCTGCGGGCGATGTGCATTAGCTAAAGCCTATGCTGACAATCACAATCGAGACCGCCCGCCGCTTTATCCTCGGCAAGCAGGGGCTGTGGCCCGGCCGCCGCTGGCGCGGGCTCGCCGGCGCCGAGCAGGCCATGCGCGCCATGGAGTACCTGCAGCTCGACCCGCTGCAGATCATCGCGCGCAGCCACGACATCGCGCTGTACGGCCGCGTGCTCGGCTACCGGCCCGGCATGTGGGAAGAGCTGGCCTACGAGCAGCGCAAGTTCTTCGACTGGGGCGGCTGGCTGGCCGCCCGGCCGATGGACGAGCTGCCGCACTGGCGCGTAGTGATGCGGCGCGAGCTGGCGCAGTTCCAGCGCCTGCGCGACATGGCGCGCGAGCACGCCGACGCGATTGTCGAGATGCGCGAGATCGTACGCGAGCGCGGCACCGTCAGCAACCGCGACTTCGCGATGGCCACGCGCACGCGCACCCAGCACTACCGCGGCCGCAAAGACAGCGCGCTGGCGCTGTACTACCTGTGGCGCACCGGCGAGGTGATGACGCACCACCGCGAGCGCTTCGAGCGCGTGTACGCGCTCACCGAGGCCGTCGCGCCGGCGCAGCTGATCCGCGAAAGCGGCGACGACGAGACCGACCGCTTCCTGATCAAGAAAGAGGTAGGCTTCGCCGGCCTGTCGCGCCTGAGCCGCGCGGTCGACGGGCTTTATGGCCACGAGCGGCCGGATCTCGCCATGGCCACGCTGCGCGAGGCGCTGCTGGCTACGGGCGAGCTTGTGGCGGTGCGGGTTGAGGGCTGGAAGGCGCCGCACTACGCGCTCGGCGAGGACGCGGCCGTGCTGCAAGAGCTTGCCGCCGGGCGCGTTCCGGCCGCCTGGGCGCCGCTGGAAACAACCACAGCCGAAGAGGCGGTGTTCCTCGCGCCGCTCGACCAGGTCAGCGCGCGCGGGCGCGCCAAGGTGCTGTTTGGCTTCGACTACGTGTGGGAGGTGTACAAGCCCGAGCACCTGCGCAAGTATGGCTACTACACCATGCCGGTGCTGTGGGGCGACCGGCTGGTGGCGCGCTTCGACAGCAAGCTCGACCGCGCAAGCGGCACGTTTGTCATTCTGGGGCTGTGGCTCGAAGACGAGGCGCTCGGCGACGACGCGGCCTTTGCCGAGGCGCTGGCGCGCGGGTTTGCGCGCTTTGTGGCGTTTCTGGGCGCCGCCAGGCTCGACGCAGGCGCGATTCGCCAGCCGCTGCTGAGGGCAAAAATATCCAGCGCGTAATACCAACTTCGCTTGATGACTTACACTTTGGTGGGGTTTGGGGCGGCGGCGATCGCCCCCAAACTTGTGATCGTGTAGCACTCCGTGGCTTCGCCACGGAGTGCTACCGATCTATACGTGATCAAGCGAATGTGGTATGAACAGCCGCAGGCGGCATCACCCCTCGGCGTCGCCGATCAGGCCATAGCGCACCGCCAGCAGCGCCGCCTGCGTACGGTCGGCCACGCCAAGCTTGCCGAGGATCTCGCGAACATACGACTTCACCGTCTGCTCGGTCAGGCCAGTCGCGAAAGCGATCTCCTTGTTGCTCAGCCCGCGCGCGATCAGCCGCAGCACGTCGTGCTCGCGCGGCGAAAGCCGCGCCAGCGGGTCGTCGGGCGGCATCACGCGATCCATCAGCCGCCGGGCAATCGTGGGATGCAGCTGCGGCTCGCCGCGCGCCGCCGCGCGGATGGCGTGCAGCAGCGCGTCGCCGCTCATCTCTTTGAGCAGGTAGCCGCTCGCCCCTGCGCGCATCGCGGCGTAGATCCGCGCATCGTCGCTGTAGCTCGTCAGCATGAGAATGGCCAGGCGGGGGTGGGCCGCGCGCAGCTGCGCCGCCGCCGCGATGCCGTCTATGCCGGGCATGCGGATGTCGAGCAGGATCACCTGCGGCGCAGTAGCCGCCGCCAGCGCCAGCGCCTCGGCGCCGCTCGCGGCCATGCCCAGCAGGCGCATGTCGGGCTCGCCCTCGATCAGCATGCCAAGGCCGCGCCGCACCACCTCGTGGTCGTCGGCGATGATCACGCCGATCGGCGCGGCCGCTAAGGCTTCAGTGCCAGCTGCGCACATACTGCTGTTCCTTTCCCCGGCGCCGACTCGACCGTCAGCGTGCCACCGAGCAGGGCGACGCGCTCGCGCATGCTCTGGAGGCCGTGGCCGCGGGTTGGCGCGGCCATGTCGAAGCCGCGGCCGTGGTCGGCGATGGTAAGCGTGAGCCGATCGGGCTCGGCGGCCAGGCAGAGCTGGGCAGCGCCTGCGCCGCTGTGGCGCACTACATTATGCAGCGCCTCGCGCGCCACCTGCGCCAGCGCGCTCGGCAGCGGCTGGGGCAGCACCAGCGCCGGCGGCAGTTCGAGCGCCACCGCCAGGCCGTGCCGCTCGGCGAGCGCCGCCGCGTGCTCGGCGAGCAGCAGCGCCAGATCGGCCGTGCCGGCGGCCGGCGTGCGCAGATGCCCCAGCAGGTGGCCCAGCTCGGCCTGAGCCTGCAGTGCCACCTGCTCGTACTGCTCGAGCAGCACAGCGGCGGCGGCGGGGTCGGCGTGTAGGCGGATGCGCGCGGTGCGCAGGCCGATGCCCAGGCTAAACAGCGCCTGCTTCACCGAGTCGTGCAGGTCGCGCGCCAGCGCCTGGCGCTCCTCGATCGCCGCAAGCTCGCGCTGCTGCGCCACCACGTGGCTGGTGCGCAGCGCTACGCGCTCCTCCAGCTCGTCGTTCAGCCGCGCCAGCGAGTCGTAGGTTTCGGCATACGCCAGCGCGAGCGCGGCCTGCTGCACCAGGCTCGCGAGCTGCTCGTGCTCATCGGCGGCGAAGTGCAGCCCGGAGTGGCGCGGGCCGAGCCAGTAGCGCCCGATCAGCCGGCCGCCGACAGTCATCGGCGCCGACCAGACGCCGGGCTGGCTGGCCGCGGCGGGCTGGCCAGGCGAGGGCTGCAGCACCAGCTCGGCCCAGGCAGCCTCAAGCTGGCGCGGCAGCTCGTCGGCCAGCAGGCGGATCACCGCGTCGCGCTGCACCACCTGCGCGAGCGCGGCGCGCGCCGCGCCGATCGCGCGCGCGAAGCGCAGCCGCTCGGGGTAGAACACCCGATCGACCAGGCGCTGCACCGCGTGGAACAGCGGCGTGAACGCGGCCGCGGTCGCGATCACGCTCAGGATTGTGGCCGCCGCGCCCCAGGCCCCGCCCAGGCCGCTGCTGAAGCGGGTGAGCAGCGCCGTCAGGCCAAAGTAGATCATCAGCAGGGCGAACAAGACGATCGCGTAGTCGAGCGCGCGGCGCATGGCCGTATCGATGCCAAACAGATCCCGGCGCATCACGATATAGGCGATGCCGATCGGCAGCAGGATCTGCGCGCTGAGCGCCACCTCGTAGGGGATGAGCAGGCTGATCGAGCGGCCGAGCGGCATGAGCAGCAGCGGTGCCTCGGCCAGCGTCAGCACCAGCAGCAGCAAGCGCGCCTGCTGCACGGCGCGCGGCTGCGTGGGCTGCGCGCCGCGAATGGTGCACAGCAGCAGGTAGGCCGCGCCGCCAAATCCCGCCAGCGCGGCGATCACCAGCGCCACCAGCGGCGCCAGGCGCAGCGCAGGCGGCAGCACACACGCGGCCAGCGCGAGGCCGGCGGCAAGCGCGTAGGCCCCAGCGAGCGCGCGCCCGCCGAGCGCGCCGCGCTCGGGAAAGCGCGCCGCCAGGTGCAGCGTCAGCGGCGGCAGCAGCGCCATGTTGAGCAGCACGAGCCTGGCGTCGTTGCGGCCAAGCATCGCCGCGACCTCCGCGAGCGAGCGGGCGCCGCCGAAGGCCAGCGCCGGGCGCCACAGGATGCTCGCGACCACCACCGCCGAGCAGCCGACGATGCTGGCCGCCGCCGAGGGCCGCAGCAGCGCCGGCAGCAGCCCCGCCAGCAGCACCGCCAGCGCCAGCGCCAGCGGAACCATGCCAAGCTCGGCCGGGCGCGGCGGCGCCAGCAGCCCCAGCGCGAGCAGCTCGCCCAGCAGCAGCGCACCGATCGGCGCCAGCGCGCGGCGGGCGCCGCGCCCGGCCAGGTGCGCGCCAAGCGCCGAGATCTCGGGTGTCGCCGTCTTGCTCATGAGCGTTCGTCCTGGCGCGGCAGCCTACGGCGCCCCCGCCGCAATCGACACCGACGCCGACATATTCCAGCGCAGCCGCGCGTCCCACGCGCTGGGCGCCACTGTTACAGTATAGGTGATATCGCCATAGCGGTCGACACCGCGCGGCTGGATGGCCGCGACCGTGCCGGCAAGCGCCACGCCCGGCAGCGCGTCGAAGCTCAGCTGTGCAGGCGAGCCGACGGCGATCCGCACGACATCGCGCTCGCTCAGGTTGTCGGTGACGATCTTCCACTTCGCGAGATCGGCCAGCACTAGCGGCGCCGCGCCGGCGGGGCTCACCCGCTGGCCGACCTCCAGCGCGCGCGCGGCGATTGTCCCGCCAAACGGCGCGCGCAGCGTCGCCTGGTCGAGCGCGCGCTCGGCCTGCTGCAGGCCGGCCTGCGCCGCCGCGACACGCCCCTGCGCCTCGGCCAGGTCGGCGGCGCGCGGCGGCGCCGTGAGCTGATCGAGGGCGGCGCGCTGCTGGGCCAGCGTCGCCTGGGCGGCGTCCACGTCAGCCGGCGCGCCGCCAGCCCGCACGCTCTGCTCGGCGGCGCGCGCCTGGTCGAGGCTCGCCTGGGCCTGCGCCAGCGCGTTGGCGTCGGGGTTCTTCAGGCCCGCGAGCCGGGCCTGGGCCTCGGCCAGCCGCGACTCGGCGCCTTGAACAGCCGCGATCTCGTGGTTCTGGGCCTGCCGGTACACCACCTGCGCGTCGGCCAGGGCCTTTTCGGCGCTGTGCAGCGCGGCCTCGGCCTGCACAAAGGCCTGGTAGTACTGGCGCTTCTGCACATCGTTGAGCAGGTTCTTTTTGGTTTTGCCGGCCGCGTCGACGACGGTAGGGTTGGCCGGGTCGGCGCCAGTGTCGTCGACATATTGCCAGTTCTCGGCGGCGGTAGCATACGCCGCCTGGGCCTGGGTCAGCGCGTCGGCGGCGCGCTGCATCGCCAGCTGGCTGCTGGTCTTCGCCTGCGAGGCGCTGTCGCGGGTCGCCTGCAGATCAACCTCGGCCTGGCGCGCGCGCTCCTCGGCGGCGCTCAGGTCGGCCGGGCTGGGGCTGCGCAGCGCGGCCAGCGCGGCCTCGGCCTGGCGCACCTGCGCCTGGGCGCGCGCGATGTCGGCGGCGGTGTAGCCGCCGGTGCGGGCGCGGCGCAGGCCAGCCTCGGCGTTCTGCACCACGGCGCGCTGCGCGGCGATCTGCTGGGCGGTTGCGCCCCCCGCGATCCGGTCGTAGCTGGCCTGCGCCTGTGCCAGGCTGGCGCGGCTCTGCGCAACCTGCAGCTCGAGGTCGTGGGTGTCGAGCCGGGCCAGCGGCGCGCCGGCGGCGACAGTATCGCCCTCGCGCACCAGCACCTCGGCCACGGTACCCGCCTGGGCGAAGGCCACATCGACCACGCGCTCGGGAACGACGCTCGCGTCGGCGATGACCCGGCCGGGGGGCGGGGGCGCCGGCTCGGCCGCGGGCGCGCTGGTGGGCTGCGGGGCGCCCGGCGGCGTGGGCGCGCTGCAGGCGCTCAGCGCGAAAAGCAACAGCAGCGCGCCCGCGCGAAGGAGCAATCGTACGCTCATAGTGTTTCCTTTACCCGCCTATCGCTTACAATGCTGCCGTCGGCCAGCTCGATCACGCGCCCGGTGCGCATGGCCAGCTCGCGGCTGTGCGTTACCAGTACGAAGGTTTTGCCGCCGGCGACCCAGCGCCTGAACAGCTCAAAGCACGCGATCGCCGAGCGCGGGTCCTGGCGGCTGGTGGCCTCGTCGCCAAAGATGATCGGCGGATCGTTGGCGTTGGCGCGGGCGATCGCCGCGCGCTGCTGATCGCCGCCGCTGACGCGCGCCGGCATCCAGCCCTGCCGCTCGGCAAGGCCGACGGTGTCGAGCAGCCGCCGCACGCGCGCCTGGCGATCGGCCGCAGGCAGCGTGGCCGCAAGATCCATCGGCAGGCGCACATTCTGGCCGAGCGTCAGGCCCGGCACCAGGTTGAAGAACTGGAAAATGATGCCGATCTCGGTGCGGCGCCAGCGCGCAAGGTCGTCTTCGCTCTTGCCGGCCAGGCGCTGCCCGCCGATGATCACCTCGCCCGCGGTTGGCCGGTCGACGCCGGTGAGCATGTTCAGCAGCGTCGATTTGCCGCTGCCCGACTGGCCGACGATCGCGACGAACTCGCCGGCGCGCACCTGCAGCGAGATGTCTTTCAGCACCTGCACGCTGCCGCTGCCCACGGCGAAGCTCTTGCTCACGGCGCGCAGCTCGATCACACAATCATTCATACGCCAGGCTCTCCTGAACGCTCGCGCGGATCGCCTGCTGGGCCGGCGAGAGGCTGGCGACAGTCGCGATGATCACGGCCAGCAGCAGCCAGATCGCCACGCCCGACCAGGCGTACTGGAACACGACGCTGATGCGCAGCGCGGCGGCGACGCCGCGCGCGGTGAGGTAGCCGGCGGGGTAGCTCAGCAGCAGGGCGATCAGCCAGCTGAGCAGGCCCATCAGCAGGCCTTCGAGCACAAACTGCAGGCGAATAAACCCGGGCGTCGCGCCGATCGCGCGCAGCACGCCGATCTCACGCCGGCGCTCGATCACGCTGATCGAGAGCGTGCCATTCAGCGAGATCGCGCCCACGCAGCCGACGATCAGCGCCACCAGCACCAGCAGCCCGATCACCGTCGCCAGATTGGCCAGCCGGTCGTCGCTACGCTGCCGCACCGTGTCGGTGCGCGAAAGCTGCACGGGCATGTTGCGGCCCTCGTAGAAGGCGCGCACCCGGGCCGCCAGCGCGGCCGCCCCGGCGTCCGAGGCGTCGGCGCTGCGCACCTGCACCCGGTTGACCTCGCGCCGGCCGATCTCGCCAAACAGCGTCTCGCGCGGCACCAGCGCGCCGCCGGCCAGCGTCACGTCGAGCAGCACGCCCACCACCTGCCAGCGGCGCTGGCTCACCCAGCGCCGCGCGTTGGTCGCGTCGGGAATGCTGACGATCACCCAGTCGCCCACGCTCACCCCGAGGTCGCGCGCCAGGCGCTCGTGCAGCACCATCGCATAGCGGTCGCCTGGCGCGAGCGCGCGGCCGGCGAGCAGCACCGGATTGTAGCTGGCCGTCGGCAGCGGCACGCCCGCGAGGTTCACCGCCGGGTCGGTCGCGCGCTCGCCGGCGCCGTCACGGCGCAGCGTGGCGCTCTGCAGGCGCCAGGCCTCGATCGCCGCCACGCCGGGCAGCTGCGCGGCCTGCTCGGCGCGCGGCAGCGACGCGGGCGCGGCCAGGTCGAGCTGAACCTGGTAGGGGTAGGCCTGCAGCAGCACGCCGCTCAGGGTATAGACCAGCGAGGCGCGCACGCTCAGCACGGCCATAAACGTCAGGCCCGCGCCCGCCAGCGCCAGCTGGGTGGTGGCAACCCGCCCGAGGTTGCCGAGCGCGTTGCTGAGCGCCAGCGACACCACGCGCGGCAGCGCGCGCACGCGCGCCAGCACGTCGTCGACCCAGCCGCCGCCGCTGAGGCCATACGAGCTGATCGCCTCGCGCACCGTCACGCGCGCCCCGCGCAGCACCGGAATCGCCGCGACAAGCAGCGGCGCCACCAGGCAGATCGCCAGCTGGTAGAGCAGCGGCACCGGCAGGGTCAGCCAGCCGGCCGGCTTGAGCCCGAGCGACGCAATCAGCATGCGCCGCAGGCCATTGGCCGCCAGCAGCCCGCTGGGCAGCGAGATCGCCAGCGCCGCCAGGCCGTAGCCAAACACCAGCGTGAAGTACACCAGCAGGATCTGCCGGCTGGTGGCGCCGATCGCCTTCAGCTCGCCGATCTGCGCGATCTGCTGGGCGACGATCGCCGTCACGGTGTTGTACACAAGCAGCAGCCCCAGCACCACCGCAATGATGCCGATCGACCGCAGGATCGCCCCGACGCCCTCGACCGGATCCTGGAAGAACGCGCGGTTGGGATCGGCCACCTTGGTGTTGTCGATGCTGCCCGGCATCACCGTGAAGCCATGCTCGCGCAGCCTGCCCTGCACGCCGGCCGCGGCCGCCTCGGCGCGCGCGGCGCTATAGCCGGGCACGCTGGCGATAATCTGCGCGAAGCGATCCTGGCCGGTGAGCCTGGCAAACTCGGCGCGCGAGGTGTAGAAGGTCGGGTTGCCGCCCAGCGCCGCCGAGGGCTGGCTCAGGTTGTAGACCACGCCGCCGATGCGTGCCGAGGTGGTATGGCGATCGACCTCAAGCTCGACCTGGCCGCCTATGCCGAGCGCGAAGCCGCGCTCGACCGCGAGCTGGCGGCCGGCCGGCCAGGCGCCGCTTTCGAGCAGCAGCAGCGAGAGCCGCTGGTTGGCGTAGTCGGCGCGGGCCTGCAGGCTCGCGGGCTGCCACGGCTGGTCGCGGCCGGCGCGCCACTTGATACCCGCCACCATCAGGCCCTCCACCGCCGCGAGCTGTGGGTCGTCGCGCAGCGCGGCGACCACCTGATCGTCGGCTGGCGGCAGCACGCGCACGCTGATCGCGGGCGGCCGGGTCGGCCCGAAGTTCGCGCGCGTATCGTACGAGATCCCGTCCCACGCGCCGAAGATCGCGCCAACCACAAACGAGCCGATCGCGATCGTCAGGATCGCCTGGAGCGTGCGCTGCTTGGCGCTCCACAGGTCGAACCAGATCTTGTGGCGCAGGGCGGTGGAAAAAATGCCGAACATCGCTATGCTCCGCTATCGCGAACGATCTGGCCCTCGCCCAGCTCGATCCGGCGCGGCATCCGGGCCGCCAGCGCCTCATCCTGCGTCACCATGAGGATCGTCTTGCCATCGCGCGCCAGGCCGGCGAACAGATCGAAGACCACCTGGGCCGAGGCCGAGTCCAGGTTGCCGGTCGGCTCGTCGCCGAGGATCAGCGGCGGATCGTTGGCCAGCGCCCGCGCGATCGCCGCGCGCTGCTGCTGGCCGCCGCTGACGCGCGACGGCAGCTTGTGCAGGTGGTCGCGCAGCCCGACGGCTTCGAGCAGGTGCGCGGCGCGCTCGCGTCGCTCGGCGCGCGAGTACTTACCTGCCAGCTCCATCGGCAGCATCACATTGTCGAGCAGCGTCATGCTGGGCAGCAGCGCGAAGAACTGAAACACGATCCCCAGCCACGCGCCGCGCCAGCGCGCCAGCGCCCGCTCGCCAAGCTGCTGGATGTTCTGCCCGCCGACAAACACCGCGCCCGAGCTGAGCGCGTCGACGCCCGAGATCATGTTGAGCAAGGTGGATTTGCCCGCGCCCGACGCCCCGACGATCGCGACGAACTCGCCGGCGCGCACCTGGAACGATACGCCCCTGAGCGCGGCGATGCGCGTGCTGCCCATGGTGTACGTTCGCGCTGCCTGCCGCACGTCGACGAGCGGCTCGCCCGGTTGCTGCTGCATAAGATCACCCAATAGGCTCGGTTCAGGCGCACTCGCGCCGTGATTGCAGCATAGCAGCCGGCTGCCGCGCCGTCAGCCCCCGTTCGAGAGGCGGCGGCCGCCCCTCTTTCGGGTGGCCGCGCCTCCACTACCCCTGGTAGCGAAGCGGGCCAGCGGGTGGGGGCAAAGGGCGCTGTACGAGCCCTGCAGGCAAGAGAATCGCGCTTGCGCATATCGAACATCCGTGCTATGCTACGCCCCAGCGCACCAAGCTCGCAATACTGTTGCCGCCCTGGCCGCGCGCCAGGCGCGCGCGTAGGGAGCTGCGAATGACCAGCGAGAGCGCCGCGGGGACGATCCGCGACCTGCTCGAAAACACCTATCGCTCCGAGTCGCGCCGCATCCTCGCCACGCTTATTCGCCTGCTCGGCGACTTCGACCTGGCCGAAGAGGCCCTGCACGACGCCTTTGCCGCAGCGGTGCAGCAGTGGCGGCGCGACGGCGTGCCCGCCAACCCGCGCGCATGGCTGGTGTCGGCCGGGCGCTTCAAGGCGATCGACGCCCTGCGCCGCCGCGCCCGCTTCGACGCATCGCTCGCCACCATAGCCGAGCAGCTCGGCACGGCCGGCGCCGACCCGGCCGACTGGGACGACGAGCCGCTCGAAGACGACCAGCTGCGGCTGATCTTCACCTGCTGCCACCCCGCGCTCGCGCCCGAGGCCCGCATCGCGCTGACGCTGCGCGAGGTCTGCGGCCTCAGCACCGACGCGATCGCGCGCGCCTTTCTCGCCACCCCGCCCACGCTGGCACAGCGGATCGTGCGCGCCAAAGCCAAGATCCGCGACGCGGGCATTCCCTACCAGGTGCCGTCGCGCGCCGAGCTGCCCGAGCGGCTTGGCGGCGTGCTCCATGTGATCTACCTGGTGTTCAACGAGGGCTATGCCGCCTCGGCTGGCGAGGCGCTCACCCGCCCCGACCTGTCGGGCGAGGCGATACGGCTGGGCCGGCTGCTGCTGGCGCTGCTGCCCGAGCCCGAGGTGGCCGGGCTGGTGGCCCTGATGTTGCTGCACGAGTCGCGGCGGGCCGCCCGCACCACGCCCAGCGGCGACATTGTGCTGCTCGAGGATCAGGATCGCGCGCGCTGGGACGCGGCGCTAATCGACGAGGGCCTGGCGCTGGCCCGGCGCGCGCTGGCGGCACAGCCGGCCGGCCCCTACGCCCTCCAGGCGGCGATCGCGGCCGAGCACGCGCGCGCGCCCAGCATCGCCGCCACCGACTGGCCGCGGATCGTCGCGCTCTACGATGCGCTGGCGTGCGCGGCGCCCTCGCCGGTGATCGAGCTGAATCGCGCGGTGGCGGTGGTGATGCGCGACGGCCCGGCCGCCGGCCTGGCCCTGGTCGAGGGCATCCTGGCGCGCGGCGAGCTGGCCGAGTACCACCTGGCGCACGCCACGCGCGCCGACCTGTGCCGGCGGCTGGGGCGCACCGGCGATGCCCGCCGATCGTACGAGCGCGCGCTTGGCCTCGTGCGGCAGGAAAGCGAGCGCCGCTTCATCGAGCGCCGCCTGGCCAGTATGGCAGAGTAGCCCGAGCTGCTGTCGATCCGGGGCGCGGCCGAGCGACTAGCTCATACCGACGCGCCGATTGGAGGCGCGGCCCTGGAAAGGAGACCCCGATGCGTTTCATGGTGATCGTCAAAGCCACCAACGAGACCGAGGCCGGCGTGCTGCCAACCGAAGAGCAGCTGGCCGCAATGGGCAAGTTCAACGAAGAGCTGGTCAATGCCGGCGTCATGCTGGCGGGCGAGGGCCTGCAGCCCAGCTCAAAGGGCGCGCGCGTGCGCTTCTCGGGCGCCGAGCGCACCGTGATCGACGGGCCGTTCGCCGAGTCGAAGGAGCTGATCGCCGGCTTCTGGCTGTGGCAGGTGGCCTCGATGGAAGAGGCGATCGAGTGGGTCAAGCGCTGCCCGAACCCTGGCAACGGCGACTCGGAGATCGAGATCCGCCAGGTATTCGAGGCCGACGACTTTGGCCCCGCGCTGACGCCCGAGCTGCGCGCCCAGGAAGAGCAGCTGCGCGCGCGGCAACGCCCGAACATATAGCGTAGGGCTTACGCCGCTGGCCGGCTCTGCCTTTGGCAGATTTGTGTGCGGTTTTCCGCGCTCCGCTCGGAAAACCGCACAGCGCTGCCGCACGCAAGAGCGCCGTAGCGCGCGCCGAACAACGCAGCTGCGTAAGCCCTATACCTTCCACATTGGCAGTGTTGGCTGAAAGGAGCGACCAATGAGCGGTGTACGAGTGCTGGTTGGCACGCGCAAAGGCGCGTTCGTGCTGACATCCGACGAGAAGCGCGAGCGCTGGGACGTGCAAGGCCCGCATTTCCCCGGCTGGGAGATCTACCACGTCAAGGGCTCGCCCGCCGACCCGAACCGGCTGTACGCCTCGCAGTCGGGCGGCTGGTTCGGCCAGCAGATCCAGCGCTCCGACGACGGCGGCGCCACATGGGAGCCGGTGAACAATGAGTTCGTGTACGATGGCGTGCCCGGCACCCACCAATGGTACGACGGCACTCAGCACCCGTGGGAATTCAAGCGAGTCTGGCACCTCGAGCCTTCGCTCAGCGACCCGGACACCGTATACGCCGGGGTCGAAGACGCGGCCATGTTCCGCACCACCGACGGCGGCCGCAGCTGGCATGAGCTTTCCGGCCTGCGCAAGCATACCTCAGGCCCCTCGTGGCAGCCCGGCGCCGGCGGCATGTGCCTGCACACAATCATCCTCGACCCGAGCAACCCCGACCGGATCTTCATCGCGATCTCGGCCGCAGGCGCCTTCCGCAGCGACGACGGCGGCACGACATGGCAGCCGATCAACCACGGCCTGCGCTCGGAGTTCATGCCCAACCCCGAGGCCGAGGTCGGCCACTGCGTGCACAACCTGGCCATGCACCGCTCGCGCCCCGGCGTGCTGTTCATGCAGAAGCACTGGGACGTGATGCGCAGCGACGACGCCGGCGCCTCGTGGCACGAGATCAGCGGCAACCTGCCCACCGACTTCGGCTTCCCAATCGCGGTGCACGCGCACGAGCCCGAGACGATCTACGTCGTGCCGATCACCAGCGACTCACAGCACTTCCCGCCCGACGGCAAGCTGCGCGTGTACCGCAGCCGCAGCGGCGGCGGCGAGTGGGAGCCGCTGACAAACGGCCTGCCGCAGAGCAACTGCTACGTGAATGTGCTGCGCGACGCGATGGCCGTCGACACACACGCGTCGTGCGGGATCTACTTCGGCACCACCGGCGGGCAGGTGTATGCCTCCGCCGACAGCGGCGACACCTGGGCGCCGATCGTGCGCGATCTGCCGTCGGTGCTCTCGGTCGAAGTGCAGACGCTGCGATGATCCGCGTGATGCTCCCGGCGCACCTGCGCACGCTGGCGCGCCTCAGCGGCGAGGCCGAGGTCGAGGTCGTGGGCGCGGTGACACAGCGCTCGGTGCTCGACGCGCTCGAGGCCAAGTATCCGGTGCTGCGCGGCGCCATTCGCGACCATGTCACCAAGCAGCGCCGGGCGTTTGTGCGCTTCTTCGCCTGCGAGGAGGATCTGTCGCACGAGCCGCCCGACGCCGCGCTGCCCGAGGCGGTGGCGCGCGGCGTCGAGCCGTTCATCGTGGTGGGCGCGATCGCCGGCGGCTAGCCGCCACCCGCGTCGCAGGCTGCCGCAGGCAGCTGCAGCATGCGATCTGCTGTGCTGGGATGTTCGCGCTTCGTGCGAATATCCCAGCACCACACAGGGAAAAGAACTGCTCTGCCGAAAGCCAAGCCCCGGCCGCGCAAGCCGTATTGTTGAAAAGACAGGCAGCATGAGCACAAAAAGCATCGCCGAAAAGCTCCAGATCAAGCCAGGCACGCTCGCCTGGCTCTCCGACGCCGCGTACCGCGAGCGGATCGGGCCGCTGCCCGAGGGCGCGCGCCTGGTCGAGGCGTTTGGCGACGCGACGGCCACGCTGATCTTCGCCGGCGACGCTGCGTCGCTGCGCGGCGCGCTCGACAGCCACAGAGAGCTGCTGGCCCGGCCCAGCGCCTTCTGGGTGCTGTACCCCAAGGCCAACCGCACCGACATCAACCGCGACAGCCTGTGGCCAATCCTCGCCGAGTATGGCATGCGGCCGATCAGCCAGGTGGCCGTCGACGATGTCTGGTCGGCGCTGCGCTTCCGCCCGCTGAAGCCCGGCGAGGTGCCGTTCAGCCCAGGGCAGTAGAAGCACGCCCGCCGCCGTGCTATACTGGCGGCTATGAGCACACCTACTCAGCCGCCCGGCGCACGCTGCCGCGAGTGCGGCGCGCCTTCCGCCGACGGAATGACCTGCTGGGAGATGCTCGGCGCGCTGATAGCCTGGGAGTATAGCGACCCCGAGCTGCAGGCCGAGCATTTCCTCACCGTCGCCTCGTACAACCTCCAACACCCCGCGCAGTTCACCGACGCGGCGCTGGCTGGCCTGCGCGCCGCATTTGTCGATCATCTCGACCGTGGCGTGGCCGTGGCCGAGCTGCGCCGCCGCGTTGGGCGATTGGCCGCCGGGCCGGCGCGCGTGCTGCGGCCCGAGGCCGAGCGGCGGCCAGTGCTGCGCGCCTGGAGCACGACGATCGCCGATGTCTACCTGCCAGGCCAGCCCAGCGGCGCCGCCGGCCGCGTGCGCGCGTGGGCCGCAGCGCTCCGCCGCGAGCTGGAGCATACGCCAGCGGCAGGCCAGGCACCCTAAAAGCCTGTTTGAAAAGGAGGTGCGCGAGGGGCATAGCCCCTCGCACTTCCCTTCTGGCGAGTGGCGGCCACGAATGTGGCTGCCACTCGCCAGAAAAAGTGGATATTTGGAAGGACGAAGTCCCCCCAAACCACCCTTTTCAGACAGCTGTTAAGAACCTCGGCGCAGGAGCACACAGTATGAGCGAAGCCACAAGCCCGGCCGATTGGCTGATGGACGGCGACCCGGCGATACGCTGGCAGACGCTGCGCGATCTGCTTGGCGCGCCGGATGACGCGTGGCGCGCCGAGCAGCGCCGCACGCAGAGCGAGGGCTGGGGCGCGCGGCTGCTGGCCCTCCAGGACGCCGACGGCGGCTGGGGCGGCGGGGCGTACTCGCCAAAATGGACCTCGGCCACCTACACGCTGCTGACACTGTGCGACATCGGCATCGCGCGCGATTGCGCCGCAGCGCGGCGCGGCGCCGAGCTGGCGCTGGGCTCGCTGCTCGGGCCGGCGCGCGACGCCAGCTTCGAGCGGCGCCTGGCAGCCTGCGACCGCTGCGTCGTCGGGATGCTGCTGCGTATCGCCGTGTACTTCGGCGCCGACGCCGACCGCGTCGACGCGATCGTCGCCAACCTGCTGGCCGAAGCCATGCCCGACGGCGGCTGGAACTGCCGGCGCCTGCGCCAGCCACGCCCACACCACAGCTCGTTTCACACCACCTTCAACGTGCTTGAAGGGCTGCGCGAGTATATCGAGCAGGGCGCTGGCGCGCGGCGCGACGATGCCCGTGCGGCCGAGCAGGCCGCGCTCGAGCTGATGCTGCGCCACCGCCTGTTCAAATCCGATCGAACCGGGCAGCTGATCAGCCAGAAGTTCGCCATGCTGTCGTTTCCCTACCGCTGGCACTACGACGTGCTGCGCGGACTGGCGTACTTCGCCCGCGCCGGCGCCGCGCGCGACGAGCGGCTTGGCGACGCGATCGAGCTGCTGCACGCGCGGCGCCGGCCCGACGGCCGCTGGCCGGTGCAGCAGAAATACGCCGGCAAAGTATTCTTCGACATGGAGCGCACCGGCGGGCCGAGCCGCTGGAACACGCTGCGCGCCCTGCGCGTGCTGCGCTGGTGGGGCGAACATGCTTGATCGTGGCACTGGGCTTGCCACGCAGCCAGGTACATTGCGGCGCAAAAAGAAAGCGAAAACGCAGCGCCGTACGTATAATAGGCGATGAATATGCGGCCCAGGCTGCCGGCGCACGCGGGCACGGGCCATAGCAAACCTCTGTGGAAAGGAAGTACACGTCATGACCGACGCCCCCGAGCCAGCCGACACGCCGCGCCTGCGGCTGCAGATCATTATCGCCAGTACGCGCCCTGGCCGGCGCGGCCTGCCGATCGGCCAGTGGATCTACAGCCGGGCGCTGGCCCACGGCGCGTTCGATGTCGACCTGGCCGACCTGGCCGAGATCAACCTGCCCTTCTTCGACGAGCCGGGCCACCCACGGCTGCGCCAGTATGTGCACCAGCACACCAAAGACTGGAGCGCGCGCGTCGAGGCGGCCGACGCATTCGTGATGGTGACGCCCGAGTATAACTTCGCCATGAACGCGCCGCTGAAGAACGCGCTCGACTTCCTGCACCAGGAGTGGCAGTACAAGCCGGTTGGCTTTGTCAGCTACGGCGGCGTGTCGGCCGGCACCCGCGCCGTGCAGATGCTCAAGCAGGTGGTGACGACGCTGAAGATGACGCCGCTGCCCGAGGCGGTGGCCATCCCGTTCTTCGCGCAGTTCTTCGACGCCGAGGGCCGCCTCAACCCCAACGACACCATGGAGAGCGCCGCTACGGCGATGCTCGGCGAGCTGGCGCGCTTTGCCGCCGCGCTGCGCCCGCTGCGCGCCCCGGCCGCCGCGCCGGTGGCCGCGCGCTAGCGCCATCCCTTCGCCACGTACGGGCGGCAGCCGCCCACGCGTATACCGGCTACCGCCCACACCCGCACAATCGCCGCCGCGCGAGAACCCGGCACATATGGCACGCCACTTGCCACTCAGCTGTGAACTGTGGCCGCGCGGCTAGCCCCGCGCCGCAGCCGAACCGCATGGGAAGGAGTGCCCTATGAACACCCAAGCAAACCGGCCGCTCGCCGTCGTCACCGGCGCGTCAAGCGGCATTGGCTACGAGCTGGCCAGGCAGTTCGCCGAGCATGGCTTCGACCTGCTCGTCACCGCCACTGGCCCAGCGCTCGACGCGGCCGCAAGCAAGCTCAACAAGTCGGGCGCGCAGGTCGACGCTGTGCAGGCCGACTTGGCATCCTACGAGGGCGTCGAGTCGCTGTACGACGCGATCAAAGCCACCGGCCGCCCGGTCGACGCGATCGCGATCAACGCCGGCGTAGGCGTCGGCGGCGACTTCGCGCGCGAGACCGACCTGCGCGCCGAGCTGAACCTGATCAACCTGAACGTCAGCTCGTCGGTGCACCTGGCCAAGCGCGTGCTGAACGACATGGTCGCGCGCGGCAGTGGCCGCGTTCTGTTCACCTCGTCGATCGCCGGGGTGATGCCCGGCCCGTTCGAGGCAGTCTACGCCGCCTCGAAGGCGTTTCTGCTCTCGTTCTCCGAGGCGCTGCGCAACGAGCTGAAGGATACCGGCGTGAGCGTGACCGCGCTGATGCCCGGCCCCACCGACACCAACTTCTTCCACCGCGCCGGCATGGACGACACCAAGGCCGGCGCCGGCAAGAAGGACGACCCGGCCCAGGTTGCCAGGCAGGGCTTCGAAGCGCTGATGAGCGGCGGCGACCACGTGATCGCCGGGTCGGCCAAGAATAAGCTGCAGGGCGCGGCCGCCAAGCTGCTGCCCGAGACCGCCAAGGCCGCGCAGCACCGCAAGCTGACCGAGCCCGGCTCGGCCGAGTAGTACCTCCTCCGCATCATGCTGCGGCGCGGGGGTGGCTTCGCCGACCTCGCGCCGCGGCGCCCGCGCCAGCCGGGCAACTTTCTTCACCAACGTGGCAGTTTCTTCACCGCCGGCCACACCCCCGCGCCCGCGCATGGCGAAAGAGCGCATCAGCACGCCATGAACGGCCTGCCGCGCGCGCGGCGGGCGGGCGCGCCCCTCTTGAAATCGCGTCGATAATTGGTACGGAGGGCAACCAAACAATAGCTTGCTTCCCTACGAGACGTATTCGCACACGCAATGGGAAGGCACCGCAATGGCGCTTGGGCGCATGATCGGCAGCACCGTGGGCTTGGCCGCAGCCGGCCCGATCGGCTCGCTGATTGGCGATCTCAGCGGCGGCCTGCTGGAATCGGCAGTCGCCTCCAGCTTCCCCGACATCGCGCAGAACGCCGCAGTCAAAAAGATCTTCGCGCTCGTCACCAGCACCTCGGGCACGCTCGCCGCCGACCAGGTCGGGAAGATCTGCCGCGATCTGACCGACCGCAGCGGCCAGGAGCGCCAGCGGATCAACCACGACCTGCAGGGCGCGTTTCGCGACGCGCTACGCGAGGCGATCTACGACGTTGGCGGCCCGCAGAGCTTCCCGGCGGCCTGGAAGCCCGCCCGCGACGTGCCCGACGCGGTGATTTACCCCGGCGCGCGCCGCGACGACGAGCTCGGCCGCCAGGCCCAGGAGTGCCTGCGCGCGATCGAGCAGGCGCTGCGCGCGCAGTACATCCTGCCGCTCGAACCGCCCGCCGACCGGCCGGGCGCCAGCGTCTACACCTACCTGCACGACGCCAACCCGCAGGCGCTGGCCGAGCGCTTTTTCAACGACGCGCTCGAGCCATTCCTGGCCAAGCAGCTGGCCGGCTGGCTGGCGTGGGATCAGAACCTCCGGCCACACCTGCGCCGCCACCTGCTCGACCGCGCGCTGATCCACCTCGGCGAGCTGCTGAAGCAGCCCGAGCACACCCGCGCCTGGCGCGCCTTCAACCGGCTCATGCTCGAGGCGCTGCGCGACAGCGCGCGCGCGCTCGCCAGCGGCCAGGGCGCCATCCTCGAGCGGCTCGACACGCTGCTGTCGCAGCCCGACGCGATCTCCGACCGCGTCGCCGCGCTGCTGGCCGCCAGCGGCCGGATCGAGAAAAAGCTCGACCAGGGCTTTGAAGACGTGCTGCTGGCGATCGCCAGGATCGAGCGCACGCTGCTCGAGCTGAAAAGCGGCGAGATCAAAGTTGAAGGCCCGCCGCGGATCGTGCTCGACGAGCCGCCCGCCCCCGGCGAGCCGCCGTTCAAGGGCCTGCGCTTCTACGAACAGTCCGACGCGGCCGGGTTCTTTGGCCGCGAAGCCCTCACGGCGCGCCTGGCCGCGCGGATCGGCGCGCAGTGCGCCGGCGGCGCGGGGCGCTTTCTGGCGATCATTGGCGCATCGGGCAGCGGCAAATCGTCGCTCGTGCGCGCCGGCCTGCTGCCCGCGCTGCGCCGCGCCGCGCCGCTGGCCGACGGGCGCCTGCCGCCCAGCGGCAGCGCAAGCTGGCCGGCGCGGATCATCACGCCCACCGCGCGGCCGCTCGACGCACTGGCCACCAGCCTTGCGCGCGCCAACGCCTCGCTGGCCGAGGCCGAGGCCCTCGCCGCCGACCTGGCCCGCAGCGAGCGCAGCCTGCACCTGGCCGCCTGCAAGATCATCAACCGCCGGCCCGGCGCCAGCCAGCTGCTGCTGGTGGTCGACCAGCTCGAGGAGCTGTTCACCGCCTGCAAGAGCGAGGACGAGCGCCAGGCGTTTATCGGCAACCTGCTCTACGCCGCGCTGCACGACGGCCCGGTGATTGTGGTGATCGGCCTGCGCGCCGACTTCTACGCCGCCTGCGCGCGCTACGACGGCCTGCGCGCCGCCGTGGCCGAGCATCAGGAGTTTATCGGCGCGATGACCGCCGACGAGCTGCGCCGCGCGATCGAGGAGCCGGCGCGCCAGGGCGGCTGGCACTTCGAGCCTGGCCTCGTCGAGTACATGCTGCGCGACGCGGCCGGCGAGCCCGGCGCGCTGCCGCTGCTCTCGCACGCGCTGCTGGCCACCTGGCAGCGCCGCCGTGGCCGCACCATGACGCTTGAAAGCTACGCCGAGGCCGGCGGGGTGCGCGGCGCGATCGCCAAAACCGCCGCCGAGGTGTACGAGCGCGTGCTGAGCGACGACCAGCGCGCGATTGCGCGCGGCATCTTCCTGCGCCTGACCGAGCTCGGCGAGGGAACGCAGGACACCCGCCGCCGCGCCAGCATCGCCGAGCTGGTGCACCGCCCCGACGCGGCCGCCGCCGTCGACGCGGTGATCAAGACGCTCACCGACGCGCGGCTGCTGGTGGTGAGCAACCAGCTTATGCACACGCCGCGCGCGCCAGGAGCGCCTGCCCGCCCGGCAACCACCGGCTACTCGGTGCCGGTGGTCGAGGTGGCGCACGAGGCGCTGATCCGCGAGTGGCCGCTGCTGCGCCAGTGGCTCGACGCCGACCGCGCCGGGCTGCTGCTGCACCACGCGCTTTCCGAGGACGCGCAGGAGTGGGAAAAGCTGGCGCGCGACCCCGGCGCGCTGTACCGCGGCGCCAGGCTCGCCAGCGCCGCCGAGTGGGCCGCTGGCCACGACGCCGACCTGAACCCGCTCGAGCGCGCGTTTCTCGAGGCCAGCCGCGCCGCCGTCGAGGACGAGCAGCGCCGCGAGATCGAGCGCGCCCAGGCGCTCGCCGACGAGCAGCGCCGCCGCGCCGAGGCCGAGGCCGCCCGCGCCGACGAGCAGGCCCAGCACCTTGCGGCTAGCCGCGCCACCACGCGCCAGCTGCGGCGGCGCGCGCTGATCCTGGCCGCGCTGGCCGTGCTGGCGCTGGGCGTTGCGGTGGCCGCGCTGATCTTCCGCAGCCAGGCCCAGCGCCAGACCGAGCTCGCCCGAGTCAACGAGCTATCGGTTCAGGCGATGAAGCATTCAAATGATCTCGACCTGGCGCTGCTTTTCAGCCTTGAAACAAACAGCATATCAAACCAGCATGATGCTGAGAATAACTTGATATCTACGTTCTTTTCTAGCACCCATCTCGATGCCTTTCTGCACGGCCACGCCGATGCCGTCACGCAGCTGGCCTTCAGCCCCGACGGCGCGCGGCTGGCCTCGGCCAGCCGCGACAAGACCATCCGGCTGTGGGACGCAGCCACGGGCCAGCCCGTCGGCCAGCCGCTCGCCGGCCACGCCGCGCCGCTGCTGAGCCTGGCCTTTGGCCCAGGCAATCGCCTGGCCTCGGGCGATGAGCACGGCGAGATCCGGCTGTGGGACGCGGCCACTGGCCAGCCCGCCGGCCAGCCGCTCGCCGGCCACACCGGCGCGGTGCTCGGGCTGGCGTTTAGCCCCGACGGCAAAACCCTCGCCTCGGCCGGCAAAGACGGCATGATCGTGCTGTGGGACGTCGCCAGCGCCACAGCCGCCCAGCGCCTGCGCGGCTTCCAGGGCGAGGTCGCCGCCGTGGCCTTTAGCCCCGACGGCAAGCTTCTGGCCTCGGGCGGCGGCGATGGCAGCGTGGTGCTGTGGGACGCCGCGCGCGCCACGCCGATCGGCCAGCGCCTCAGCGGCTATACCCGCGACAACGACAGCGCCACGGTGGCCGGGCTGGCGTTCAGCCCGGATGGCGCTACCCTGGCGGCCGGCGGCGCCGACGGCACGATTGTGCTGTGGGACGTGGCCGCGCGCCGCCAGGCAGGCCCACTCATCCACCAGCTCAACCCGATCACCAGCGTGGCCTTTAGCCCCAGCGGCAAAACCCTCGCCTCGGGCGGCACCGACGCCGTGGCGCTGTGGGACGCGGCCAGCGGCCAGGCCATCGGCCAGCCCTGGCGCGGCCACCACGGCCGCGTCAACAGCGTGGCCTTCAGCCCCAGCGGCAAAACCCTCGCCTCGGCTGGCGCCGACAGCGCGGTGATCTTGTGGGATGCCGAGCCGGCACGGCAAAGCCTCGCCGTGCTGCCCGGCCACCAGCCGCAGGTGCTTAGTCTAGCCTTCAGCCCCGATGGCAAAACCCTCGCCTCGGCCGGCAGCGACCGCGACATCGCGCTGTGGGACAGCGCGACCGGCAGGCGCGCCGGCCGGCTCACCAGCTACCTGCGCACCTCGATGGGCGACGATATTTACAGCCTGGCGTTCAGCCCCGACGGCAGCCGCCTGATCGCCGGCCAGCGCTCCGGCGTCGCCATGTGGGATGCCCGAACCCACCAGCCGCTCGGCCCGCCGCTGTACCAGAGCGGCTTTGTGAACAGCGTGGCCTTTCGCCCCGACGGCAGGGCCTTCGCCGCAGGCAGCAGTACCGGCGCGGTGACGCTCTGGGACGCCAGCGCCAACCCGCCCGCCGCGAAGACGCTGGTCGGCGGCCGGGCCGAAACCTATGCCATCGCGGTTAGCCCCGACGGCCGCCTGGCAGCGGTTGGTACGCGCGCCAGCACGATCCAGCTCTGGGATCTCGCCGCCGGCCAGCCAGTCGGCCTGCCGCTGGTCGGCCACACCAAGTTCGTCAACGCGCTGGCCTTCAGCGCCGACGGCGCCTGGCTGGCCTCGGGCGGTGGCGACAACACCGTGCTGCTGTGGAATGTCGCCACCGGCCAGGCCATTCTCTCATTCAGCGGCCACACCGCCGAGATCAACGGCGTAGCCTTCAGCCCCGACGGCAAGCTGCTCGCCTCGGCCAGCAGCGACAGCACAATCCGGCTGTGGGACACCGCCACCGGCCAGGCGCTCGGCCAGCCGCTCAGCGGCCACACCGGCGCGGTGGTAGGCCTGGCGTTCAGCCCCAGCGGCGCCACCCTCGCCTCGGGCAGCTGGGATGGCAGCCTGCGGCTGTGGGACGTGCGCGACTCCGCCGGCCCCAAGCCGATCGGCGCGCCGCTCAAGCGCCACGCCGACCATGTCTGGCGCATCGCCTTCAGCCCCGATGGCAAGCTGCTCGCATCGGCCAGCAGCGACAACACAGTGCGCCTGTGGGACGCCACCACCGGCCGGACGGTCGGCCAGCCGCTGCCGCACACACACGGCGTCGTCAGCGTGGCCTTCAGCCCCGACGGCAAAACCCTCGCCTCGGGCACGCAAGACGGCACCCTGCGGCTGTGGGATGTCGCCAGCGAGCGGCTCATCCACGATCTGCCCAACGCCCACGCCAATTCGATCAACGGCCTGGCGTTCACCCCCGACGGCCGATCGGTTGTGTCGGGCAGCGGCGACGGCACCGCGCAGGTCTGGGACGCGGCCACCGGCAAATCCCGTGGCAAGCCGCTCGCCACCACCACCGGCCACGTCGAAGCGGTGAACAGCGTGGCCTTCAGCCCCGACGGCAAGTGGCTGGCCTCGGCCAGCGCCGACGGCACGCTGATCGTCTGGGACGCACATACCGGCGCGCTCGCCGAGCAGCGCCACGAGAGCGCGGCGATCCGCGCGCTGGCCTTCAGCCCCGACAGCCGTCTGCTGGCGATGCTGCGCGACGACACCAGCAGCGACGGGACGTCTGCCCCGACGATTCTGCTGTGGAACCTGGCCGCGCACGCCGACCAGGGCCAGCCGCTGAAGCCGCCGCGCGGCCGTGTAACAAGCATTGCATTCAGCCCCGACGGTGCGCTGCTGGCCGCCGGAGGGTGCGATAGCTGGCGAGATGACGGCTACTGCGAGCGCGGCGCGGTATACCTGTGGGATGCCGCCAGCAGGTCGCCGGCCGGCGCGCCATTGGTCGGCCACGCCTCGCTTGTCAACGGCCTGGCCTTCAGCCCCGACGGCAGCACCCTCGCCTCGGGCGCGTGGGATGGCTCGATCATGCTGTGGGATACGCGCACCCGCCAGCCGCGCCTCGCGCCGATCGCCGCCGCTGGCGCCGACGTGTTCGACATCGCCTTTAGCCCCAAAGCCAGCCAACACCTGCTGGCCTCGGCCAGCGAGTCGTCGGGCATGCTGCTGTGGGACACGGGCGCGCGCCAGGCGATCGGCCAGCCATTCGGCGTGTACGGTCTGTACATCAACAGCCTGGCCTTCAGCCCCGACGGCGCGACGCTGGCCGCCGGCGGCAGCGACACCAGCACGTTCAGCGGCACCATCACGCTGTGGGACACGGCCAGCCGGCAGCAGCGCGCGCAGCTGTTCAGCAGCCAGCGGCTCTCCATCACCACCCTCGCGTATAGCCCCGACGGCGCGCTGCTAGCGGGAGGCGGCTGCGGCCATGCCAGCAATAATGAGTGTGATCGCGGCGAGGTGCGCCTGTGGAGCATGCCTCAGGCTGCGGCCAGCGGCGCGCCGCTGGCCGGCCACACCGGCACTGTCACCAGCATCGCCTTCAGCCCCGACGGCAAAACCCTGGCATCGGCTGGCGCCGACGCGACGATCATCCTGTGGGATCTCGCCAGCCGCCAGCCGCTTGGCGCGCCGCTGAGCGGCCACACCAGCCCGGTGAGCAGCCTGGCGTTCAGCCCCGACGGCACGCGCCTGGCGTCGGCCAGCCACGACTCGACCATCCTGGTGTGGGATGTGGCCGCGCGCCGGCCCCTGTTCGCGCTCACCGGCCACACCGGCGAGGTCACCAGCGTGGCCTTCGGCCCCGACGGCACGCGCCTGGCCTCGAGCGGCGCCGACGGGCTGGCCATCCTCTGGGATATCGCCACCGCCCAGCCGATCGCGTCGTTCGCCGACGAGCAGTGGCTCGCCAGGGTCGCCTTCAGCCCCGACGGCCAGCAGCTGGCCGCTGCCGGCGACAGCGGCGCGATCCTGGTGTACGACCTGGCTCCCGCGACGCTGCGCCAGCGCGCGTGCGCGATCGTGCGCCGCAACTTCACACCCGAGGAGTGGCAGCAGTACCTGCCGGGCCAGCCCTACCGCGCCGGCGAGCCTTGCCCGCAGTAGCCGCGCTCAAGGCTCGTCGACGTAGCCGTGCGGGTTGCTGCCTGGCCGGCGCAGCTGCGGCAGCGCGGCCTCGAGCGCGGCGCGGCGCGGCTCAAGCCACGGCGGCAGCATCAGCCGCTCGCCCAGGTGCTCCACCGGCTCGTCGCGCGCGAACCCCGGCGGGTCGGTGGCGATCTCGAACAGCACGCCGCCCGGCTCGCGGAAGTAGATCGACTGGAAGTACTGCCGGTCGAGCACCGGCGTCACGTCCAGCCCCGCCGCCGCCACGCGCTGGCGCCAGCCCTGCTGCTGCGCGGGCGTGGCGGCGCGCCAGGCCAGGTGGTGCACCGTGCCGACCTCAACCTCGCCGGCCCAGAAGCCCGGCGTGCAGCGCACATCCAGCAGCGCGCCCGGCCCGCCCGGCCCCACCGCGAAGCGGAACACATTCTCCTCTTCGGCCACCAGCCGGAAGCCGAGCGTCTCGGTCAGCTGCCGCGCGGTCAGCTCGTAGCCCTCCTGCCACAGCGTCGCGCCATACAGCCCGCGGATGGCGTGCTCGGGCGGCACCGGCGCTTCGGGCCAGCTCGCGCGCGGCGGCGCCTCGGGCGCGGCCACCAGCTCGATCAGCAGCCCGTCGAGGTCGCGCAGCGCCAGCGCCGCCGCGCCAAAGCGGCCGAGCGGCCCCTCGTAGGCCACGCCGCGCTCGATCAGCCGCGCGATCCAGTAGCCGATCGACTCGGGCGCAATTGCCAGCGACACTACCGCCGCTTGGCCGGTGCCCTGGCGCCCGCGCCGGCCGCCCGGCCAGGCGAAAAACGTGACGATCGAGCCGGGCGTGCCCAGCCCGTCGCCATAGTACAGGTGCAGCGTGCTCGGGTCGTCGAAGTTCACGGTATGCTTCACCAGCCGCAGCCCGAGCGTGCCTGCGTAGAAATCGAGGTTGCGCTGCGCGTCGCCGGCAATCGCCGTGACGTGGTGCAGGCCAAGCAGTGCGTCGTCCATTGAGCCCCACTACACTTCAAATAGCCACAAACGCGCGAAGACTCGAAGATTTGCCGGCTTTCTCATATCTTCGTGTCTTTGTGTCTTCGTGGCAAGCTTCCGCTGGCGTGGTGCGGCAAGACACGAAGATTTGCCGGCTTTCTCATATCTTCGTGCCTTTGTGTCTTCGTGGCAAGCTTCCGCTGGCGTGGTGCGGCAAGACACGAAGATTTGCCGGATCTCTCATATCTTCGTGCCTTTGTGTCTTCGTGGCAAGCTTCCGCTGGCCTGGTGCGGCAAGACACGAAGATTTGCCGGCTCTCTCATATCTTCGTGTCTTTGTGTCTTCGTGGCAAGCTTCCGCTAGCCTGGCCATGTGAAAAGTACTGCGCACTAGCCCTCTTGCTCAAGAAAGCGCGCGCGCAGCGCCGGCGTCGGCAGCATGCACGCGTCCTGCCGGCCAAACCAGCGGTAGCGGTTGCGCGCGACGAAATCGTACGCCCAGTCGCGCAGCGGGCGCGGCAGCACCCGCAGCAGCGCCAGCAGCGGCCAGGCGCCGCTCAGCCGCCGCGCGATCCGCAGCGCCGCGTCGCTGCGCGCGTACCAGCGCGCGCCCTCGATCAGCACCACGCTGTCGAGCCCGCGCGCGTCGGCGCCGCGCTCGGCCAGCAGCCGCTGGCCCACCGGCGACTGCAGCGCGGCGAAGCGGAACTGCCCGCACGGGTCGCGCCGGATGATAAATTGCACCGACCAGGCGCACAGGTTGCACACCCCGTCGAACAGTATCACTGGGTGGCTCATGTCCATACTACGCACTCTGCGCGCGCAGCCACTGCAGGCTCATGCGCAGGCTCTCGAGCTCCGGGCGCGGGCACTCGTCCAGCTCGACGATCAGCCACTCGGCGCCGTTTGCGGCGGCGCCGGCCACCACCGGGGCGTAGCCAACCTCGCCATGGCCGGCTTCGGCCCAGCGGCCGGCAGCGTCGACATCTTTGATATGCAGCAGCGGCAGCCGGCCCGCCAGCGCGGCGATCTGCGCGGGCACGCTTTTGCCGGCCTTGTACACCCAGCCGCAGTCCAGCTCGAACTCGAGCCGTTGCGAGGCGGCCGCCAGCTGCGCCAGCCCGCTGGCGCCATCGTCGCCGGCCAGCTCGAAATCGTGGTTGTGGTACGCCAGGCGCAGCCCGGCCGCGCGCACGCGCTCGCCCAGGCGCTCAAGCCGCTCGCCCAGTGCGGCGTAGTCGCCGCGCAGGCTAGCGTCGATCCAGGGCACCACGACGATCGGGCAGCCAAGCGCCTGGTAGCTGGCAATCGTCTCGTCGAACTGCTGCTCGAGCAGATTCAAGGCCACGTGGCTGCTGCACACCCGCAGCCCCAGCTCGTCGAGCAGCGCGCGCGCCTCGGATGCCGGCGTGTTGAACAGCCCGGCAAATTCCACGCCATCGTAGCCCAGCGCGGCCACCGCGCGCAGCGTGCCGGCGAAATCCTGGGCCATCTGCGCGCGCACGGTGTAGAGCTGCGCAGCAATCGGAAGCGTTGTCATAGCAAAGGTTCCTTTCAGGTATGCGGTGTTGCACCATCATAGCTGTGCGGGGCGATTTGTCAAAATAACCGTGGCATCGTTCGTGCATTAGGCACACGCATACCGTTCGATATCAAGGAGCAACCGACATGAGCAACGATCGCATCAAAGGCAAGGCCGAGGAGCTGAAGGGCAAGATCAAGGGCGCCGCCGGCGACATGCTCGACGACGAGCAGCTGCAGGCCGAGGGCCGCGCCGAAGAGCTTAAAGGCCACGCCCGCCACGAGGCCGCCGAGGCCAAAGAGCGCGCGCGCGGCGCAGGCGAAGAGCTGAAGGGCAAGATCAAGGGCGCCGCCGGCGACTTGGTCGACGACGAGCAGCTGGAGGCCGAGGGCCGCGCCGAAGAGCTCAAGGGCAAGGCGCGCCAGCGCGCAAACCAGTAGCGCCGGCCCACTGGCGCTCTGCTTAGCCAAATTTGCTTGACGACGTACACTTTGGTGGGGGTTTGGGGCGGCTTCGCCGCCCCATCTCGTTTTGTGTTGCACTCCGTGGCTGATCAAATTCGCTTGATGACGTACACTTTGGTGGGGGTTTGGGGGCGGCTTCGCCGCCCCCATCTCGTTTTGTGTTGCACTCCGTGGCTGATCAAAATTCGCTTGATGACGTACACTTTGGTGGGGGTTTGGGGGCGGCTTCGCCGCCCAAATCTCGTTTTGTGTTGCACTCCGTGGCTGATCAAAATTCGCTTGATGACGTATACTTTGGTGGGGGTTTGGGGCGGCTTCGCCGCCCCAATTCGTTTTGTGTTGCACTCCGTGGCGAAGCCACGGAGTGCAACAATCGATACGTGATCAGGCGAACAGCGTATTATACCCTGGGAGGGCGTACGGTGGTATAATACGCCCCACAGGCCAGCCGACAAGAGATAGCCATGCAGACGATTAAAAAATACGCTAACCGCAAGCTGTACCACACCAACCGCAAGCAGTATATTACCCTCGAGGGCATCGCTACGCTCATCCAGGCCGGCGAGCCAGTCCAGGTGCTCGACAACGAGACCGGCGAGGATATCACTGCGGCGATACTCACCCAGGTGGTGCTGCAGGCGCGCAACAGCGGCGATCGTTTGCCGACCCAGGTGCTCACCGGCCTGATCCGCGCCGGCGGCGACACGCTCGCGGGCGTCAGCCGCTCGATCTGGAGCACGCTCAGCGGCGCCAGCCTGATCGACCTCGCGATCAAGCAGCGCCTCGATCACCTGCTGGCCACCGGGGCGATCGACGCCGACGAGCTGGCCCGGCTCGAGGCCCTGCTGCTGCACGACCAGGCCAGCGCCGTGGTCGAGCTGCCTAGCCAGCGCGATATCTCGCGCCTGCACGCCCAGGTCGACACCCTGTCGGCCGCGATCGAGCACCTGCTCGCCGACCGCGACACGCATACAAGCAGAGCGCAGGGCGATTGAGCGGAGTGCGTAGAGCCTCGGCCCTCCTGATACGCTCGGGCTTCACCCCACCGGATCGCTCTCTGCTCTCAGAAATTGTCTGAGCAGTAACCACCAGTTTGGTATCACGCCCTACATCCCCGGCACCGCCTCGCCAACCACACGCTCGCGCACGCGCCCGGCCCCGGCCGGCATAAACATGTAGCCCTGGCCGCGCAGTGTCGCGATCGGCGACTCGCTGCCGGGCCACAGCTTCGCGCGCAGCCGGTAGATATATACCGTCAGCAGATTGCGCCCGCGCGCCTGCGCGCCCCATACCAGCCGCATCAGCGCTGCGTCGCTCACAAGCTGGCCGGCCTGGCGCGCCAGGGTGTGCACGATCTGAAATTCAATCGGCGTCAGCTCGATCTCGCGGCCATTCGCAAAGCTCGCCAGCCGGCCCACCGGGTCGAGCGAGAGGTCACCGATGGTCAGCTTCGCGCGCGAGGTGCGCTGCGTCCGATCGGCGCGGCGCAGCACTGCCACCATGCGCGCCAGCAGCTCGGCGGGCTCAAACGGCTTGCCGATGCAGTCGTCGCCGCCGGCCTCGAGCGCCTTCACCCGATCGGCCGGATCGCGTGAGCCCGAGAGAAAAATAATCGGCACGTCCGAGGCGCTCCGAATCTGGCGGCACAGCGCAAAGCCCGTCCGAGCCGGTAGGCCGATGTCCAATAAAATCAGGTTGGGTGGGTCGTGCTCGAGAACCTTGAGGGCGTTGCGTGGATCAAATGCCTTGGAAACCCGGTAGCCCGCGTCGTTGAGGATGAACGCGGTCATCTTGACGCTCAGCCAGTCGTCGTCGATCACCAGAATGTGGGTCATGTCTCACCTTTTGCAAATGCCGGCGCAGCACACGCCGCAGGCTCGTGCGATACCTGCGATCGTCTGCTGTCCCGGCGCGACGGCTTGGTCGTGCGCGAGGTTGCTGTGCGGGCCGGCACTACATCGTGGTAGGCGCCACGCGGCGCGCAGTGTTCTGCGCGCTCTATAGCTAGTATAGTCGATTTCTGCCACCAACAAAAGGCCGGCGCTCTCGCCGCCGCGCGCCGGGCCGCGAGTGGCAGATGCTGATTAGAACGCCGTAGAAGCCCGAAAGTCACGTGCCGCCGGCAGCTGTATACCACTGCCGGTAGCAGCATCCTTCACAGTGCCGCTCGGCCCAGGGCTCGGCGCGCCGGCCGCCGCTGCCCGCAAATATATTGACGATATCGATGCAATTTGCTATACTCGCGCCATCGTGTGGAAGGAAGCACCATGGCAGGCGAACGCGCGCCCCTGACCGACGACATCCTGCTGGCATACCAGGCCATCGGGCGGGCGATCAGCACGTCGTCGAGGCAGGTCTGGATCGGCCTCGATCTGTCGATGGCGCAGCTCAAGACCATATTCACGCTCTATGATGTCGGGGCGCTGCCGATTGGCCAGCTCGCCGACCTGCTGGGCGTTGGCCAGCCAACCGCGAGCCATCTCACCGACAAGCTCGTGCAGGCTGGGTTTGTCGTGCGAACCGAGGATCCGGTCGATCGGCGCCGCACCCTGGCCGAGCTATCTGCCAGCGGAGTCGAGCTGATCGAGCAGCTGCGCGAGATGCGCAGCGAGCCGATGCAGCGCTGGCTGGCCCAGCTCGACGATACGGCTCTCGCGGCGCTGCAGCTCGGGCTGCGGGCACTTGCCAATGTCGCCAGGGCCGAAGCGCCTTCCAAACCCTCCTGACACCTCATCGCGCTTGTACGACGTGGAGCTTGCCCCGCGCCAGCACGGCACGCCGGTGTTGCGTAATGCTTGTATTCAGGGAGATTTCCATGACCACAGGGACGGTTCCTACCGAAACGCCGGGCGCGGGCGCGCCACCGCGGGCACGCGCGCGCGTCGGGCGGCGCCCGCTGATCCTGGGCATCGTCGGGCTGATCGTGCTTGCCGCGCTCGCGCGCTTTGGCTACACCTACTACATCGACTCAACTTTCTATGTCTCTACCGACGACGCGCTGGTCGACTCGAACATGGTCTCGGTTGCGCCACTGGCCTCGGGCACGCTGGCGACTTGGCGCGTCAGGCCGGGCGACAAAGTGCACTCCGGCCAGGTGCTGGGGCAGATCAAACCGACGACCAGCTCGGTGTTCGTCAATATCACCGCCCCGCTCGACGGCACAATCCTGCGCGTCGACGCCAAGGAGGGCCAGGTCGTCGCGCAGGCCCAGGCGCTCGCGTATGTCGCCAACCTCGACGCAATGCGCATCACCGCCTACGTCGACGAAAGCCAGATCCACAAAATTCACGCTGGCCAGGCCGTCGAGGTGACGGTCGACGCCACCGGCAGCAGTGTCTACCAGGGCACGGTGAGCGAGGTGCTGCAGGCGACGGCCAGCTCGTTCGCGATCATTCCGTCGAGCGACCGCACCACCAGCAATTTCACCAAGGTGACCCAGCGCATTGAGGTGCATATCAGCATCGGCTCGACGGCCGGCACGAGCCTGTACCCCGGCGAGAACGCCTATGTGCGCATCCGCACGGCATAGGGCACGAGACTTTATGGGAAATAACAGGGAGCTTTTCGATGAGTGCTGCTGAGTCGCTCCAGCCGGCCGGGCCGGCGGGCAGGCCAGTCGGCCCCCCCGCCCCCGGCAAGCCCGCAGTGCGCAGTATTTTGGGCCTGGAATATAAGTGGCTGGTCGCGATCGCGGTGATCTTCGGCCTGTTTATGGCCGTGCTCGACTCGACCGTCGTGAATATTGCGCTGCCCAAGCTGCAGGCTGTCTTCGGCGTCACCCTGAACGATATCCAGTGGGTGGTGACGGCCTACACCCTCGCGCAGACGATCAGCGTCCCGCTGTTCGGCTACCTCGCCGACCGCTTTGGCGCCAAGTGGATCTACATGATCTCGCTGGCGCTGTTCACGATCGCCTCAATGCTGTGCGGGCTGTCGTGGAACGTCAGCAGCATGATCTTCTTCCGGGTGCTGCAGGGCTTGGGCGGCGGCGCGCTGCTGCCGCTGGGCATCGCGCAGGTCTACGCCGTCTTCCCGCCCGAGCAGCGCGGCCTCAGCCAGGCCACGATTGGCGTGCCGGTGCTGCTGGCGCCGGCGCTTGGCCCCACATTCGGCGGCTACATCATCCAGTACTTCAGCTGGCGGATCATTTTCTACCTCAATGTGCCGATCGGGGTTGTCGGCCTGTTTATGTGCTGGGTGCTGCTGCGGCGCGGGCGCGTCAACGAGCGCGCGCGGCTCGATATACCCGGCCTGGTGCTCGCGACGCTCGCCTTCTCGTCGCTGGTCTATGGCGTCGGCGAGGCCGCCAGCGACGGCTGGTCGTCGGCCAGGGTGCTCGGGTTTGGCACCTTCGGCCTGATCTGCCTGGTCGCGCTGATCGTCGTCGAGCTGCGCACCGACGACCCGCTGCTCGATTTCAGCCTGTACAAGCGCTGGAACTGGAGCAGCGCCTACCTGATCACCATCGCGATCACGTTTGCCTTATTCGGCGCGCTGTTCCTGGTGCCGCAGTATCTGCAGGTGCTGCGCGGGCTGAATCCCGAGCAGGCCGGCCTGGTGCTGCTGCCGTCGTCGCTTGTGACGCTGATCGCGCTGCCGCTGTCGGGGCTGGCGACGGATCGCTTCGGGCCGAAATGGTCGATCTTTATCGGCCTGCTGGCGCTGGGCCTGGCAAGCTACCTGCTCTCGGGCCTGACGCTCACGACGCCAATACAGGTGATCCAGCTGCTGCTGATCGGCCGGAGTATCGGGATCGGCTTCGCCAGCCAGCCGGCCAGCGTGATCGCGCTGAGCGACGTGCCACGCGCGAAGCTGGCGCGCGGCTCGGCGTTCTTCACACTGCAGCGCCAGGTGGCGGCGGCCTTTATTACCTCGTTCCTCGCAACATATGTGAAGGACCGGACGATCCCGCACTTCGCGCACCTGGCCGAGCAGACCACCCAAGCCTCGCCGCTGTACGCCTATCTGAGCGGCGTGGTGGCGCAGGCGGCGGCGCAGGGGCGCTGGGTGCTGCCGGTGCAGGCGCAGCTGCTGCGCCAGGTTGCGATTCAGCTGCGCCTCCAGGCCACGGTTTTGGCCTTCCGCGACGCGCTGATGCTGATCACCGGCCTGATTGTGGTAGCATTTGGGCTAGCCTTTTTCGTCGGCAATCCGCGCGCGGGTGGTGGCCGCGCCAGTGCCGAGATCATGGAGTAAGCGAGTATGGCAGAAAACGCGCATGCGATCCTGGTTCCGCTGGATGGCTCGCCCGCCGGCGAGCACGCGCTCCCCGCCGCGATCGGCGTGGCCCGCGCGAGCGGCGCAGCGCTCCGGCTGGCGCACGTCGTGCCGGTCGGCGCCAGCGCCGCCGACCGGCAGCGCTCGCAGGCCTACCTGAGCGCCGTCGCGCAGCGCATTCAGAGCCTCGCCGGCGTCGCGGCCGAGACGGCCGTGCTGGAAGATATACACCACGCGGCCCATCACGGCGAGCCGGGCGTGGTTGCGTCGCCACGGCGCGCAGTGGCGCACGCGCTCGCGGCGGCTGCCGAGCAGCCGGGGGTGGAGCTGGTGGCAATGACGACGCACGGCCGCAGCGACATCTCGCGCTTCTGGCTTGGCAGCGTCACCGAGCACCTGATTCACCACGCCCCGGCGCCGCTCCTGCTGGTGCAGCCTGGCTCTGCAGCGCCGGATCTGGCGGCCTCCGTCGCGTTCCGGCGCATTCTCGTGCCGCTCGACGGCTCGCAGGCGGCCGAGCAGATGCTCGAGCGCGCGATCGCGTTTGGCCAGCCGTGGGGCGCGTGCTATTATCTGCTGCACGCGATCGATCTTCAGCTCGAAGAGACGATCGCGACGCTGGCGCCCGTGCCGACGACCCAGTCGGAGATCGAGACCGAGGCCGAGCAGGCGCGCGCCTACATGGAGCAGGCTGCCCGTCCGCTCCACGATCGGCAGCTCGACGTGAAGACCGATGTGCTGCTCGGCACCCCGGTGGCGGCGGTGATCCTTGGCTACGCCGCCGAGCGGCAGGTCGATCTGATCGCGATCAAAACCCATGGCCGCGGCGGGTTCGCCCGGCTGGTGCTCGGCAGCACGGCCGACAAAGTGCTGCGCGCCGCGCAGGTTCCGGTGCTGCTGCACAGGCCGGCACTTGCGCCCGCGCGGCCGGCCAGCTAACAGAGGGTGCGCAAGCGGCGCCCGGCCTCGCTCGCGCTTTCGCCACGTACTTCGTACACATACACCTGGAGGAACAGCTATGGCAGAGGCAACCCTGAAAGTCGGCGATGCCGCGCCCGACTTCAGCGCCACCACCGACACCGGCACGACGCTGCGGCTATCCGATCTGCGCGGCCGGCGCGTGGTGCTGTATTTCTACCCGAAAGACGACACGCCGGGGTGCACCACGCAGTCGTGCGGCTTCCGCGACGCCTACCCGCAGATCGAGGAGCGCAACGCGGTGGTGCTGGGCGTCAGCCCCGACGGCCAGAAATCACACCAGAAGTTCAAGAGCAAGTTCAACCTGCCGTTCACCCTGCTTGTCGACGAAGACCACGCCATCGCCGAGGCTTACGGCGTGTGGGGCGAGCGCTCAATGTACGGCAAAACATATATGGGCATTATTCGCAGCCACTTCGTGATCGACGAGGCGGGCCGCATCGCCGATGCCCAGGTGAAAGTCAGCCCGACCGACAGCGTCGAGCGCGCGCTGGCGGCGCTGTAGCCCCCCACTGCACGGCAAGGCCACCGCGAAACCTGAACATCACGGTGGCCTTGCCATCCCCGCTGCCGGCAACCCTATACTGCCACCACGCTCCGCTGTAGTAGCGGGGAGCGCACACGCGCCAACTATACCATCCGGCCACAGGACCGATAGGCTATAGCGAAATAGTGGCGAATCGGTTAAAATAACACCAAGTTCTTCCTTTCCACCACGCCGTGGCCCCTGCCCTGCTCCGTTCGCCGCACTGCCCCACCGGCATCGCGCCCCGTACCAGCGCAGCTACACTATTCATTCGCGAGGCCTAACCCATGACAATCGACACCAGCAAACCCAGCGTCAGCCGCATCTACGACTACATTCTCGGCGGCGAGCACAACTTCGAAGTCGACCGCATCGCAGCGCAGCAGATCCTCAAAGTGACGCCTTCGTACACCACCTGGGCGCGCCTGAACCGCTGGTTCCTGCAGATGGTGGCCGAGCAGTGGGCCGCCAGCAACCACGCTAACATTCTCGATCTCGGCTCGGGCATGCCGACGCAGGGCCACTTCCACAACAGCGCGCCCAACGCGCGGGTGCTCTACAGCGACGCCGACCCGATGACGGTGGCGTACGCCCGCGAGGTGATCGGCAGCAACCCGGCGGTGAGCTATATTCAAACCGACATCCGCCAGCCCGCCGAGCTGCTGGCGGCGGCCAATGCGCACTTCGGCGGCGAGCGCCGCGTGGCGATCGGCTTTATTGGCCTCTCGTACTTCATGGACGACGCCAGCCTGGCGCATATCGCGCGGGCGCTGTACGAATGGAGCGCGCCGGGCAGCGTGATGGCGCTCTCGTACGGCTATGTGCGTATGGACGACACCGCACGCGCGAAGCTCGACAACTTCAAGCGCAACTCGGCGCAGGTATACATACGCGACGAACATCAGATCCGCGCGCTACTAGCGCCGTGGCACGTTCACACAGTGCGGCCGCTAGCGGCCTGGCTTGGCGTCGAGCACCTGGTGCAGGAAAGCGACCGCGAGACGATCGACGCCGAGATGTATGGAGTGCTACTGGAGCATGCCGGATGATCACGCACGAACAGCTTACCGGGCTGAGGCCCGCCTTTGAGCAACAGGTGGCCGACGCGCTCGCGCGCAAGGCCATGACCAACCGGGGCACATTCGCGCCCTTCCGACTGCCCTCCACCGCCCAGGCGCTGGTGGCCGGCCTGCTCGCCTCGCCCGAGACGCCCGCCGACGCGGCGGCGCTCGGCACCAAGCTAGGCCAGCAGGGGCTGGGCCTCCCTGCGCTGCTCGAAGCCCAGGCCGCCGCCGTTGGCGTGGTAGCTGGCGCTGCCGGAACAACCCCCGAGGCGATCGGCCAGGTCAGCTGCTACTTCAACCGCGTGGTCGAGGCGCTGGTCGCCGCCGACGCGGCCGAGCTTTCGCGCCAGCGCGCCGACATGGAGCGCGCCTATATCAACGCCACCAACCAGCAGCGCGAGCAAGAGGCGCTGCTGCGCAGCACCATCAGCGAGCTTTCGACGCCGATCATCCCGGTGTACCCCGGCGTGCTGGTGCTGCCGCTCGTCGGCGCGGTCGACAGCCGGCGCGCCACCGAGATCACCGAGCGTCTGCTCGAGTCGATCGCCGCCTACCAGGCCGAGTTTGTGATCATGGACGTCACCGGCGTGCCGGTGATCGACACAAGCACTGCCAACCACCTGCTGATGACCACACGCGCGGCCGGGCTGCTTGGCTCGCAGGTGATCCTGGTGGGCATTGGCGCCGAGATCGCCCAGACGATCGTGCACATCGGCATCGAGCTGCGCGGCCTGGTGACGCTGGCGAACCTCCAGGCCGGCATTGCCTACGCGCTCGGGCGCATCGGCCTGGCCATCCAGCCGCTGCCAAGCGCAGCGGGCAGGCCGCGCCCCCAGCAGCTCGGCGCCGACGCGCTGTTCGCGCGCAGCTAATACCAACTCCGCCTGAGCGCTTGCTTTTTTGGCTAGGGCTTACGCTGAGTTGGCGTGCTCAGCTCGCAACCCGATCGCAACCAAGCCGTCGCTTCAACGCTACCGTTTGGCGTGCTATACTGGCTCGTAGATACTATACCGCGGGTCGCGAGCCACACAAACACGCACACAAAGAAACATTGGAGGCCGGCATGCAGGTGAACAAGGTTGGGCTGCTGAGCAATAGCTTCGAGCCGGGCAACGCCACGCGCGTGCGCATGGTCGTGCTGCACGCCACCGCCGCGCACGGCCCCGGCGACTATAACTATCTGCGGCGCGGCGGCGAGCCAAATCGGCGCGTGTCGATCCACTACTACATCGATAAATCCGGCGCGGTCGCGCAGATGGTCGAAGACAAAGACATCGCCTGGCAGGCCGGCCTGAGCAGCTGGAAGGTCGACGGGCGGCAGATCGCGCCGTCGTGCAACCCGATCTCGATCGGCATCGAGCTGGAGAACCTCAACACCGGGCACGACCCGTACCCGCCGGCGCAGTACGCCGCCGCGCTCGAGCTGGCGCGCTACCTGGTGTCGAAATACAATGTCCCGCGCGGGCAGCTCGTGCGGCACCTGGATATCGCGCCGCGCCGCAAGACCGACCCGGCCGGCTTCCCGTGGGAGCGTTTCGTGGCCGAGGTGTACGGCGCCGGCCCGGCACCCACGCCGCCGCCGGCCGCGCCCGCTGTGCCCGCGCCCACCCCCAGCCGCTCGCCGCCTCGCAGCAGCTGCGCAAGCTGCTCGTCGACCTGGCCTACCGCGCGGCCGGCGGCGGCCGGCCGTTCGGCTGGCCGCTGCTGAAGCAGGCGGTATCGCAGAGCACCGGCATGCCGGTGGCGGTGCTCGCCCCGCCGCCCAGCGGCGATGGCCAAGGCGAAGACGACCAGCAGCGCGCCGTGGTGGTGAACGGCCAGCCGCTGATCCTCGAAGCCTACGGCCGCGACCTGTTCTTCGCCGCGCCGGATGCGCTCGAGCAGGTGCAGCGGCTGAGCGCGGCGCCGGCCGGGCCGCTGCGCGACGCACTGCTGCAGACACTATTCCGCGCCGCCGACCCGGCCAAAGGCTTCCGGCCTGACCAGGCGTTTCACCAGTTCTACCTGGCGCACACCGGCGAGATCGGCGTGCCGATCGGCCCCGACCACCTGCTGCCTGGCGGCCAGATCTCGTGCCAGCACTACGCGCTCGACACGCTGATCTGGACTGGCAGGCTAACGCGGCTGAGCGACCTGACGCGCAATATGTACCAGGGCGACCCGCACACCCCCCAGGAGCGCGAGCTACGCACGCTGGTGCTGAACGACCTGTATACCGCGCGCACCGGCCGCAACTTCGACCCAAACGCGCTGTTCTGCAAGTATGCTCTCGCCCACGGCATGGGCGCGCCAATGGGCAAGGCCGAAATGCAAACGCTTGAGGGCCAGCGCCTGGTGGCGATGCCCTACGCCCTCGACGTGCTCTACTGCCAGATCCCTGCCGACGGCGACTGGAGCAGGATTGTGATCGGCCAGCTGCCGGTGACGCTCGCCGACGGCGAGGCCCAGCTCGCTCAGCTGAGCGAACTGCTGAAGCAGGGCGACCCCGACGCCGATGGCGCGGCGGTGCTCGACGCCCGCGACGCCCGCGATGTGCTGCCCCGGCGCGTGTTTCGCGGCGGGCTGCTTGGCCGCGAAGCTGCCACGCCGCCAATCGCCGACGTAAGCGCGAGCATTGGTGCAGGCGCCGGCCGCGGCGATACGCCGATCGCGCGCCTGAGCATAGCGCCGGCCGCCGGCCCCGCCGCAGCCGAGCTGGCCGCAGCAGCCGGCCCGCGGTTCGATTATTATGTAGATCTGAGTGGCGTGATCTACCGGCTGGTGGCCGAGGGGCGCGCCGCGAGCGCGGCCGATACCATCGCGATTGGCCTGGAGCCGTGCGGCAGCGCCAGGCCCGCCGAGCAGCAGCGCGCGCTCGACTGGCTGAGGGCCGACCTGCGCGCGCGCTACCCCGCAGCGGCCGAGGCGCTGGAGCCTGCCTGAAGCGCGAGGATCGTGTAGCCAAGGTATACTTCAGTTAATTCTAATGAACCGGAAAGCTGGTTTGAGCCATGCCCAGCACAGGCAGTGGGCGCGTAGCCCAAGTGAATGTGAACCCGCGCGGCGGCGTGCCCAAACACGCCACGCCCAGCGCGCGCGTCGCCGCCAGCGGCGTGATAGGCGACAAGCAGCGCGACCGGCGGTTTCACGGCGGCCCGGAGCGCGCGGTGTCGCTGTACTCAGCCGAGCGCATCGCCGAGCTTCAGAGCGAAGGCCACCCGATCGCGCCGGGCAGCACCGGCGAAAACCTGACGATCGAAGGGCTCGACTGGGGCGCGCTTGGCATTGGCGACCGGCTGCGCGTAGGCGAGCTGCTGATCGAGATCACCGGCTACGCCGCGCCGTGCGCCAACATCGCCGGCTCGTTCGCCGACGGCTTGTCGAAGCGCATCTCGCAAAAGCTGCACCCCGGCTGGAGCCGCCTGTACGCCCGCGTGCTGTCTGAAGCAACCGTGCACGCCGGCGACCCGGTGGTGCTGGTGCGGCCAGGCTAGCGTATACCAACTCCGTTTGATCCCTTGTGTTTTCTTGTGCGGCGCCGGGCAAAGCCGGGCGCCGCACAAGAAAAAGAAATTTCGGGGGCGGCTTCGCCGCCCCCGAACCCCCACCATAATCCAACCGATCAGCCGGATTTGATATTAGGCCCCGCAACCGCCCGCCTGGCAATACCAAACCCCGTTATAAGCAAGTAATCAGCCGAAGTTAGTATAAAAAGCGCCGGCGCGCGCCGCCACCTCGACCGCCCGGCGCGGGTCGATCACGCGCGGGCCGAGCGGGTTGAGCCGCAGCAGCGCGCTGGCATTCGCGCGCAGCTCCAGCTCGCGCTCGCCATCGAAGGCCAGCACGCACGGCCGCTCGTGGCGGACGAGCAGCTCGTCGCCGGGGGCGATGGCGCGATACTCGGCCACGTGCACGGTCTGGATGAGGCCGGGGGCGATTGGCGCGCGCACCGGCCGGCCTTCGGGGCCGACGCGCAGAAACAGCCCGTGGCCGGGCGGGTAATCGCCGCCAAGCAGGTGCGCGCCGATCGACGAAAGGCCGATATTACCGGGCTCGGCGCGCGTCAGCAGCACCTCGCACAGCTTGCTGGCATCCCAGATCGCCCGCGAAGCCACAAAGCGCTCGTCGTATACCACTGCATCGATCAGCGCGATGTCGTCGGGCGGCGCGCCGGGCGAGGCGCCGCCGCGAAACACATCGATGCGCGGCGCGTGGGCCACGGCGGGGCCGGCCTTGCCGCAGGCAACCAGCCCAGCCGCCAGCCCGGCCGTGGTAGCCTCGATCATCAGCGGAAACACATTGTTCGTGCCGGTGGAGATCGGCATCAGCGGCACGTCGCCGCAGCTTTTGGCCACCAGCCGGTTGGTGCCGTCGCCGCCGAGCGTGACGATTGCGCGCACACCCTGCTCGGCCATGAGCCCTGCGGCGCGCTGCGAGTCGGCCGGCATAAACGTGGTGGGCATGGCCATCAGCCCGGCCTCGATCGAAAGCTTCAGCGTGTCGAGCGCCTTCAGGCCAATGCCGTAGCGATCGGGCATGATCAGCACGCGCTGGACGCCCACGGCCTCGAGCCCCAGCAGCACCCGGCGCACGATGCTCACTTTCTCGTCGTTGTCGAACACCGAGCCGTGCGCCACCAGGCGGCGGATGTCTTTGCCCGAGGCGGGGTTGGCGATAATGCCTACGGTGATCATGGGCAAACCTCTGGCGCGAGAACCGAGAGTTTCTATAGTTTGCGCGTGCAGTTTTCCTGGCTCCGCGCGAAAAAACCGCACGCAATACACGAAGATAGTACCGCTCTGCCTTGGGCAGAACGCGCCAGCTGCGTAAGCCCTAGCAGAATCAAGCAGCGCTCTGCCTTCGGCAGAGCGCGCAAACGTAGCACTTTAACCGAGCGGCAGCGCCTCGCGCAAGAAGCCGACCGTGAGCTCGGCAACGCGCTTGAAGCCAGGGCTGTTGGGCATGACCCAGTTGAAATGGCCCATGCCCGCGATCACTTCAAGGCGGCAGCCGGCGCCGGCCTGCGCCGCCAGGTGGCGGGCCTCGGCCAGCGGCACCAGGTGGTCGGCGTCGCCGTGCACGATCAGCACCGGGCGCGGCGCTACCCGGCCGATCAGCGCCTCGGGGGCGTACTCGATTAGCGCGTCGGCGCTCTCGAGCGGCAGCTCGACCTTCATCTGCGGAAACTCGCGCCCGACCTGGTCGAGAAACTCGCGCGACTCGGGGTCGGGCACCATGATCTCAAGCGGGTCGACCCGCGCCGACACGCCGGTGCGCACGCGCTGGAGCCGGTCGTGGGCCAGCTGGCTTTGGAACTTGCTCCACTCCCAGTGGCGGCGCAGGCTGCGCAGCCAGCGCTCGCCCTGGCCGGGCGGCTCAAGCGCCACCACGGCGCGGGCGCGCGCGTCGAGCGCGGCGGCGCTGATCGCGTGCGCGCCGCCCAGGCTGATGCCCACCAGCGCCAGCCGGCTGGCGTCGACGTGCGGCTGATCGGCGAGAAACGTCAGCGCGGCGCGCGCGTCGGCCACCTGCTCATGCGGAATGAGCCGGCCGCGCGGGCCCTCGCTCTCGCCAAAGCCGCGGTAGTCGAACACCAGCGCCACATAGCCGGCGGCCACCAGGGCCTTTGCGATGTCGGGCATGACCATGGTTTTGAGGTAGGTGTAGCCCACCAGCAGCACCACGCCGGGGCGCTTTTCTTCGGCGGCGAGCCCGCGCGGCGTGTACAGAATGCCGTCGAGGCGGTGGCCCTCGCTGAAAAAGCCGACTTTCTGGATCGGCTGGGCGGCCACGGCGGCGCGCGCGGCGATCGCGCGCTCGACATCGGCCTTAACGATCGTGTCGTTCGGGCCGGTGCCGGCCAGCATGCCCAGGTCGATGCCGTGCTCTTTGGCCAGCGCGCGCGCCGCCGGCATGGCGCGGATCGGCCCGCCAGCCGCTGGCGCCTGGGGCGCCGGGGCCGCCGCCGGGGCCGGCACGGGCGCGGCTGCTGGGGGCGGCGCGGCGGCAGGAGGCCCGGCGACGTCGGGCAAGGCCTCGCCCGGCGCCGCAAGCCAGGCGATCGTCTGCGTGACCGGGATCACGCTGCCTTCGGGGTGGACGATCCGCAGCACGCCGCTGGCCGGCGCCTCGACCAGGTTGGTGATCTTCTCGGTCTCGATCTCGACGATCGCGTCGCCCTGGCTGACAGCCTCGCCATCGCGCTTGAGCCAGGCGCCGATCGTGCCCTCCTGCATGCTCAGGCCCCACTTGGGCATCACGATTTCAATAGGCATTGGTTGCTCCGAATCGATCAGGCGGCCATGGTTGCCTGCGCGGCCTCGGCGATGCGCCCCGGCGACGGCACGTACACGTCTTCGAGCGCCGGGCTGAACGGCACCGGCGTGTGCGGGGCCGTCACCAGCTTGACGGGCGCATTGAGATATTCGAGCGCCTGGGTGGCCGCGAGCGTGGCGATATCGCCGGCCACGCTGCAGCGCGGGTTGTCTTCGTCTACCACCACCAGCCGGCCGGTTTTGCGCAGCGACGTGAGCACGGTGTCCTCGTCGAGCGGCGCGAGCGAGCGCAGGTCGACCACCTCGGCGTTAATGCCGGCCTTGGCCAGCTGGTCGGCGGCCTGGAGCGCGTGGATCACCATGCGCGAGATCGCGACAATCGTCACGTCGGTGCCGGCGCGCTTGATGTCGGCCTTGCCGAGCGGGATCACGTACTCGCCCTCGGGCACGGGGCCTTTGCTGTCGTACAGCACCTTGTTCTCGCAAAAGATCACCGGGTCGTCGTCGCGGATGGCGGCGGCCAGCAGGCCCTTGGCGTCGGCGGGGGTGGCCGGGGCTACGACCTTAAGGCCGGGGAAGTGCACAAACGTCGAGTAGATCGAGTCGGAGTGCTGGGCGGCGGCGCGGAAACCGGCGCCGATCATGGTGCGCACCGTCAGCGGGATCTTGGCCTTGCCGCCGAACATATAGCGCATCTTGGCGGCCTGGTTGACGATCTGGTCGAGGCACACGCCCATGAAGCCAATAAACATCAGCTCGACGACCGGGCGCAGGCCGGTGGCCGCCGCGCCCACGCCGGCGCCCATAAAGCCCGACTCGGTGATCGGCGTGTCGCGCACGCGCTGGCGGCCGAACTCTTGCACCAGCCCTTTGGTGACGCCAAGCACGCCGCCCCAGGCGTCGAGGTGGTCGGGGCTGTCGCTCTGCGACGCGCCGGTGACGTCTTCGCCCATGAGGATGACATTCGCGTCGCGGCGCATCTCGAGGCGCAGCGCCTCGTTGATCGCCTCGCGGTAGCTGATCGTGCGAGCTGTGGTCATATGTGTGCTCCTCTGATTGACAGGACTTACGCGGTCGCCCGCGATATCGGCTTGTGATGCCTGCGGCAGCTTTGTGCTGAGATTTTGGCGCAAAGCGCCAAAATCTCAGCACCATCCATGAAAAAGTACCGCGAAAAAGTACCGCTCTGCCGAAGGCAAAAACGCGCACCGCGTAAGTCCTGTGATTGACACGAGTTATATTGATTTTGGAGGGCTTGCGCCCTCCAAGCCTCCCACGCGAGAGGACGCCGCGTACGTCTTATGATCGAGAGAATGTACGCAGTGCCTTTCCGCAGGGGAGGCTTGGCGGCTTCGCGGCCCGCCTGGCAAAAGCGCGCGATAGCGGCGACGCTAGGCGCCGGCAGTCTGGAACGGCCACAGCTCGCGCTCGGGAATGTTCACATACACATCGCTCAGCAGCTCGGGCGCGGCGGGGAACGGGCTTTCGTCGGCGAAGCGCACCGCGTCGACAATCGCGTCCTTGGCGCGCTGGTCGATCGCGTCAAGCTCGGCCTGGCTGAGCAGCTCTTGGTCGACCACGGTGGCGCGGAAGCGGCCGATGCAGTCGAGCGAGCGGTAGTGCGCTTCCTCTTCCTTATCGCGGTACTTCACGGTGTCGCCCTCGAAGTGCCCATAGTAGCGGTACGTCTGCGCCTCGATAAACGTCGGGCCGTCGCCGCGGCGCGCGCGCGCCACAGCCTCGCGCGCGGCCTCGTACACCGCAAAGAAGTCAAGCCCATCGATCGCGACGCTGGGCATGCCAAAGCCGCGCGCGCGCGCCGCGATATCCTGCCCCGACACCGAGTACTTGGGCGAGGTAGTTTCGGCGTAGCCGTTGTTTTCGCACACAAACACCACCGGCAGCTTCCAGACGCCGGCGAGGTTCAGGCCCTCGAATGTAGTGCCCTGGTTCGACGCGCCATCGCCAAAAAAGCAGACCGTCACCTGGTCGGTGGCGTGGATCTTGGCGGTAAGGCCGGCGCCGCAGGCCATGGGCGGCCCGCCGCCGACGATGCCATTCGCGCCGAGCATGCCCTTGTCGACATCGGCGATGTGCATGGAGCCGCCCTTGCCCTTGCACGAGCCGGTGGCCTTGCCGTAGATCTCGGCCATCATGGAGCGCACGTCGACGCCCTTGGCGATGCAGTGGCCGTGGCCGCGGTGCGTGCTGGTGAGGAAATCGCTGTCGCGCAGGTGCGCGCACAGCCCGGTAGCCACGGCCTCCTCCCCAGCGTAGAGGTGCACAAAGCCGGGGATCTTGCCGGCTGCGAAGTCGAGGTGCAGCCGCTCTTCGAACTCGCGGATCAGCCGCATCCGCTCATACGCCCAGAGTAGCGTGTCCTTGCCGATGTCCATGCGCGATCCTCCTCGATCTTATGCTCAAGACAAAAGCACAGAGCTTTGCCGATGGCAGGGCTACGCCAAAGCCGCGCGCCCCAAATGCAGCGCTACGAGCGCACGCGAATGCCTCCGTACCTATTCGCGTGCATGCGCGAAGGAAGATAGCCGGATTATTTCAAACTTTGGCATGCCCGCGTGCCGCTGGCATACGCACGCGGCCCAGGCTAAAAAGCTTGTGGACGGTATAGCTTCGGGCAAGTAGTGAAATAGCGCTTGAAGTTAAGCCATAGTACAGCCATGAACATGGGCGCGTCAAGGGCTGTATTTCCATTATCTGAAATTACATCAAACTTCGTTTGATGAATTTCTTTTTGCTATGCGCTGCCCGGCTTCGCCGTGCAGCGCATAGCAGAAGGAGATTTCGGGGGCGGCTGCGCCGCCCCCGAACCCGCCAGACCGCAACTCGCTCCGAAAAAAGGAGATTTCGGTGGCGGCTGCGCCGCCCCCGAACCCCCAGACCGCAGATCGCTGCAAAAGCCGCGCACAAACAAGCTGGCGCAGGGCAAACCCGGCGCCAGCTCTTTAGTGGAAAGGGCGCGCTACTCGACCAGCCGGGCCTCGAGAGTCACATCTTCAAGGCCGGGCAGCAGCAGCCGCGACACCGGGCAGGTCTGCTTGGTCTTCTCGGCGGCGGCCTGAAACGCCGCAGCGTCGATGCCAGGCACCTTGCCCTCAGTCGCCAGGTGGATCGCGGCGATCTTGGGGCCGCCCTCGCCCATACGCAGCTTGACCGTGGCGCGGGTGGTCACGTACTCGGGCACGTGGCCGTCGCCGCTCAGGCCATTCGCGAGCGCCATGCTGAAGCAGCCGGCGTGGGCCGCCGCGATCAGCTCCTCGGGGTTGCTGCCGCCGCCGTTCTCGAAGCGCGATACAAATGTGAGCTTGACATCGCGCAGCGCCCCGCTCTCGCTCGACACTGTCCCCGCGCCGCCCTTCAGATCGCCCCGCCAAGTCGATGTCGCGTAGCGGTTGAACTCTGCCATGGGAAAGCCCTCCTTAGGTTTGCGGCTGCGCCAAGGCGAGGCGCCTCGCGCCGCCATACTGCTCACCCCGCGTCCCAGCAAGAAACCGACCGCCAGGCGGCGCGGCACTGCGAGCGCCGCAGCATGTCGACATCGCTCGCCATCACAAAGGCGAAGCGGTGGTTGAAGAAGATCTGGTGGTACGTGGCCGCGCGAATGCAAGCAGGATATTTGACGCGCTGCATTAGCAATGCTATTATCTGAACTACCTCAAACAGTATCCTCTATATCGTAGATTGGCCTTGTGGCCCTGGGGAGAACTCCGATGACGGAAGCCGTCCGCCAAATCTACTGGAATGTCGGCGAAGGCTTTGCCCCGCTGGCACTCTACCTCTCCGCGCTCGTCGCCGTATCGGTGATGACGTGGGGCGTGCTGCGCGACATTGGCCGCTGGCGCCGCGGCAAGCCCGACGCGCGGATCTCCGAGATCCCGGCGCGCGCGATCGAAGCGCTGGCGCAGGTGTTCGGCCAAAAGCGCGTGCTCAAGGATCGCCGGCCCGGCTCCATGCACGCGCTGATCTTTTTTGGCTTTCTGGCGCTGTTTATCGGCACCGACATCATCGCCGTAGAAGAAGACTTCAGCATCCCGCTGATGGGGCCGCAGGCCGGGCAGATCCTGGCCGGCACGTTCTACCAGTGGTACGAGCTGATCCTCGACACCATGGGCCTGGTGTTCCTGGCAGGCTTGGTGTGGGCGGCCTGGCGGCGCTACCGCAGCAAGCCCGACCGGCTGAACAACCGGCCAACCGACCTGTGGGTGCTGGCGTCGCTGCTCTACATCACGATCACCGGCTTTCTGCTCGAGGGCCTGCGCCTGGCGAACCAGACGATCGGCGACATCGCGGTGTACCAGCAGGCATGGGCCGCCAACTCGTTCTTCGGCTACGGCCTGGCCACGATCTTTCGCGGCATTGGCCTGGGCGGCGGCAGCGGCGTGGCATTCGCGCTGCACGGCCTGTTCTGGTATACTCACATGCTCACCACCTTCGCCTTTATCGCCACCATCCCGCTCTCGAAGTTCAAGCACCTGTTCTACACACCGCTCAACACCTTCTTCCGCGACACCGAGCCCAAGGGCGCGCTGATGCCCATCCCGAACCTCGAGGCCGAGATCGAGAAGGACGAGCCGTCGCTCGGCCTGATGACCCTGGCCGACTTTACGTGGAAGCAGCGGCTCGACTTCGACGCGTGCATGCAGTGCGGGCGCTGCCAGAGCAAGTGCCCGGCCTACGCCTCGGGCTCCGAGCTCTCGCCCAAGTTCCTGATCACCAAGATGGCCGACCTGATGCGCGGCGAGCCGATCCTGCTGCGCGACGGCTCGATCGCGCGCGTTCACCAGAATGTGGTGGCCGAGGGCACCAGCGAGCGCGGCGAGGCCGGCAAGCCCGCCGACACCGCCGAGAAGTACCGGATCATCACCGGCGACGCCGAGACCATCCCGCTCTACGAGCATGGCCTGTTCACCGAGAATGAGCTGTGGAGCTGCACCACCTGCCGCGCCTGCATGGAAGAGTGCCCGGCGATGATCGAGCATGTCGACCAGATCGTCGGCTTCCGGCGCAACCTGGCGATGATCCAGAGCGAGGTGCCCGGCGGCGTCAAGCGCGTGCTCGAGGGCATCGAGCGGCAGGGCAACCCCTGGCGCCTGCCCGCGCGCGACCGCATGGCCTGGGCCGAGGGGCTCGACGTGCCGACCATGGCCGAGAAAGAGCACGTCGACGTGCTCTACTGGGTCGGCTGCGCGCCCAGCTACGACGACCGCTCCAAGCGCGTGGCGCGCACCATGGTCGAGCTATTCAACCGCGCCGGCGTCGACTTCGCGGTGCTGGCCGAGGAAGAGACCTGCACCGGCGACCCTGCCCGGCGCATGGGCGAGGAGCTGCTGTACCAGGAGATGGCCAAGACCAACGTCGGCACGTTCGGCCAGTACACCTTTAAGCGGCTGGTCACCACCTGCGCGCACTGCTACAACACGATCAAGAACGAGTACCCGCAGTTCGGCGGCAAGGCCGGCGTCGACTACGAGGTGATCCACCACACCGACTTCCTGGCCCAGCTGGTGGCCGAGGGCAAGCTCACGCCCAGCGAGAAGGTCGAGCAGCGCGTGGCCTACCACGACCCGTGCTACATCGGCCGCTACAACGACATCTACGACGCGCCGCGCAGCGTGCTGCAGGCCATCCCCGGCCTCGAGCTGGTCGAGGCGCCCGATTGGAACCGCGGGCGCGCGATGTGCTGCGGCGGCGGCGGCGGCAACGTCTGGCTTGAGGGCTGGGGCAAGAAGGGCGTGAATACCATCCGGCTGGAGCAGATCCAGAAGGCCCAGCCCACCACCGTGGCCGTGGCCTGCCCGTTCTGCATGGTCATGTTCGAGGACGCCGCCAAGAACACCGGGGTCGACGAGACGCTGGCACGCAAAGACGTGGCCGAGATCTTGCTGGACTCGCTGCCAAAGCAATCAGCCAAGGCGTAGGCACAGCTACCAAAAAAAGCTGAAAAACAACCACCAAGGCACCAAGAAAACGAAAGAATCTTGGTGTCTTGGTGTCTTGGTGGTAAACGTTATCGATACACGCAAGGAGCACGCATGACCGACACCCCCAAGCTGCGCGAGCTGGCCTACCCGGCCAACCTGCTGACGCTAGCGCGCCTGCTGATGCTGCCGGCCGCGCTGCAGGCCATGCGCCACCCCGGCGCTCGCAGGCGCGCGCTGGTGCTGTTTGGCGTGGCCATGGCCACCGACGTGCTCGACGGCCCGGTGGCGCGCATGCGCGACGAAGTATCGCCGCTGGGCAAGCTGCTCGACCCGATCGCCGACAAGCTGATGATCAACGCGACCGCGCTGGCGCTATCGCGCACGCGCGGCTTTCCGTGGTGGGCCACCGGCATGCTGCTGGCGCGCGATTGCGGTATCGTGCTGGGGAGCGCGCTGGTATACCACCGGCGCGCCGAGATCAGTGTGGCCCACCCCGCCGGCAAGCTTACCACCGTGGCGCTGGCGGCGGCGATGCTGCTCTACCTGGCCGATGGCCCGCGCAGCGGCCGGCCAATGCTGTACGCCGCGCTGGTGCCGTTCGGCGCGTCGGCGCTGGTGTATGGGCGCGCGCTGGCACGGGCGCTGCGCTAGCGCCGCTGCCGCCGCAGGTACATGAAGAACAGCTGCCGGTAGGTGATCGACCCATCCGGCTCGGGGTCGCCGCGCCACACCGCGTACCACGGCGTGCCCTCATCGCAGACAAAGCCGCGCCGCGGGCAGGGCGCGGCGAACTCGACGCCGCCAACCTCGAAGGCGAACGCGGGCGGGCGGATCACGCGCTGCTGCACCGCCAGCAGGCTCAGCGGGCATGCCGCCAGCAGCAGCACCAGCGCCATCCCCAGGCCGACGAGGACCGTCAGGCGCGGGCGGCGGTGCTCGTACTGAAGGGCGGCGTTTGGCTCGGGCATGGCGCGCCTCGCGTGGTATTCGGTGGGCGATGCCGCCAGTATACCCGAGATCGGCCGCAGGCGCATGAGCCTCGCGCGGGCCTAGCGCGGAAGCTGAAATAATACCAAATTCGCTTGATGACTTATACTTTATGGGGGTCTGGGGCGGCTTCGCCGCCCCGAAATTTCGTTTTCTTGTGCGGCGCCCGGCTTGGCCGGGCGCCGCACAAGAAAACACAAGTAATCAAACGGAGTTGGTATAAAACAGTGGAGACGGACATGCACGGCGGCGATATCATCGCCAGCGTTCTGGCGGCGCAGGGCACACCATTCCTATTCACACTCTGCGGCGGGCATATCTCGCCGATCCTCACCGGCTGCAAAGCTCGCGGCATCCGCGTGATCGACACGCGCCACGAGGCCACGGCCGTGTTCGCCGCCGACGCAGTCGCGCGCCTCAGCGGCCGCCCCGGCGTGGCCGCCGTCACCGCCGGGCCGGGCCTCACCAACACGATCACTGCGGTCAAAAACGCCCAGGTGGCCCAGTCGCCGGTGGTGCTGCTGGGCGGCGCCGCCCCGACCGTGCTGAAGGGCCGCGGCGCGCTGCAAGATATCGACCAGCTGGCGCTGATCCGGCCGCACGTCAAGTGGGCTGCGGCGGTGCGCCGCGTGCGCGACCTGGCGCCGGCCGTCGAGCGCGCCTTCCACGAGGCCCAGGCCGGCGTCCCCGGCCCGGTGTTCGTCGAGTGCCCGATCGACCTGCTGTACGACGAGGCCACCGTGCGCCAGCTGTATGGCGCGGCGCCGGGTGGCCGCAGCCTGGCCGACCGCGCGCTGAAGCTCTACTTGCGCTTTCGCGTCGGCCGGATCTTCGCCGGGGCCGGCGCAGCGCATGCTTCGGCGAAGATCGCGCCGGCCGCGCCCATGCCCGACGCCACGACGATCGCGCGCGTAGCCGAGCGCATGCGCGCCGCCGAGCGGCCGGTGGTGCTGGTGGGCAGCCAGGCGCTGCTCGACGCGCCCGGCGCCGGCGAGCTGGCGCGCGCGATCGAGCGCATCGGCGCGCCGGTGTACCTTTCGGGCATGGCGCGCGGGCTGCTGGGCGCTCAGCACCGGCTGCTGCTGCGCCACCGGCGCCGCGAGGCGCTGCGCCAGGCCGATTTCGTACTGCTGGCCGGCGTGCCGTGCGACTTCCGGCTCGACTACGGGCGCCAGATCCGGCGTGGCGCCTGCTACGTCGCCGCGAACCGCAGCCCGCGCGACCTGCGGCTCAACCGCCGCCCGACGATCGCCGCGCCCGGCGACCCCGCACTGTTTCTGCGCGGCCTGGCCGATGCGCTAGCCGATAAACCGAAGAGTGGCCTCAAAGACACGAATGCACGAAGGCACGAAGAAAGGGCGGGCATCTTTCAGCCTTTAAAAGCGCTGGGCCTGCGTGGCTTCGCGGCACAATCGCCCTCGGTATCGGGCGACGAGCGCGCCGCGCGCTGGGGTGCGTGGCTGGGCGAGCTGAGGGCGCGCGACGACGCGCGCGAGGCTGAAATTGCCGCGCAGGCCCATGCACCCGCCAGCGGTGTCAACCCGCTGCACCTGTGCCGCGCGGTCGAGGCGGCCCACGCCGCCGACGCGATCGTCGTCGGCGATGGCGGCGACTTCGTGGCCACTGCGTCGTACATTGTGCGGCCTGGCGGCCCGCTGCAGTGGCTCGACCCTGGCGCGTTCGGCACGCTGGGCGTGGGCGCGGGCTTCGCGCTTGGCGCCAAGCTGTTGTACCCCGAGCGCGAGGTGTGGGCGCTGTTCGGCGACGGCGCGCTCGGCTACAGCCTGGCCGAGTTCGACACCTTCGCGCGCCACGGCGCCGCAGTGATCGCGGTGGTCGGCAACGACGCCGGGTGGACGCAGATCGCCCGCGAGCAGGCCGAGATCCTGGGCGACGACGTGGGCACCGTGCTGCGCCCCACCGATTACCACGCCGCCGCAGCCGGGCTGGGCGCGGCCGGCCTGGCACTGAGCGACCCGGGGCTGGCCGACGAGGCGCTGGCCGAGGCGCGCGCGCTAGCGGCGGCCGGACGGCCGGTGCTGCTCAATGCGCTGCTGGGCAAAACCGAATTTCGCAAGGGGTCGATCTCGATGTGAGCTAGCCAATGCGCGCCAGCACATCCTGCAGCGTCGCCTCGGTGCGCAGGCGGTTGAGATCGGCGCCGAGGCTCACCAGCGTCTGCGCCACCTCCGGCCGGATGCCCACCAGCACCGCCTGCGTGCCAAGCAGCCGCGCCGCGTCGGCGGTGCGCAGCAGCACCTGCGCCAGGTGCGTATCGACCACCGCCACCCCGGTGATGTCGAGGATGATCGTGCGGGCGTGGCTGCGCTCGACCTGACCGAGCACCTCGTCGATCAGCCGCTGGGCGCGCGGCCCGTCGAGGTTGCCGATCAGCGGCGCCACCAGCACATCGCGGCGCACCGGAATGATCGGCAGCGACAGCGCGTTCACCATATCGTTCAGCGCCTGCTGGCGGTCGAGGCTCGCCTGGAGCTGGGCGGCCTGCGCGCTCTGCGCCGCCAGCGACTCCGCCAGCTCGGCGGTGCGCTCGGCCACGCGCGTCTCGAGCTGGGCGTTCATGCGCTCGAGGGTGCTGGCCATCTGCTCGGCCTGCTGGCGCGCGCGCTGGGCATCGCTCAGCGCCTGGGCGGTGCTGCCGGCCGTGAGAACGCTGACGAGCGCCAGCAGCGCCAGCAGCGCCACGGCATCCTGCAGAATCTGCACGTCGAGGTAGCTCAGCGGCGACGCCTGGTGAACGATAGCGGCCACCAGCGCCAGGCCGGCCAGGCACACACCGAACACCAGCCACACCTCGCGCCGCACGAACACCGCGCCGGCGATGGCCACCGGAACGATCAGAAAAAACGGCGTGTCGGAGAGCCCGCGGTTGGCGAGCATCACCGCGAACGTCGCAACCAGCATTGTGCCCGCCAGCAGCACGGCCGCGAGCACCACGTGGCTGCGGCGCGCCAGCCCGATCACAAGCACAAACAAGCCCAGCGCGACCGTGCCGGCCACCAGGCTGGGCAGCTCGCGCTGGAGCAGCCATAGCCCCAGCAGCAGCAAGTCGAGCAGCAGCAGGCCCAGCGCAATCGCCACGACATTGCGCCCGCGCCGGCGCAGGTCGGCGTCGGGGTGTGTGATCGCGAGCAGCCGGTCGACGTGTTGGCGCATGGGTTTCTCACTATTCTCACGATGTTGCCCAACTTATTGTAGCGCACAGGCGGGAAAAGCGGTAGACGCGCCAATGACACGAAGGTAACAGCTGCCAAAGCACTGGGCGCCAGAGAACGTGCTAGAATGGGGCCGCTGTAATCAAAAGGAGAAGCGATATGAAAGCCATCCGCATCCACGAGTTTGGCGGCCCCGAGGTGCTGCGCGCCGACGATCTGCCGTTGCCCGAGCCAGGCCCCGGCGAGGCGCGCGTGAAGCTTGCAGCCACCGGCGTGAACTTCATCGATATCTACCACCGCAAAGGGCTGTACCCCGGCAAGCTGCCGCTGACGCTTGGCCAGGAAGGCGCCGGCACCGTCGACGCCGTGGGCGCGGGCGTGGCCGACGTCAAGCCCGGTGACCAGGTGGCCTATGCCAGCGTGCAGGGCGCCTACGCCGAGTATGCTCTCGTGCCGGCCGCGCGGCTGGTGCCGGTGCCTGCGGGCGTCGCGCCCGACCAGGCCGCCGCCGTGATGCTCCAGGGCATGACCGCGCACTACCTGGCGCTCAGCACCTTCGCGCTCAAGCCGGGCGACACCGCGCTCGTGCATGCGGCCGCCGGCGGCGTTGGCCAGCTGCTGGTGCAGATCGCCAAACAGCGCGGCGCGCGCGTGATCGGCACGGCCTCGGCCGCGAAGCTCGATCTGGCGCGCGCGGCCGGCGCCGACGAGGTGATCGGCTACAACGAGCAAGATTTCGAGGCCGAGGTGAAGCGCCTCACCGGCGGCACGGGCGTCGACGTGGTGTACGACTCGGTCGGCAAGACGACCTTCGACAAGAGCCTGAACTGCCTGCGGCCGCGCGGCTTTCTGGTGCTGTACGGCCAGTCGAGCGGGCCAGTGCCGCCGCTCGACCCGCAGGTGCTGAACGGCAAGGGCTCGCTGTTCCTCACCCGGCCGACGCTCGGGCACTATACTGCCACCCGCGACGAGCTGCTGTGGCGCGCGAACGACCTGTTCGGCTGGATGCGCGACGGCACGCTGAAGGTGGCGATCGACACGACCTTCGCGCTGGCCGACGCCGCCGACGCGCACCGCTACCTCGAAGGGCGCAACACCAAAGGCAAGGTGCTGCTGCTCCCCTCATAATTAGCTCCGTCCGATCGCGTGCTTATGACTTATATGCTGTTTGCTTGGCCACGTTAGGACAAACGCAGTTGGCGCCCTCAGCCTTCGGCAGAGCGGTACTTTACATCTTGAGGTGTGCGGTTTTTCCGCGCTCCGCACGGAAAATGGACACACAATGATCGGCACGTACCACGCTGCCGCAGGCGAAATGCACTGCTTCGAGAGCCGAAAAACGCAACTGCGTAAGTCCTACACGTATAGAACTCATGTTGTGTTGCACTACGTGGCTTCGCCACGTAGTGCAACACAATAAGGCGAATGGGGGCGGCGAAGCCCCCAAACCCCCACCAAAGTGCCAGTAATCAAGCGAATTTGGTATTACGCAGCTGGCAGGCTCAGCCTTCGGCACGAAGATCAGCCGGATGTCGTATCAGGCCGGCGCGCCTTCATCACCAGGTTCACGAACGTCCGCTCGTCGCCGCGTAAATAGTCGTTGCGGCGGTCGAACCAGCGCAGCAGGCGCACGCCCAGGTTGACGGGGTTGAGCAGGCCGCCGGGGTTGTGCTCGCCGCGAAAGCGGTCGGCCGAGTCGCGCAGGCGCCGCGGCAGCAGATTGTGCTCGATCAGCGGCTTGCCGATGCTGTACACCAGCAGGTGGATGAACGGAAAGGCGTAGTGGGTCTGCTCCTCAAGCGCTTCGATCACGAAGCCGGCGCCGCCGACAACATCGCGCAGCTGGGCGGGGGTATACAGGCGCCAGTGGTTGCTCCACAGCCCGGTGATCGGGCCGGCGGAGCGAATTGGCCGCAGCCCCAGCGCCTCGAGCGCTTTGTTGATCGGATCCCAGGCCAGCGGGTAGCGCGCGTGCGGCACGCTGAGCGCGAGGGTTCCGCCGGGCCTGAGCACGCGCAGCACCTCGCGCATGGCCAGCCGGTCGTCGGCCAGGTGCTCAAGCACCTCGCTCATCAGCACTTTGTCGAAGCTGCCGCTGGCAAACGGCAGCCGGTGCAGGTCGGCGCGAGCCAGCCGCGCGGCCACGCCCTCGCGCTCGGCCCAGGCAAGCCGGCCAGCGTCGCCGTCGGCGCCCACCAGCTCGAGCTGGCGCAGGCGGCTCATGAGCATCAGGTACACGCCCATACCGCAGCCGCAGTCGAGCACGCGCTCGCCATCGCGCAGGCCAAGATGCTCGATCAGCGCGAGCGCGCGGCGGCGGAAAGCCATGTCGGCTTCGTTGCGCAGCAGCCGCTCGAGCGTCGCGCGGTCGTTGGCCGGTTGCGAGGCGCCCGGCTGGCGGGCGGGCAGATCGGATGGCTGCGCGGGCGCCGGCAGGGCACCCAAGCCCGGAGGCTGCGCCAGCCGCAGCATCAGCGCCTCGTAGGCATCGAGCGCGCGGCTTGGGTCGAGCAGCGCGCGCGCGCGGGCTGGGTCGGGCCGGGCCGGATCGTTCAGCTGAGCCACAATGCCCGCCGCCAGGGCGCGGTGGTCGCGCGCGGCCACCAGCCGGCCCATGCCGCTGCGCAGCACCAGCTCGCGCGCGCCGGGGATGTCGGCCACCACCAGCGGCGTGCCGGCAAGCAGCGCCTCGGGCAGCACGCTGGGGAAGCAATCGCTGCGCGACGGCAGCGCGAACACGTCGCACATCGCGTAGAAATCGGCCATGCGCTGCGGGTCGCGCAGCAGGCCCAGGCTGGTGATCGCGCCGCGGTGCTGCTCGAACAGGTGGCGCCAGCGGGCGAAGAAGCGCTCGTACACCACGTCGGTCTCGCCGGCGTACACGAAATGCGCCTCGGCGATCTGCTCGCGCACCAGCGGCACCGCGCGCAGCAGGAGATCAAAGCCCTTTTCTTCGACGAAGCGCCCGGCAAAGCCAACCAGGCGCCGGCCCTCGAGGCCAAGCGCGCGCTTCCAGGCGGCGCTGGCGGCCAGATCAGGCGCGGGCAGCGTCACGGGCGGCGTGATCGCCACGACGCGGCCGGCAAGCGGCGCGAGCAGCGCGGAGTGGCGGGCATAGTCGGCGCTGTGCGTCGCCACACCCGAGGCCAGACGCATGCCCAGCGCCGACGAGGCGTGCATCACGCGCTCGATCGCCTGGTTGAAGCCGCCAGCCGGCATCACCACATCGCCCTGGTGCGTCACGAGCGCGGGCTTGCCCAGGGCGCGCGCCAGCGCCACCAGCAGCAGCAGCTCGGGCATGGGCGCGTGGATATGCACGAGGTCGTGCTCGGCGATTAGGCGCGCGGCGGCGGCGGCGAAGCCCGGCATGATCACGGTGCGGCTCAGGCGCGCGACAAACGGCAGCCGCAGCACTCGCACGCCGCCAACCCACTCTTCGCGCGCCAGCTCGGGGGCATACTGCGAGGTCAGCACCGTCACCTGGTGGCCGCGCGCGGCCAGCCCCTCGGCGATGCGCCGGGCGTAGGCGGTGAGGCCAGTCCAGTGCGGGTGGTAGAACGTCAGCGCGGCGAGGATCTTCAAGGCGGTCAGCTCGCGCTGGGCAGGTGCTCGTCGGCCGGCTGGGCGGCCTCGCCGGCCACGCGCACCAGCAGCACCGGCTGGCTCGAGCGGCGCAGCACCTGCTCGGCCACGCTGCCGTACACCACGCGCCGCAGGCCGCTGCGGCCGTGGGTGGCCATGGCGATCACGTCGATGCGCTCGTCGGCCACCGCCTGCACGATCGCGTCGGCCACGACGCCCTCGCGCAGCGCCAGCTCGATCGGCACGCCCGAACCGGCGAGCTGGCGGCGCGTGAAATCAAGGAAGCGATCCGACGCCTCGGCGCTGCCGCCGCGCTCGCGCACGTGCAGCAGCACCAGCGTCGCGCCAAACGCGCGGCACATATCGAGCGCGTGGGTCAGCGCGGCCTGGGCCAGTTCGGAGCCGTCGAGCGGCACCATGATGCGTTTGTAGAGCATGCCGGGCACCTATTTCAGCTCGTGGTAGCCGCGCCGGAAGTAGAGCAGCGGCGCACCCTCGTGCACATCGGTATCGTACACCTCGCCGACAAAGATCGTATGGTCGCCGGCCTCGATCGTGGCGTGCACGCGGCACTCGATCACCGCCAGCACGTGGTCGAGCACCGGCAGGGCCAGCGTGCCCGAGTGCCAGGCCACGCCTTTGAACTTCTCGCGGCTGGTGGTGGCGAATCGGCGCGACAGGTGCTCCTGGCGCTTTTCGAGCACGTTTACCACAAACTTGCCGGCGCCCAGCAGCGCCTGGTGCGTCGGCGCCGACTTATCGATGCAGATCAGCACCAGCGGCGGAACCAGCGACAGCGACGAGAACGAGCTGACGGTCATGCCATACGGCTCACCGTTGTGCTCGGTTGTCACCACCGTGACGCCGCTGGCGAAATAGCCCATGGCCTGGCGGAAGCGCGCCTCGTCGATCGGCATAAGCTGCTCCAATTCTGTGGTTGCCGCCTGCGGCGGTGCCCCAGCAGCCACGAGCAGCTCGGTCACCGGGCTCTCGGCATTGTGATGCTCCATTGGTTTCTTGCCCTCAATCATACGAGCTACGTGGTGGGGGTCGAGGGAGGCTTTGCCGCCCCGAAAACTTCCTTTTTTGGGTGGCCGCGACCAACCAAAAGAGTGATTTTGGAGGACTTGCGCCCGCCAAGCCTCTCACGCAGGAGCACACCGCGTAACTCGTGCCAATCACACAACCGACGTGCTGGCCCTCCGCACGGGAGGGTCGGCGAGCCAGCGGCGCCGTTCAGGCGCCTCTGATACTACGCGCGCACGTGGCATGGAAGATGTAAAAACGCAGCAGCGCTATTATACTGCGCATTCGGCCGCCGCCGCGCGCCGGTTGCTGATCATCCGTACAGGTGAGTATAATGTCGCAAGCCAGCGTGGCGCGGTTGGCGCCACCGGATCTGGCGCATTCGCAGCAGAGAGAGCGATGACGAAGGACACCCCACGGTTCAGCGTTGGGCTGACATACTGGCCGCGCAATGCCGGCTTCGGCTGGTGGCGCGCGTTCGACCGCGGCGCGGCGCGCGAGGAGCTGGCGCACGTGGCGTCGCTGGGCTGCGACACTGTGCGCTTCTGCCTACTATGGGAAGATTTTCAGCCCGGCCCACAGCGCCTGAACAGCGGCGCGCTGAACGCGCTTGAGCAGGCGCTCGAGGCGGCGCACGCCGCCGGGCTGCGCGTGGTGGCCGCGCTGTTTCCGCTGGCGCTGGGCGGCGCGCTGCAGCTGCCGGCCTGGGCCAACGGCGCCGATCCGCTCGACCAGCTGCGGCGCATGGCCCGGCTGGAGGGGCCGGTGCTGGTGGCGCCGCCGGCGCGCGGGCCGCTGCTGCTGGCCGAGGGGCGCTACCGCCACAACCAGGCCAACGACCTGTTTACCGACGCGGCCGTGCTGGCGGCGCAGCGCTACCTGATCCGCGAGGTGGTGGGCTACTTCGGGGCGCACCCGGCGCTGGCGGCCTGGCAGCTTGGCGAGGGCATCGAGCGCGTGCGCAAGCCCGCCTCCGCAGCCGCCGCGCACGAGTGGCTCGCGGCCATGGCCGAGGCGGTGCGCGAGCAGCGCCCCGGCGCGCGCGTGCTGGGCGTGGTGTCGGCGCACGCGCTGGGCATGCGCGCCGCGCCGCGCCCCGAGCACATCGCACATACCTGCGACTGGCTTGGCGTAGCCGCCGACCCGCCGCAGCCACCTGGCGGCGCGCGCGGCAACCACGCCCGCTTCGTGCTGTTCCTGCACGCGCTGGCGGCCGCGCTGGGCCGGCGCCCGGCGCTTGTGACGCAGCTCGGCCTGCCGACGGTGGCGGCGGGCCAGCCTGGCTGGAACGCGGCCGGGCAGGGCGGCCAGCCCGGCTGGATCAGCGACAGCGCCTACGGCCAGCCATTGCGCGCCTATCGCGGCGACGGCGAGCAGCAGGCCATGCTGATCGAGCAGGCGCTCGACGGGCTGCAGCGCGCCGGGGCGCCAGGGGCCTGGCTGGCGGCCTACGCCGACTACCCGCCCGCGCTGTGGCGCCAGCCGCCGCTCGACCGCGCCATCCGCGAGCGCACGCTCGGCCTGGTCGATGCCGCCGGCAAAGAGAAGCTCGCGGCCGGGGCGCTGCGCCGCTTCGCCGCACAGCGCCGGCCGGCGCTCGAGGCGCCCGCGCCGATCGAGCTCGACCACGAGCGCTACTGGCGCGACCCACGCCGCGAGCTGGCGCGATTGTGGCACGAGTTCGGCGCGGAGTGACACGCCTTCGGCTATAATACGCGGGGGTCGGGGGTGGCTTCGCCGCCCCCAGAAGCTGCTTGAAAGGGAGGCGCGCGGCCATACCGCGGCGCACCGCTCATTCCAAATAGGCTCTCCGAAAACACTCGTTTGGCCGGCAGCGGCCGAAAGGAGAGCAGCGAGCGACGCTTGCCACCCTCGCGCTCGCAGCAAGAAAGTCGTGTCAGGAACGCACCAGTTTCACCGAAGGAAGGGGCGCCATGTCAGAGGTTCACGTATCACCGCATCCGCTGGTGCAGCACAAGCTCACCCTGCTGCGCCGCACCATCACCGAGCCAAAGAAGTTCCGCGAGCTGGTGCGCGAGCTGACCCAGTTTCTGCTCTACGAAGCCACGCTCGACCTGCCGCTGCAAGATCGCCCGATCGAAACGCCGCTGGCGCCGCTTGTCGGCAAGCAGATCGGCGTGCAGATCGGCCTGGTGCCGATCCTGCGCGCCGGGCTCGGCATGGTCGACCCGATCATCGACCTGATCCCGACCGCGCATGTGTGGCACCTGGGCCTGTACCGCGATCACGCCACGCTTGAGCCGGTGACCTACTACAACAAGCTGCCGCCCGAGGTCGAAGTCGACCTGTGCCTGGTGCTCGACCCGATGCTGGCGACCGGCGGCTCGGCGATCGCCGCCGTCGATATTCTGAAGCGCTGGGGCGCGCAGCAGATCAAGTTTCTCGGCCTGATCGCCGCGCCCGAGGGCGTGGCCGCGCTCTCGAGCGCGCACCCCGACGTGCCGATCTACCTTGCCGCGCTCGACGATCACCTGAACCACAAGGGCTATATCGTGCCCGGCCTCGGCGACGCTGGCGACCGCCAGTTTGGCACGGGGTAGCTGCGTACGGGCGCGGTATATCGCGCCGGCACAGCCCTAGGCCGAAGCGCAGGAAATTGAACCTGGTCTTGTGAGGACACATGAGCCTGCCGACGATCGCCGCACTTGGAACCACCTTCGCGCTCGCCTTCGCCGTCACCGCGCTGCTGATCCCCTGGGTCATGCGCCTGAGCGAGCGGCGCGGCTGGGTGCAGCAGCCCGGCGGGCGCCGGCTGCACGCGCGCGCCACCTCGAATATTGGCGGTGTGGCGATCTACGGCGGGTTTGTGGCGGCGCTGCTGCTGACGTTCGCGCTCGAGCCGTGGCTGCCGCGCGGCGGGTTCGAGCGGCTGCGGCTGCTGCTGCTGCTGCTCGGCAGCACGCTGATCTTCCTGGTGATGTGGCGCGACGACGTCGTCGAGCTGCCGCCGCTGCCGAAGTTCGTGGCGCAGCTTGCCGCCGCGCTGATTGCGGTCGGCCCGTACCTGTGGGATCACACGCGCTACCCCGACGTAGGCGGGCAGCTCACCGAGGCGCGCGGCATCGTGCTGACGGCCTTCAAGTTCCCGTTTGTGAACCAGATCAGCCTGTGGGATCTCAGCCCGTGGCTGGCGATCGGCGCGACGATCCTGTGGCTCGGCTGGATGGCCAACACGATCAACTGGTCCGACGGGATCGACGGGCTCGCGGGCGGCGTATCGCTGATCGCCGCGCTGGCGCTTGCGCTCAACGCGCTGCGCCAGAGCCCGCCGCAGATCACGATCGCGCTGCTGCCGCTGGCGCTGGCCGGGGCATGCGCCGGGTTTCTGCTGTTCAACTTCCCGCCGGCGCGCATCTTCATGGGCGACAGCGGCGCCGAGGTGCTGGGCTATGTGCTGGGGGTCAGCGCGATCATCGGCGGGGCCAAGCTGGCGACGGTGCTGCTGGTGCTGGGGGTGCCGATCCTCGACGTAGTCTGGCTGATCATCTCGCGCACCCTGGCCGGCCGCTCGCCGGCGCGTGGCGGGCGCGATCACCTGCACCTGCGCTTGCGCGACATGGGCTTCAGCCCACGCCAGGTGGTGCTGTTCTACTATGCGCTCGGCGCGAGCTTCGGCCTGCTGGGCATTCTGAACGTCGCGCCGGTGGTGAAGCTCGCGGCGCTCAGCCTGCTTGCGCTGATTGTGATCGTGCTGATCGGCTACGCCTCGCGGCGCGCGGCGGTGGCCTCGTAGCCGAGGGCGGCGGCTAGTGCGCGGCGGCGGCGCGCGGCTGCTCGTCGGCGGCGCGCATGCGCACGCGCACGGTCAGCGTCTCGCGCGCCGCGCCCTGGTAGATCCCGTGCATCGGCGCGGCGTCGGCGTAATCGCGGCCGACGGCCACGCGCACATAGCTCTCGCCAACCGCGCAGTTGTGCGTCGGGTCGAGCCCGAGCCAGCCGCGGCCCTCAAGCCACACCTCGGCCCAGGCGTGGCTGGCCAGGATGGCGCCAGGCGGCTGGGCCGGATCGTGAAAGTAGCCGCTGACATAGCGCGCCGGCAGGCCGCGGCTGCGGCACAGCGCGATCAGCAGGTGCGCGAAATCCTGGCATACGCCGCGCCGCCCGGCCAGCACGGCCTCGGCGGTGGTCGAGATATCGGTGCTGCCCGGCTCGTAGCTGAAGTTGGCGGCTATCACGTGCATCAGCGCGTAGGCCACCGCCTCGGCGTCGGCGCCAGCGGCATACTGGCGGGCGTACTCGGCCAGCGCGTCGGTAAGCGGCACATACTGGCTTGGCGCCACCAGCTCGTGGCGCTCGAGCAGGCCCAGGCGCGGCGTGGCGATCAGCGCCTCGCTGCTGGTGCTCACCAGGCTGTGCGAGGTGATCACCAGCCGGCGATGCGGCGGCAGCACGCTGTAGCAGTGCAGCGTATTGCCAAAACGATCGGTCACGCGATCGAAGGCGGTAGGCGGGTCGAGCGCCAGCCGGAAGCTGAGGACGTGCTGCCCACCCTCGTCGCGCGGCTGCAGGCGCGCCTCGCCCACCGCCTCGCGCACGTTGTCGGTATACGAGAAGATCGTTTCGTGCTCGACGTATAGCTTCATTCCGCCTGCCTGCCCCTGTTAGCGCTCGTTGCCGTGTTTGAAATTGCCGGTGGCCTTCGCCATCACCAGCTGCGCCGCCTTGCCTTCGAGCCCCTCGATCTTCGCCAGAAATTTGCGGGCCTGCTCGCCGCGCAGAACCGTCACCTGTTTACCATACCACGAGATCAACACTTTGTCGCGGGTCGCGTGGTAGCTGAATACTTCTTCGTCGAGCACGCCGCGCCGGTCGATCGCCGGCGCAGGCTCGGCCAGCAGCGCGTGCAGCGCCTCGGCCGTCTGCTCGGCGGTCTGGCCGCTTGTGTCAAGCTCGTGCCAGCCGTGGGCCGCGTACGGCTCGGCCTGCATCGAGCGGTAGAGCCGCTCGATCGTCGGCGCGAGCACGGCTGTGTCGAACGCCTTGCCGGCGCGCTCGGCATTGCGCGCCAGCGTCGCTTCCAGGCTCGGCCGCAGCACGAACTTGTGCAGCGGTCGCTCGGCCGCCAGGGCGCCGAAGTGCGCCTCGGCCTCGGCCGCACCGATCACATCGTCGATCGCCACCGCAAATCCGGCGCCCGCGTACAGCCTGGCCATCGCCACAGCCGACTCGCGCGCGAGCCGGAACTGCCGCGCGGTCTCGTCGGTCCACTCGGGCACCGGGTGGGCGATGCCCGACACGACCAGCTCGCGCAGGTCGTCGACCGGAATGTGCAGCCCGCGCTCAAAGCGCCGCAGCAGCGCCCGCGCAACAGTCGATTTCCCTGCACCGGGTATGCCGGTGATTAGCACGATCGGCTGGCTGGTACTCATTCACGCTCGATCTTTGTCGCGTAACGCTGGTGATACCAAATTCGCTTGATTACTTACACTTTGGTGGGGGGTTTGGCGGCGGCTTCGCCGCCAAATTTCTTATTGTATAGCACTACATGTCGAAGCCACGTAGTGCTATAGAATTAATCGGAAATAGGGGAGCCGGAGGGGCTTTGCCTCTCCAAACCTCCCTGGTGGGGCGTGGATGGTGCTTTGCTACCATCCACGCCCCAGACAGGATTTTGAGGGCCTGTGGCCTCAAACCCCACCATTATTATTTCCAATAAAGTCTAATACAATCGATACGTGATCAAGCATACAGCGAATGATATATGCAAGATCCAGGCCGCGCCGGAATCACTGCTGCTGCTGCTGGGCCTGAACGTAGCGGCTAAGCGGCGTCGTGCCCGGCGGCAGCACATTGACCACGAAATAGCTCTGGGCAATCGCGTCGCCGACGCCGTTGAGCTTGTGCTGCATATCGTCGAGGTACACGTGCAGATCGGCCAGTGCCTCGCGAATATCAAGGTAGGTCAGGTCGGCGCACAGCCGGCCCAGCAGCCGCTCGGCGGTATTGGCCGGGCGGTCGAGCGGGCTGTCCGAGATCCGCACCAGCGCGCTGCGCGTCTGGTCGAGGCAGAAGCCCACGCTGCGCGGAAACGTGCGATCGAGCAGCAGAAAATCGACCACGCGCCAGGCTTGCAGCTGCGAGTGCGAGCGGCGGTAGGGCTCGAAGGCGCTGCACGATTTCAGCAGCGCGATCCACTGCAGGCTCGCCAGCGGCGCGCCTTCGCCGCCGGAGTGGCCGGCCAGCGCGCTGTACTTCACGTCGAGGATGCGCGCGGTCTTGTCGGCACGCTCGAGGAACTTGCCGGCCTGGATGAACTCCCAGCCCTCGCTATGGGCCATGGTGGCGTCGGTGACGCCCTGAAACAGGTGCGAGCCGTTGCGGATCTCGCTGAAAAACGAGTAAGGATCGCGCGTGATCACCTCGACATCGGTGGTGGCGATGGTATGGTACAGGCGGTTGAGCTGCTCCCACATCTCGCGGCTGATCTGCTCGCGCACCGCGCGGGCATTCTCGCGCGCACGCCCAATGCACGATCGAATCGCATTGGGGTTCTCGGGGTGCATCGTCAGGAAGGCGGTGACGCTCTCGGCGTCGTAGGCCTGAAAAGCCGCGTTGAACAGCCCGCGGTCGCCGGTGATCGCGATCAGCGGCTCCCAGGCAAGCTCCTGGCTGGCGCTCGGCGCGTCGAGCGAGGCTTGAAAATTCACCGCGATAATGCGCGCCACGTCCTCGGCCCGCTCGAGGTAGCGCGACATCCAGAATAGCGATTCGGCGACTCGGCTTAGCATATTTAGTCACAGCTTAAAGGTTGCAGGTCAAAGGTTATACCAAATTCGCTTGATTACCTAGACTTATCCCCTACTCGTCCAGCACCCACGTATCTTTGCTGCCCCCGCCCTGCGACGAATTCACCACCAGCGAGCCGCGCCGCAACGCCACGCGCGTCAGGCCGCCCGGCACAATTGTGATCCCGCCGCCGTTGAGAATGTAGGGCCGGAAGTCGACGTGGCGGCCCTCGAAATGCCCGTCGACGAATGTCGGGTGGCGGCTGAGCGCCAGCGTGGGCTGGGCGATGAAGTTGCGCGGCTTCTCGCGGATCTTGGCCGCGAAATTGGCGCGCTCGGCGGCGCTGGCGTGCGGCCCCACGAGCATGCCGTAGCCGCCCGACTCATTCACCGACTTCACCACCAGCTTGTCGAGGTTCTCGAGGATGTACAGCCGCTCGGAAGGATCGTCGGCGCGGTAGGTCGGCACGTTCTCGAGGATCGGCTCTTCGCTCAGGTAGTAGCGGATCATCGCCGGCACGAACGGGTAGATCGCCTTGTCGTCGGCCACGCCGGTGCCGATCGCATTGGCCAGCGTCACATTCCCGGCGCGGTAGGCGTTGAACACCCCGGCGCAGCCGAGCATCGAGTCGTTGCGGAAGGCCAGCGGGTCGAGAAACGAGTCGTCGATGCGCCGGTAGATCACGTCGACGGGCTGCAGGCCGCGGATGGTACGCATGTAGATGCGGTTCTCGTAGGCCACCAGGTCGCGCCCCTCCACCAGCTCAATGCCCATCTGGCGCGCCAGAAACGAGTGCTCGAAGTAGGCCGAGTTGTACACGCCGGGCGTCAGCAGCACCACCGTGGGCTGGTCGGCGGTGCGCGGGGCGACGCTGCGCAGCGTTTCGAGCAGCGCCTGCGGGTAGTGCTCGACCGGCAGCACGCCCGAGTGCTCGAACAGACGCGGGAAGGCGCGCTTCATCGCCGCGCGGTTCTCGAGCACATACGACACGCCCGAGGGGCTGCGGCCGTTGTCTTCGAGCACCACGTAGCGCCCGCGCTCGTCGCGCACCAGGTCGGTGCCGGTGATGTGGATGTACACACCGCCGGGCGGCTCGACGCCGGCCATCAGCGCGCAGAAGCCCTGCGCGCCAAGCACCAGGTCGGCGGGGATCAGGCCATCGTGCAGGATGCGCTGGTCGTGGTAGACATCGTGCAGAAACATGTTCAGCGCCGTCACGCGCTGGCGCAGGCCGCGCTCGAGCTGCTGCCACTCGGACTGGGGAATGATCCGCGGCACCAGGTCGAACGGGAAGATGCGCTCGATGCCTTCCTGGGCGCTATACACCGTAAACGTAATGCCCTGGTACAGAAAGGCGATGTCGGCCAGCCGGATGCGGTCGTCGAAATCGGCGCGCGAAAGCTCGTTCAGCCGGTTATACAGCCGCTGATAGTGCTGGTGTGGCAGGCCCTGCGCCGCGAACATCTCGTCGAAAAAGCCATCGGTGGTGTAGCTGTCGAACAGGTGGCCCATGCCGCCGCCTCTGCTTTCCATGCTATGCCAGCAGCAGGCGCCATTGCCGCGTTGGTGCGAGGGGATTTCTGTGGCGGCGATTATACTTGATGCTCCGCCTGATGACAAGAAACAGCGCTGGCGCGCTGTTTATAGTGTGTATTGATACACAGAGTAATAGTTTGGGCGTGGCGCAAGCCAGCCACCGAGGGCGAGCGCCCTAGTGGTTGACGGTAACGCGCGTGCGTTGGCTTTGCAGCAGCGCGCGGATCTTCGTAAGCAGGCGAGGGAACTCGATCGGCTTGGTTTCGTACTCATCGCAGCCGACAGCGAAGCAGCGCTCGCGATCTTCGGTAAGCGCATAGGCAGTGAGCGCAATCACCGGGATCGGGCGTGTTTCGTCGCGGCTCTTGATCCGGTGTGTAGCCTGCCAGCCATTCAGCACCGGCAACCCCATATCCATGAGAATCAGATCGGGCAACGATTCCTGGGCCAGATCCACCGCCCGCGCGCCATCGCCGGCGGTAAGCACCTGATAGCCTGAGATCTTAAGCATGCGCTCAATCATGTCGCGGATCATCGCCTCGTCCTCAACCACCAGAATCGTCGTCATCTTGATCTCCCCGTTTATACCCGCTCCGTGGCGTGGTTCATCCGCTCGCCGGATGCTATTGTTTTCTCTGGCCTGTGTATTGTAGCACTGCTAGCAAGAGAGTCTATAGTTTTGTGTCATAAAGTAGATAAATGTTTGTAAATCGTTGTCGGCGGCGCCTGGCCGGCCGCCTCAGGCGCGCTCCAGCGCCCGGCCTACTACGAATTTCAGGTAGCGGCCCTCGGGGAAGCCCGCCGGCACCGGGTGATCCAGCGGCTGGCCGGCCTCGTGCACGATCTGCAGTGTGCGCTCGGCGCCTGCGGCGGCGGCTGTCAGCATGCCTTTGAACTCTTCGGGGCCGACCTGGCTGGTGCAGCTGGCGCTGGCCAGCAGCCCGCCAGGGGCGACGCAGCGCAGCGCCAGTGTGTTGAGCCGGGCGTAAGCGCGCACGGCGGCGTAGCGGCTGGCCTTGCTCTTGGCAAAGCTGGGCGGGTCGAGCACCACCAGGTCGAAGCGCCGGCCCGCGGCGGCGAAGCGCTCGAGCATGGCAAAGCAGTCGTCGGTGACAAAGCTGTGCCGCGCGGCGTCGAAGCCATTCAGCGCCAGGTTGGCCGCCGTGGCCGCCGCCAGCCCTTTGCCGATATCGGCGCTCACCACCGCGCTGGCGCCGCCGCGCAGCGCGTACAGCGAGAACGCGCCGGTATAGGCGAAGCAGTTCAGCACGCTGCGGCCGGCGGATACCGCCTCGACATAGCGGCGGTTCTCGCGGTGATCAAGAAACAGCCCGGTCTTCTGGCCGCCGCGCAGGTCGGCGTAGAGCTGCACGCCATGCTCGCGCACCACCAGCTGCTGCGGCGGTAGGCTGCCGGATAAGGAAAGCAGAGCGCCGGCAGGCGAAGGGGCCGAGCGAGCTTGATCCGGCTCGCCGCCCTGGCTTCCGGTCACTTGGTCTTCATCCTGGTCGTCGGCGCGCTGCTGCCTGAGCACGACGCCGCGCAAAGCCGGGTTGACCTCGCGCAGCGCCTCGGCCAGCCAGCCCAGCAGCTCGCCAGCGCCGCCCATATAGGCCTGCACCACCACGTACTCGCCATACACGTCGGCGGTGAGGCCGGGCAGGCCATCGCCCTCGCCGAACAGCCAGCGATACGCCGTGCAGCCCGCCGCGCGCAGCGGCGCGCGCAGCTCCCACGCCGCGCGCACGCGCTCGCGCACCCAAGCGGCATTGGGCAGGCCGTGCGCCGAAAACACCCGCACGGCGATCGGGCGCTCGGCGTCCCACAGGCCATAAGCCGACCAGCCGCCGCAGCGCAGGCGCACCCAGGCCCCGGCCGGCAGCCGCAGTTGCGGCGGCACGTGCGTGCGGTAGACCCACGGGTGGCCCTGCGCCAGGCGCTCCTTCAGTTGCGTTGGGAGAGTGACATCTGTCAGCTTCGGCATTTGCTGATTGTAGCGCAGAGCCGCGCTGTTGACAACCGCCGCCGCACACGCCGCGTACTACCGGGCTATTGACTCAGCGCCTGCTTCTTCACCGCGATGATATCGTCCCAGGGGATGGTTGGGCGCGGCAGGTTGCGCTTGGCGAGGTAGGCCTTGGCCTTGCGCCGGCTGTCGATAAAAAACCGGCCGAGGCTGAGCACATCCGGGCTGATGCCGGGGATGATCGCGAGCGGTTCGAGGCGCCAGCCGTCGTCGGCGCGCTGCAGCGCCCCGCGCAGCCCAAAGCTTTCCTGCTTCCACAGCAGGTCGTCGTGCGAGTGGCAGAGCAGCCCAGCCGGCCCCGGCTCGATCGGCGCCTCGGGCGGCAGCATCACGCGCAGTGTGTGGCTGGCGGCGTCGGGCGTGGGCCGGCAGCGCGCGCTGAACGGGTAGCCCTGCGCATCGCGCCCGCTGATCACCGCGCTGGGGAAGCGCGCCAGCTGCCGCAGAAGCACCGGCCAGTCGTCGGCGCTGGCGGCGGCGGGCGCGGCGGAAGCGGAGCGGCGGGCCGGAGGCGCGCCCGCAGCAGGCGCCAGGTCGATGCGCAGAGGCGCGTGGCTGAAATCGCCGCCGGGCCACCAGAAGATCCGTCGCGGCGTGACCGTCATGATCAGGCGCATGTAGTACCAGTCGCTCATGGCGCGCATCAGCGGGTTGCTGCTGTAGAGCGCGCTGGCGGGCTGGCGCTGGAACACCATCGCCAGGCCCTCTTCGTACCCTTTAATGGTAGTAACAACCTCGTCGGGCGCGACGGCGTCGCCCTGCACCAGCACTGCCGCAGGGTTGGCCAGGCCGCTGGCGCGCGGCTCGGAGAACAGCAGCGACACGCGGCCATCGCGGCGGATGTTGAGCGCCTTCTGCGCGAGCGCGATCGACGTGGTGACGACAAACTGGCCCTGGTCGGCGTCGAAGAACGGCAGCGTTGGCCAGGCGATCGGCGTACCGTCTTTCGCCAGCGTCGCAAACTCGCAGGTGCGGAACGCGCGAAAGACGGCCAGAATCTCGTCGGGCAGCCCGAGCAGTGCCATTGCTTTCCTCGCTTCTTTTGTTACCGGGCGGTGTGCAGGACAGCAGCGCCCAAGCCCCGCCGCGCAAGTCCTATTATACTCATCGAAGCGAGCGCGCCGCGCGGATGAGCGCCGCAGGGCGCTGCACGAGCCGTGTGTTCGGCGGCTGGGCCAGTGGCGCGGCCCGGCGAAAAAATGGTACAATCTGGCGCACATCGCGCGGCCGCCCGGCGTTAGGCGGCAAAGGCACCCGCGCCGGCGGCCGCGCGCCGCAGTATGCGTAGGACACGAGGGAGGCTTTCCATGACCGAGGCGCAAAAAGTTCCCCGCCGCGACGAGCTGCCGGCGGCGTATACCTGGGATCTGTCGGTGGTGTATGCCGACATCGACGCCTGGGACGCCGACGTAGCCAAGATCGAAGGCTTGCTGCCCGACCTGACGGCGCTTCAGGGCAAGCTTGGCGAAGGGGCAGGCCAGCTGCTGCGCGCGCTGCACCTGCGCGACGAGATCGCCCGCATCCTGTACCAGCTGTACACCTACGCCAGCAACCGCAAGAACTCCGACAGCACCGACCCGGCCGGCCAGGCGCTCGACGAGCGCGCCGGCTCGCTGCTGGCGCGGATCGGCGCGGCACTGGCGTTTATCGAGCCCGAGATCCTCGGCATCGCGCAGGAGACCATCGCGAGCTGGCTGAAGAGCGAGCCAAAGCTGCAGATCTACGGCTACGAGCTGGAGGAGCTGGCGCGCCAGCGCGCGCACATACGCTCGGCCGAGGTCGAGAGCATTCTGGCGCAGTTTGGCGATGTCACGCGCGCGCCTAGCGAGATCTTCGAGATCCTGACCAACGCCGACCTGAAGTTCCCCGAGATCGACGGCGAGGCCGGCCAGAAGATCCAGCTCTCGCACGCGCGCTACGGCCGGCTACTCGAAAGCCAGGATCGCCGCGTCCGCCGCGACGCATTCAAGAACTACTACAGCGGCTACCAGGGCATCCTGAACACGCTCGGCACCACGCTGGCGGCCGAGGTGCGCAGCCACGTGGTGAACGCGCGCGTGCGCGGCTACGAGTCGGCGCTGGCGGCGGCGCTCGAGCCGCGCGATATTCCGCTCGACGTATACCGCAACCTGGTGAAGACGATCAACGCCAACCTGCCCAAGCTGCACCGCTACATGGAGCTGCGCAAGCGCATGATGGGCCTCGACGAGCTGCGGATCTACGACACCTACGCGCCGCTGGTGCCGCAGGCCGACGTGTCGGTGCCCTACGACGAGGCGCGCGACACCGTGCAGGCCGCGTTCAGGCCGCTCGGCGCCGACTACGCCGACGCGCTGGCCAAAGCCTTCAACAACCGCTGGATCGACGTGTACGAGAACGTCGGCAAGCGCAGCGGGGCCTACAGCAGCGGCTCGTACTCGACGCCGCCGTTTATTCTGCTGAACTACCAGGATCGGCTGCGCGATATGTTCACGCTGGCGCACGAGCTGGGCCACTCGATGCACTCGTACTTCACGCGGCGCACCCAGCCGTTCGTGTACGGCAGCTACACGATCTTCGTGGCCGAGGTGGCCTCGACGCTGAACGAGGCGCTGCTGAACGACTACCTGCTGAAGAACCGCGACGACGCCATGCTGCGCAAGAGCCTGATCGTGCAGCAGCTCGATGATATCCGCGCCACGATCTTCCGCCAGACGATGTTCGCCGAGTTCGAGCTCGACATCCATACCCGCGCCGAGGCCGGCGAGCCGCTCACCTCGGACTCGCTGAGCAAGAGCTACTACGAGCTGGTGAAGCGCTACCAGGGGCCGCCGGTGACGCTCGACGACGAGATTGCGTTTGAGTGGGCGCGCATCCCGCATTTCTACTACAACTTTTATGTCTACCAGTACGCCACCGGCCTGTCGGCCGCGCTGGCGCTGAGCCGGCAGATCATCGACGAGGGCCAGCCGGCGGTCGACCGCTACCTGCGCTTCCTGAGCAGCGGCTCGTCGCGCTCGTCGATCGATATGCTGCGCGACGCCGGGGTGGACATGACCACGCCCGCGCCCATCCAGGCGGCGATGGACGCGTTCGACCGGCTGGTGAACGAGCTGGAGGCGCTGGCGTAAGAGGCTCGGGCATTCGTACTCATCCGACGGGAGGTTTGGAGGGTCTGCGACCCTCCAAAGATATCGGTTTTTCGCGCTCTGGCATAGTGGCGGCTCTGCCAGAGCGCGAAAAAGCATCTGCGGGACGGCAATGCCGCCCGCGCCGCCACCGAGCGAAATAATTTGGACTTTTAAGCCCCTTTAAGGAGAACCGGTGAGCGAACGGCGGGCACGGCGGGCACGCGCGCGGGCGGCCCTGGCCAGCGTAGCAGTGCTCGCGCCGCTGCTCGCCTGCGCGACGCTCGGGCTGGCGCTGCGCGCCGACGCGCTGGCCCCCACGCCGCTGCGCGTTGCGCTGGGCGGCTACGCGCTCGACACGACGATCGAGAACCGCATCTGCCTGCAGCGCGCGCTCAAGCGCAGCTGCCCGGCGCCGGCCTACACCCTGCGCCTGAGCATCGAGGCGCCTGGCGGCACGCGCTACTACCGGCTGGCGAGCGTGCCGATCAGCGAGCGCTACGCCTTCTACCCCTAGAACCAATTCTTTTCAATTACAGGACTTACGCGGTCGCCTGCGATATCGGCTTGTTCTGCCTGCGGCAGCGCAGGTGTAGCTTTCTGTTGCCTTCGAGTCTTTGAGTCTTTGTGGCAAACGTTCCCGGTCAGCGTGTTTGAAAGGTATTGCCCTAGAACACTGGCTGCCCGGCGATGAGCTTCTCGAGCGCCGGCCCAAGCTCCTCTTTCGTCAGCCCGCCCTCGTAGCGCCCGGCAATCATGCCCTTGGCGTCGATCAGAAACAGCCACGGCTCGGATTGCAGCTTCCAGGCGACCATCGCGTCGGATAGGCCAGTGGCGGCCTCGGCGTCGGTCAGCGCGCGCCGCTCTTTCGAGGCCTTGGCCACCGCCTGCTGCTGCTGCTCCACCGAGGCGTCGAACGGGTACTTGTACACCTCGACATGGATAAAGTTGACCTTGTCGCCGTAGGTTTTCTGCAGGCCCTGCATCACCTGCAGGCTCGGGCCGCAGGTGGCGGTGCGGCAGAACGCCGGCGTAGCGAACAGCAGCGCGGTCGGCTTGCCCGACTTGAGCGCCTGGTCGAGGCTGATCTGGTACATCGCCGGGTCGGGGTGCGGCCCCGACGAAAGCTGCGACACACTGGGCACATCCTTGGACGTGAGCGTCTTGGCGACAATCGCCGGCTGGCCGACATTCGGCACCTCGGAGCTTTGCTTTACCTCGAGCCGGTTCTTGCTGACGACCGGCTGAGCCTGGCCAGGCAGCTGCACCTGGATCTCAACCCCCCAGTTGCCGGGTGTATCGAAGCTCGGGTAGGCCACGTAGAAAGCGGCCGGCAGGCCCTGGCCGTAGTAGATCGCGTCGGATTCGAACTTCACCTGCGGGTTGGTTTCGTCGAGGTTGAAGAAGCGCAGGTGCACCTTGGCGGCCGGCTCGTTCAGCGGCGTGTTGTTGCTCACCAGGCCGACGGCGATGCGGTTTTTGCCGGCCACAGCCTCGGAGAACGCGAACACCGGCGTGACATTCGCGGGCGCGGCCTGGGCCTCAGGCGTCGCGCTGGCGCCGCCGCCCGCCGCAGGCGTGCCGGCCGCCTGGCCACAGCCGGCCAGCGCCAGCGCCAGCGCCAGGCCCGGCAGAATACGTCGATACAGCATCGGTGGTACCTTTCAGTAGTGCATTGCTTGTTGCGTGTCACAGGGCGTACGCGGCGAGGCTCGAGGACGGATCCCAAAGGCTTCGCTTTTTTTGGCCTTGGAGAGCTGCGCCCTCCTGCCTCGCCCGGCAGGCGACTGCGCACGCCAGAAGAATTATAAACGATGCGCCAGCGTGACGGTATGCAAAACGGCGGGGCGAGCCTGCCGCTCGCCCCGCCGCATGCCGTCGCCCGCGCCGCGCCTAGTCGGGCTGAAGCACCAGCTCCTCGCCGGCCACCCAGCCCTCGCGCGCGCCCAGTGTACGCACGCGCCACCAGCCGAGCCCACCGGCGCTCTGCGGGCCTTCCAGCAGCGTCACTTGCGTGCCCACCGGTAGCTTGGCGATCACCGCCTGGTCGGTGCCGGGGCCGGCGCGCATGCGCAGCGACAGCCCGCCCTTGCGCGTCACCCAGGCATCGCAGCTAGCCGCAAGGCCGGTGCAGTTGGCGGCCTGCCCGGCGCCGAATGTCACCCGAATTGGTTTGGCGGTCACGTCGGTGGTGCCGGCCGCGCGCGCGCTATACGCAGCGGTGGCGCCGGCCGGCTGCACCGGGAAGCTCCAGGCTCCGTCGGCGCCAACCGTCGCGGTGCCGATCACTTTGTCGCTGTCGAGTATCTCGATCGTGCTGCCGGGCGCGCCAGTGCCGCTCATGGTGAACGAGCCAGCGCCGAGCGTCGCGCCGTCGGCGGGGAAGCCAATTGCCGGGGCCGCGCCGCTGGCCGCTGCGGCGGCCACGCTGAGCTGCAGCGGCTGGCTGGCCGCCAGCTCCTTGCCGGCCGTGTCGAGCGCGCGCGCGGTCAGCACATGCTGGCCCTCGGGCAGCGTCACCGGCAGGCTCCAGCTGCCGTCGGCACCAACCGTGGCCGTGCCGGCCGGCTGGCCGTCGACGAAGATCGTGATTTGTGTGCCAGGGCTGCCGGTTCCGCTGAGCGCCAGCGCGCCGGCCGCAACAGCGCCAGCCGGCTGGTCGATCGTCGGGGCGGCGGCTGCCGGCGGCGCGGCGACACTCAGGCGCAGCGGGGCCGAGGCCGCCGCCACCGCGCCATTGGCGCCGAGCGCCTCTGCCACTACCGTGTGGTCGCCGGGGCTGTCGATGGCCGCGTCGATCGACCACTTGCCGCTCGCGTCGGCCGTGGCCGTGCCCAGCGGTTTGCCGTCCAGGCTGATCTGCACCTGGCTGCCGGGCGCTGCGGTGCCGCTGAATGTGGTAGTGCCGGCTTGCAGCTGGCTCGCGGCGGCCGGCGATGTCAGCGCCGGTGCGGCCGGCGCAGCCGCTGCGGGGGCCGGCGCCGTCGCCGCTGCAGCGGGGGCCGGCGCCGTCGCCGCTGCGGCCGCAGGGGCTGGCGCCGTCGCCGCTGCAGCAGGGGCTGGAGCAGTGGCAGCGGGGGCCGGCGCGCGGCTCAGCGCGAGCCACAGCAGCAGCAGCAGCAGAATGATTGTCACAGCCAGCTTAAACCAATCGTAGCCGATCCAGCCAATCGTGCGCGCATTCATCGGCTAGCTCCGATCCCTGCGCGCGGCACGCTCGCGCGCCTCGGCAACCCAGGCGGCCGGGTCGGCGTCCTGCCACTCCTTGAGCCGGGCGATCTGGCGCAGCCGCTCGGGCGGCTCGGCGGCGAGCTGCTCGAATGTCAGGATGCCGGCGTCGAACAGGCGCTTTTCGATCACCGGGCCAATGCCATTGATGTCGATCAGCGCGTCGCGGCTCGGCTGGCCGGTGCGGCCGGCCAGCGCGGCGCGCAGCCGGGCGATCTCGTCGTTCGCACCAGCCAGCTCGGCGCGCAGCCGCGCGGCCTCGTCGCCGGCGAGCGCCCCGCCGAGGTTGAGATCGGCCACGCTCATGAGCTGCGTCTTGTACTGCTCGCCAGCGCCAGCGCTCACCGGCGCCGGCTCGGCGTGCACTCGCACACGCTCGTCTTCGGCACGCAGGTGCTCCAGCTCCAGCGCGCCCGCCACGTCTTCGGCGCGCAGCAGCTGCGTTTTGAACTGGCTCGCGTCGCCAACCGCCCGCGCGGCCGGGGCGCCGGCCTCGAGCTGGGCGTGCAGCTGGGCGTTTTCGGCGCGCAGGCGCTCCAGCTCCAGCGCGCCCGCCACGTCGTCGGCGCGCAGCAGCTGGGTTTTGAACTGGCTCGCGTCGCCGGCCGGGGCGTTGGCCTCGAGCCGGGCGTGCAGCTGAGCATTTTCGGCCTGCGCAGCCGCCAGATCGGCCTCGAGGCGGCCGAGCCGGTCGTTCAGGGCTGCCGCCGCGCCGCGCGCAACATTCGCGCGAGCGTGCAGCTGCGCCAGCGCGGCGCCCTGGTCGGCCTGGCCGGCGCGATCGAGCTCGGCCCTGAGCTGGGCCAGCGAGCCATTCGCGGCCGCCAGCTCGGCGCGCAGCTTGTCGTTGTCGGCCTGGGCAGTTGCCAGGTTCGCGCTCTGGCGCGCCAGGTCGGCCTTGAGCTGCGCCACCCCGCCGGCAGCGGCCTCGATATCGGCGCGTAGCCGGCCGTTCTGCTCGCGCAGCGCGTCGAGCTCGGCCGAGCCGCTGGCGCGCCGCCGCCAGTACACCCAGTCGATCACCCATTCGGCGATCCAGCCAATCAGCAGACCGATGACGAGCGATGTCCAGTTCATACACTGCTCCTTGTGTCTCACACGATGGCCGCGGCGACCAACCACAGCCCATGGCGGGCATACGAGTGGCTGCCAGCTGCCAGATACGACCGGTATTCGGACTATGCAATACCGTAGCAGCGGGAAGGTCGGCGAGACGAGGCCGAGCCGGGCGCGGGCCGCTGCCGAAGAGTATGACGACGCGCTGCCGAGATGGTCACACGCCGAGCCGGGGCACAGCTGCGAAGGTGGGTGTATACCGCGCGGCACGGCCCTGTGCCGTATTCGCACTATCGGTGGCTGCGGTTGCGCAAGCGGGCCTGGCCGCGCGGCATCGCGCTTCGCCCGAAACAATGCACTCGGCTGCGTGATCTTGGTGAGCGAGGTAGGAGAAAGACGCGCGCCATTATAGTAGAAGTGGCGCGTGCCGGCAAGTGCGCCCGCGCCACAACCACGGCTCGTGCAAAGTCTTTCGACCCCTCCCCTCTTCTGTCAGGGGAGGGGGCGAGGGGGTGAGGGCTGACGTTGCACCAGCCCTTCCCCAGCAGGCGCTGGGCTTGACAAGCCGCCGGCCTGCATGTATACTTATTGTATATTTAACACTAAAAGGAGCGAGTGAATGAGCGAGAATGCCGAGAGCTACGATCCCTCACGCTACGAGCGCCCGTCGGTGACGGTCGACGTCGTGATTTTCACCTTGCAGGATCGCGAGCTGCACGTGCTGATGGTGCAGCGCAAGCACTGGCCCTACGAAGGCCGTTGGGCGCTGCCCGGCGGTTTCATCAACATGGACGAATCGCTCGAGCAGGCCGCGCGCCGCGAGCTGGAAGAAGAAACCGGCGTGCGCGACATCTACCTCGAGCAGCTGTATACCTTCGGCGAGCCCGGCCGCGACCCGCGCACGCGCGTGATCAGCATCGCCTACATCGCGCTGGTGAGCGCCGACAAGCAAACGCTGCGCGTGTCGGACGAAAGCACCGACGTGCGCTGGTTCGCCATCAGCCAGCTGCCCGGCCCGCTCGCCTTCGACCACGACACCATCCTGGCAGCCGCGCTCGACCGGCTGCGCTCGAAGCTCGAGTACACCACGCTGGCGTTTCAGCTGCTGCCCGAGGTATTTTCGATCCTCGAGCTGAAGCACATCTACGAGCAAATCCTCGGCGAGAAGCTCGACAAAGGCAACTTCTACCGCAAGATCAAAGACGCCAAAGTGCTCGAAGACACCGGCATTCGCCGCGAAGGCCGCGGCCGGCCGACCTCGCTGTACCGCTTTCGCCGCAACCGCGGCGACGAGCAGTTCGTGTTTCGCTGGCGCGAGGCCCGCGTCGACGACGCCGAGGGCTAGCATGCAGCGCGCGAGCCACGGCATGATCCTGGGCAAGTTCATGCCGCTGACCAAAGGCCACTGCCACCTGATCGAAACCGGCCTGCGCATGGTCGATCAGCTCACGGTGCTGGTGTGCACGCTGCGGCGCGAGCCGATCGACGGCGCGCTGCGCTACGGCTGGGTGCGCGGCAGCTTCCCAGCCGCGCGGGTGGTGCACGTCACCGACGAAGTTCCCTCGTACCCGCACGAGCACCCCGACTTCTGGCCGATCTGGCGCGAGCTGATCGGCCGGTATGCGCCGAACGTCGATGTCGTGTTCACTTCCGAAACCTACGGCGACCGGCTGGCGGCCGAGCTAGGGGCGCGCCACGTGCTGGTCGATCTGGAGCGGCGGGTGGTGCCGATCTCGGCCACGCAGGTGCGCGCCGACCCGCTGGCCCACTGGGAGTACATTCCCGAATGCGTGCGCCCGTACTTTGCCGAGCGCGCGAAAGGAGCACCATGACGCCACTCGGCATACACTGGCCGCTTCTACTGACCCAGCTCGCCAACCTGGCGCTGATCGCGGCCTGGCTCGGGCTGGGCGCGCTGGCGCTGCGGCTGGTACGCCGCAGCGATCTGCCGCCGTCGGCGCGGGCGATCTGGGTCGCGCTGATCATTCTGCTGCCGCTGGTCGGCGCGCTGGCGTGCCTGATCGCCCGGCCGCGCGCCTCGGCGAGCACTCACCGCTGACACAAGGAACACCTATGCCGATACAGATCGCCATCGCCCAACTGCGCCCGAAAAAAGGCGATTACGACGCGAATATCGCCCGGCTTGGCGCGATCTTCGCGCAGCTGGCCGCGCTCGATCCGCAGCCCGATGTGCTGGTGCTGCCCGAAACATTTCTCAGTGGCTACTTCCTCGAGGGTGGCGTGCGCGAGGTTGCCCGCCCGGCCGGCCAGGTATACGCCGACATAAACCAGCGCTACCTGGCGGCGAGCGGCCCCGCAGCCCGGCCGCTCGACATTGCGGTGGGCTTCTACGAGCGCTACCGCGACCGGTTCTATAACTCCGCTCTGTATGCGACGCTCGGCTCTGCAGATGCAAGCCAAAAGACGCAAGACCAGGCATCGGCGATTGGGGAAGCAGCCTTTGGTCATCCGTCGTTAGTTCTTCGCCCCGGCATCCGCCACGTGCACCGAAAAGTGTTCCTGCCAACCTACGGCGTATTCGACGAGGCGCGCTTTGTCGAGGCCGGGCGCCAGGTGCTGGCCTTCGACACGCGCTTCGGCCGCGCGGCGCTGCTGATCTGCGAAGACGCCTGGCACAGCATCAGCGGCACCGTGGCCGCGCTCGACGGCGCCCAGGTAGTGTATGTGGTCAGCGCGTCGCCGGCGCGCGGCATCGCCACCCCCCGGCCGGCGAACGTCGAGCATTGGGACGAGCTGATCTACCGCATCGCCGACGAGCACGGCGTGTTTGGCGTGCTGGCGCAGCTGGTGGGCTTCGAGGGCGGCAAAGGCTTTCCCGGCGGCTCGCTGGCGATCGGGCCGCGCGGCAACTTCCTCGTGCGCGGGCCGCTGTGGGACGAAGCGCTGGTCACCGCGACGCTCGACCTGGCCGAGCTGCCGATCGCCCGCGCCGACCAGCCGCTGCTGGCCGACCTCGAGACCATGCTGCCGCATTTGCAGAATGAGCTGGCGCGCACCCAGCGTGGCGAGGCGGGCCTGGTGCGCTGGGATGCGCCGCACCCGCAGCGCGGGCCAACCAGCCAAGCAGGCGGCGAGAGCGAGCGTGCTACCGGGCCTACTGCCTCGCCATCTGCCTGCCTCCCGGTCGTCGCCGCTGCGAAGTTCGACCCGAGCGCCGACTTCCTGCGCATCGACGCGGCGGCGGTGCGGCGCTGGCTGGTGGCGTTTCTGCGCGACGAAGTGGCGCGCCGGCGCGGCTTCGCCGACGTAGTGGTCGGGCTGTCGGGCGGGGTCGACTCGGCGCTGGTGACGTACCTGTGCGCCGAGGCGTTTGGCGCCGAGCACGTGCTGGCGCTGCGCATGCCCTACCGCACCTCGAGCCGCGAAAGCCTCGAGCACGCCCAGCTGTGCATCGACGCGCTGGGCGTGCGCAGCCTGACGCTCGACATCAGCGACGCGGTCGACGGCTACGCCAGGCTCGACCCGACGATCGACGGGCGGCGCAAGGGCAATATCATGGCCCGCACCCGCATGATCGCGCTGTTCGACCAATCGCAGCGGCTTGGCTGCATCCCGGTAGGCACCGGCAACAAGACCGAGCGGCTGTTTGGCTACTACACCTGGCACGCCGACGACTCGCCGCCGGTGAACCCGCTCGGCGACCTGTTCAAAAGCCAGGTGTGGCAGCTGGCACGCCACGTCGGCGTGCCCGACGTGATCGTCGCGAAGCCGGCCTCGGCCGACCTGATCGTCGGGCAGACCGACGAGGCCGATTTTGGCATCAGCTACCCGCTGGCCGACCAGATCCTGCATTTCTTGCTCGCGGGCTACAACCCCGCCGGCATCGCGGCGCTGGGCTTCCGCCCCGACGACGTGGCACTGGTGAAGCGCCGGCTCGACAGCACCCACTGGAAACGCCACCTGCCCAGCACCGCCATGCTCAGCGCCACCGCGATCGGCGAGTACTATTTGCGCCCGCTCGACTACTAATACGCTGTTCGCTTGATCACGTATAGATAGTGTTGCATCATGTGGCGTAAGCCACGTAGTGCAACACTATAAGAATAGGAGTTACGCACTCGCGTGATCTGGCTTCCTCACGGTACGCGACCGAGCCTGCGGCAGCATGGTACCTGTTCATCTTCTGTGTGTGGTTTTTTCGCGCTCTGCGCGGAAAAAGGACACGATATGGAGCATAGTACCGCTCTGCCGAAGGGGTTGAGCGCGCCAACTGCGTTTGTCCTAAGAGCCTGTTTGAAAAGGGGTGCGCGAGGGGCATAGCCCCTCGCACTTTTCTGGCGGTGGCGGCCACGAATGTGGCCGCCACCCGCCAGAAAAAGTGGATACTTGGAGGGACTTCGTCCCCCCAAACCACCCTTTTTAAACAGCTTCTAAAGAAATTTGGGGGTGGCAAAGGCGCCCCCATGCGCATTAAGCTTACGCCACACAGCTATCGGTACTCATCAAAAACCGCTGGAAGGTACACGGATGTTTCCTGCGTCGGTTCTTGCGGCAGCCTGCTTGAATACAGCGTGCCAGCGTCGTCAGCGCGTCCCGCAGCCGTGCGGGCTGCCCCATCGCCGTTGCCAGCGCGATCCATCGCGTACGAATTGTCTGTGCCGCTTTGCCCCAACTCCGTGCGGGCGCATCCCACCCGCTCACGAGCAGCAGCCAATGCTGCACAATTTGATTGAGCAAGCGTCCATACAATTCACACAGCACCCGCCACGGCTGCACGTCCCGTACCAGATCAATCTGCCCGTGGCTTTTCCACAGCTTAAACAGCAGTTCGATCTGCCAGCGCGCCCGCGCCAGCACCAGCGCCTCCGTCACGGTCAGTCCGTCCGGCGGGATGGTGGTCACAAACACGCTCCACGCCGCCAAGGCCAAGCGCAGCGCGCTGACCATCTGGCCCTGCGCTTTGCTTCCTCCCGCAAGCGGCGGCGGCGCTGGTCGACCACCTCCTGCGGTGCCCGCACTGCCAGCAAGCGCGCCCGCACCTGCGCCTCCCGCCCCAGCCGCACCGGCAGATCGAGCGTTGCCTCGGGCATGGCGGCCAGCAGGTCGTGCAGGCGCCACCAGCGTCCATCGTCCGTTTGCAGGCTGGTCAGTGCCTGCATGCGCGAGAACCAGGACACGCCCGCGCGTCCAACTCCGCCAGCAGGGCGAGGTCAAAATAGCCCAAATCCACCAGCCGGACCGCGCCCTGCGGCAGATCGTGATGCAGGGTGGCGTGAGCATCCGACTCGCGGCCATCGTGCAGGGTCGGGCCGCGCAAGCGCCCCGTGCGCAGGTCGAGGGCGACCTGGAGCTAAGCGCCGCGTTGCCGGCGTCGGGCGTGCCATTACCGCAGCCGGTCCAGACCGCGGCGAGCGCCTCGGGCAAGGCGATCGTGGTACTATCTTGCACCACCACCTCGGCGAAGCGGTCGAGGATGGGCAAGCTGGAGTGGGTCAGCACACAGCACCTCGCCAATCGCAGCCCCGAGCACGTGTTCCAGACAGGTGGCGGCGGTTCGGTCAAACCGCTGATGCAAGGCTTCGGGCGAGATGGTTACGCCCAAGGCGGCACTCGTCTGCGTCAGGGCGCTCAAGCTCGCCTGCGGGTCGGCACCGAGGCCAAACACGAGCGTTTGCACGAACACACTGCCGGTCAGTTTGGCGTCCGAGCGCTGAACAAAGCCGGTCTGGCGGCCGGCACGGTCGGCTTCCTCGGTCAACACCGCCGCAAGCGTGGCGGCCAGCTGTGGTATAGTCGTCATCAGGGCGGCTCCTGTCGGTGTTTGGTTGTGGTTTGGCGACAACAACCATACCACAAGAGCTGTCCTTGTCTACTACGCTTAATGCGTATGGGGGTGGCAAAGGCGCCCCCAAACCCCCACCAAACAGAGAAGCAGTAGAAAGTGACATCTTGACACTATCGAAAAAGTATGCTAGAATAGTGCCAAGTTAACACTAACAAATCCTTGCGATAGACAACCGGATATCGTACGGCGCCCATTGGCAGAGGCGATCGACGCCCAGGAGCACACCCATGAACACAATCAACCTAACCGATACCAGCCGGCCGTTTCTCGCCTACCTCGAAGATTGGTATCGCCAGCTCCCGCCAGCCGCGCTGGCCGATATCGTCGGCGGCGCGCCCGAGCGCGTGGCGCTGATCTCGATCGACGTGATCAACGGCTTTTGTGTCGAGGGGCCACTGGCCAGCGCGCGCGTCGGGCGGGTGGCCCAGCCGGTGGCCGCGCTGTTCCGCCAGGCGTACGCGCTGGGCGTGCGCCACTTCGCGCTGACGCAGGACACGCACGCGCCCGACGCGCCCGAGTTTGGCTCGTACCCGCCGCACTGCCTGCGCGGCACCGCCGAAAGCCAGGCGGTCGACGAGCTGCGCGAGCTGCCGTTCTACAGCGAGATCGCGATCTTCCCCAAGAACTCGATCAACTCGCACTTCGGCACCGGCCTGGGCGCATGGCTGCGCGCCAACCCGCAGCTCGACCGGTTCGTGGTGGTCGGCGACTGCTCGGACCTGTGCGCATACCAGGCGGCAATGCACCTGCGGCTCGAAGCCGGCGCGGCCAACCAGCACCGCCGCGTGATCGTGCCGGCCGACGCGGTCGAAACCTTCGACACGCCGGTCGAGGTCGCGCGCGCGCTCGGCATCCGCGCGCACGACGGCGACCTGCACCACGTGCTGTTTCTGCACCACATGGCCATGAATGGCGTCGAAGTGGTGGCGACGCTGAGTGAATAGCGAGTAAATCATGCAGCAGCTACGCGCACTCCTGGTAGGCGCCGGCGGAATGGGCCGCGCCTGGGCCAAGAACCTGGCGGCCAGCGCCGACGCCCGGCTGGCCGGCTGGGTCGATATTCGCCCCGACGCGGCGGCACAGGCCGCCAGCGACCTGGGGCTGGCGGGCATCTACACTGGCGCCGAGCTCGACCGCGCGCTGGCCGAGCTGCGGCCCGACTTCGTGGTGGACGTGACGGTGCCCGAGGCACACCACGACGTGACGCTCGCGGCGCTGGCGGCCGGCGTGCCGGTGCTCGGCGAAAAGCCCATGGCCGACACCATGGACCGCGCCCGCGCCATGGTCGCCGCCGCCGAGCGCGCCGGGCTGCTGTATATGGTGAGCCAGAGCCGCCGCTACGACGCCCGGCTGGCCGCGCTGCGCCGCCTGATCGCCGAGCAGATCGGCACGCCCGGCATGCTCACCGCCGACTTCTTTATCGGCGCGCACTTTGGCGGCTTCCGCGACGCCATGCCCAGCCCGCTGCTGCTCGACATGGCCATCCACACCTTCGACGCGGCGCGCTACCTCAGCGGCGCCGACCCGCTGGCGGTGTACTGCGACGAGTTCAACCCGCCCTGGAGCTGGTACGCCGGTAATGCCTGCGCCAGCGCGATCTTCGAGATGACCGGCGGCATGCGCTATATCTACCGCGGCAGCTGGTGCGCCGATGGCCACCCGACCTCGTGGGAGGCCGAGTGGCGCGCGGTTGGGCCGCGCGGCAGCGCCACCTGGGATGGCCACGGCGCGCCGGTCGCCGAGGTGCTGGCCGGCGACACCGGCTTCCTGCGCCCGACCGAAGCGCGCACGATCGCGCCCGACGCCGACGCGCCCAGCGGGATCGCCGGGTCGCTGCGCGAGTTCGCCCACGCGCTTCGCACCGGCGCCACGCCCATGGGCGAATGCCACGACAACATCAAAAGCCTGGCCATGGTGTTCGGCGCGATCGAGTCGGCCAAGCTGGGCCAGCGCGTGGCCATCCGGGCGCTGTAGCGCACCGGCGCGAGGCCGCCCAGCGCACGCGCCCGCCCGCCATCAGGTGCGGCCGGTATCGGCGCATCTCCGCGCGGCCGCGCGCGGTTAGATCGACAACACAACACCATTGCAACACCAAAGGAGAACCGCGATGCCCGCTGCAATCACGCTCTGCGACCGCTCGGCCGACATGGTGCATGCCTGGAAGCGCTACTTCTCGGAAGAAAGCGGCGTGAAGGTGCTGAACCAGAACATTCTGACGCTGCCCGTCGACGCGCTAGCCATCCCAGCCAATGCCTTCGGCTTCACCGATGGCGGCACCGACCTGGCGATCAGCAAAGAGATCTTCGACTGGCGGCTGCAAGACGCGCTGCGCGCCCAGATCGAGCGCGACTACGCCGGCGAGCTGCTGGTGGGCCAGGCGCTGGTGATGCCGACCAACAGCGCGCGCCTGCGCTACGTCGTGGTGGCGCCGACCATGCGCGTGCCCTCGGACGTGAGCAACACCGTACACGCCTACCTGGCCATGCGCGCGATTCTGCGCGCCGTCGAGGCGCATAACCAGGCCCACCGCGCCAGCCCGAACGACCAGATCGGCGCGCTGGCGATGCCTGGCCTCGGCACCGGCACCGGCAAGATGCCGCCCGAGCGCGCCGCCTTCCAGATGTGGACGGCCTACCGCAGCGTCATCCTCGGCGATCTCGAGTGGGCCAAGAGCCTCGAGAAACAGATCGACCACGACAAGAAGATGCGCTCGCGCTAGCGCCACTACGTGGCACCGCTCTTGCTTCTGCGATCGGCACGGCGGGCGCGCGGCCCGCCGCTAGCGACACAGAGCGTGTGGTGGGGACGATGGAGACACCAGAGCATTATCTCTGCCCGGATCGGGCGTGTAGCGGCGGCACCTGGGTGCTCGAGCAGCAGAATGCGCTGCATAACCTCTGGCTGCTCGTCAATGCAAGCGACCAGAGCATCTGGCTACTCGCGGCCGACGAGCCGGTGTGCCCGCGCTGCGGCACTTCGCTGGTCACGCCGCTCGAGCTCGAGGGCGGCTACACCACCAGCGAGGTGCTTGAAAACGGCCCGATGCTGTGCTGGATGCAAACCCTGCGTTGGTCGCAGCCGGCGGCCTAGCCAGCACGAGCGGCGAGGATACGTTCTATGTACTATGCCCTGCCCGGCTTCGCCGGGCAGGGCATAGTAAAACAAAGAGGATCTACGCAGCTGGCGTGCTTAGCCTTCGGCAGAGCGGCACTTTCCTTTTGGACACAACGATGGCTGAGTAGCATGCTGCAGCCGGCAAAAGCGCCCGATTGAGGCAGCCGGACAGCGAAAACGCGCTCTCAGGCGGGCTCGTGAGCCAGAAACTGGCAGAGCAGCCGGTTGAACGCCGCCGGCTGATCCCACATCGGGTTGTGGCCGGCGGCGTCGATCACCGCCAGCCGGGCGTGCGGCAGCTCGCGCGCCAGCGCCCGCCCCACCGCCAGCGGGATCATCGGATCGTAGCGGCCCCACACGATCAGCGCCGGGGCACGGATGGCCGCGAGCTTGGCGCGGATATCGTAGGTGGCGAGCGCGCGGCTGGCCCGCACCAGCGTGCGCAGCCCGGCGCGCCGCATATCGCCCAGCAGCGGCGGGATAAACGCCGTGGGCAGGTAGCGCAGCGCCGGCAGCAGCTCGCTCACCGGCGGCACGTCGCTGGCATCGAAGCCAAGCCCGGCGGAATCGACCAGCACCAGCCTGGCCACGCGCTCGGGCGCGTCGGCGGCAAGCTCGGCCGCAATCAGCCCGCCCATCGAGTGGCCGACCATACTGGCGCGCTCGAGGCCGGCCTGATCCATCCAGCGCGCCACGTGCCGCGCCGCGTCGGCCAGCTCAAACGGCACTGCGCTACGGCTCTGGCCGAAGCCAGCCAAGTCGGGGATATACACCTGGAACTGGCGAGCCAGCGCGGCGACATTGCGGCCCCACCAGCGCGTCGAGCCCGAGAACCCGTGCAGCAGCACCAGCGGCGCGCCGGAGCCGTGCGTCTCGTAGTAGATCGACGCCGCGCCAACACGCGCCCGCCGCGCGATTGGCTGGGTATGCCCGTATGCTTGCATCTCGGCTACCGCCTGGTGGTTTCGCGGCTCGTGCCGGGCGTGCGCATATAGAAAAAGATGCTGGCCAGCGTCATGATGCTGGTGGCGAAGTAGACGCCCGGCGCAATGATCCGCGCCATGGTCAGCGGGTCGAACAACTGGCCGGAGACCACCTGCGCCGGCCCCATGGCCGCGCCCAGCAGCAGCGCCAGGATATACACCGTCGAGTTCGCGAAGTAGATCGCCGCGCTGAGGCGCAAGCCCCTGCGCCAATCGTCGAGCTTGATCCGGCCGCTCAGCGACGCGACGATCGCCACCACGGTTCCGGCGATCAGCGACCACAAGAAAAGGCCAAACATAACGCCAAACGCGCCGGGCGTGCTGGTGGCGAATGCCGCGCCAGCGCCAGCACCGAGCGCGGTGCAAATGATCAGGCTGTACTGCTGTAGGCGTTGTGCGTGAATGGGTTTCATCAACTTCCGCTCGCTTTCCTCATATATTTCACTAGCGGCAGCCGCCTGCAGAGCCGCGGCGCCGTGTTCGTTGCCGCCGGTATTTAGCAACTTCTATACCGGCATGCGCTTTGATATTACTCCGGCGGCGCGCCACGTTTGGCGCGCCGCCGGCAAATCTTTCGAAGAGATACCGCGTATACTCGCGGCCGGATTCGGCGAAACGGGCTGTTAGATTACTGAATAGTACGGCTTACGCTCTTTTTGACTCGGCCAGGCGCGCGGCCAGCAGCCCAAGCGACGCGCCCCACACCAGGTGCGAGGCGATCATCAGGGCGTTGCGGCGGCCGGGGTGCCGCGTCGCCGGCGGCAGGATGTTCATGGCCGGCAGCAGGCCCAGGTAGCTCACGCCCCACACACCCAGCCCATACAGCATGCCGCTGATCGCCGGGGCGGCCGTGGCGCGCTGCGCCACCTGCCCGTAGAGCGCCCCGGCCGCCGCGCCATAGCCGAAGTGCGCCAGCAGCGTCAGCGCGGTGTGCTCGTCGCCGCCGATCTCGTCGGCCACGCCCAGCTTGCCGGCCACCGACGCGGTGATCTGGCTGGGCGGCAGCGGGTAGCGCTCGTGCTGCGGCAGCGCGCGGTGCAGCAGCTCCATGGCCGCAGTCATTGGCGCCGTGGCTGCGCAGCCCGCCAGCGCGCCGGCCAGGGTTGGTTCGATGGTCATGTGCCCAGATCCTTTCTGTGGTGCCGAACAGCGCGCTCAGGCAGGTTCGTCCTGGTTCGGCACGGTTTCGCCGTCGGGGCCGCGCGTGCGGCCGCTCAGCCCGCCGTCGTTCGATTGGCCGCGCCGGCCGGCGACCTTGCCGGCCGAGCCGGGCGCCGGCGCGTCGCCCTGGCCAACCCCGGCCGGGTCGCCCAGAGTGCCGGCGTCGCCGCGCACGCCGCCCGCGCCCGATGTTCCGCCCGCGCCGCCGAGCCCATCAACTGCGCCACGGCCGGCTGTGCCGCTGCCGGCATCTTTGCGGCCGGTTTCGCGGCGCTCGGTTTCGTCGCTCGGCGAATTTTTCTTTTTACGATCAGCCATAGTGGCGCTCCTTTCGGCGATCTCACGATCGATGCGGCGGCGCGCCGTACGCTGCCGATAGCCGCAGCTGGGCAAGCGGCGTGCCGCCTGAGCGCCATACAAGCACATGGCACAGTTCTTGCGCATATATATGCGAATGTTTCGGGCTCGGAGAGGTTCGCTCGCATAGCAGGCCAGCATGACGCTGTATATTCTCGCGCTGCTCGCCGGCGCGGCGCTGATCGCGCTTGTGCAGTTCGATATTGTGGCGACGGTGCTGCACCCCGAGGTCAGAAGCCCGCTGAGCAGCGGCTTCCAGCGCGCGATCTGGCGCGTGCTGACGCTGGCGGCGCGGCACGCGCCCGGCCACGGCACCGCCGACCGGCTGCTGAACTGGTCGCTGCCGCTGATGGTGGTCGGCCTGATCGGCATGTGGCTCGGCCTGCTGATCGTTGGCTTCGCGCTGCTGTACTTCCCCTGGATCGACGACCCTGCCGCGTTTTCCGCGCCGCACGCCCTGAACGCCGGCCTGCTCGACGGGCTGTACTTCAGCGGCGTTACGGTTGCGACACTGGGGTTTGGCGATATTCAGCCGCTGGGGCAGGGGCTGCGGCTGCTGGCGGTGGCCGAGGCGCTGATGGGCGCGCTCACCGCCGCGCTCAGCGTGGCGTATGTGCTGGCGGTGTACCCGGCGCTCTCGCAGCGCCGCACGATCGCCACCGCGCTCGACGCCGAGGTGGCCGGGCACCCGAGCGGGCTGCCGCTGCTGCGCCGCTACCTGGGCGAGAATGGCCAGTGGCCCGATCAGATCGCCGCCCAGCTGCGCGACCTGGCGCTCGAGCTGCTGTCGATCACCGAAAGCCACGAGACCCACCCGGTGCTGTACTATGCCCACCCGCGCCGCATCCAGCAGAGCGTGCTGCGCGTGCTCGTCACCACTCAGGGGCTGGTGGGCCTGCTGCGCTACGGCCTCTCGCCCGACGCCCACCGCGAGCTGGTGTACCACCCGCAGCTGCTGCTGCTCGAGCAGGCGCTGCACTACAGCCTGCGCCGCCTCAGCGCCTCGCTGCGCGCCGCCCCGCCCGCGCAGCCCGCCTCGGCGCAGCTGCGCGCGCAGCTCGCCCAGGAGTACGCGCGGCTGTGCGACGAGATCGAGGCGATCGGCATGCTGTCGGCGCGCTCGTCGGCGCGGCGCCCGGTGCCCGCGCTGGTCGAGGCCGCGATCGAGGCGCCCGACGGCACGCTGCCGCGCAGCAGCCCAGGCGCCTCCAAAGCCGAAGACCCGGCGCTCGACCTGTCGTCGGCCTCGCCAGTGGACGCGTTTGAGGTGTTCCGGCTCGAAACCGACCCGTACATCGCAGCCTACGCGGCGGCGAACGGCTACAGCGTCGAGGCCGCGCGCGCCGACTACCCCAGCGTCTGGTGGAGCGGCGAGTCGTCGTAGCCGGCCAGCAGGTCGGCCGGGTCGTCGTACACCGCCAGCGCGCCCGCGAGGTCGGCGTCGCCCCAGCCGCCCGAGCGCAGCGCGACAATGCCGATGCCGGCCTTGGCGGCGGCCTCTACATCGTAGGGCGTATCGCCGATCATCAGCACCTGGCCGGCCGGCAGCCCCAGCTGGCCAAGCGCGGCCTCGACGATGTCGGGGTCGGGCTTGGAGCGCGGCGCATCGCTCGACGAAGTGCTGGACTCAAACAGATCGGCCGCGCCGGTGCGCTCGAGCAGCGTGTCGATCTCGTCGCCCTTGGCCGAGCTCGCCACCACCAGCCGCATCCCATCGGCGCTTAGGCGCTCGAGCAGCGGGCGCACCTGCGGAAATGCGCCGACCTCGGGCAAAAAACGCTGCTGGAAGATCGCGCCGCGCCGCTTGTCGATCTGCTTGCCGCGCTCGGAGTCTGTGTCGATCCCAGCCACGCTGGGTAGCAGCTTGTCGCCGCCCATGCCGATCAGCCGGCGCACGCGCTCAAACGGCACGTCGTAGCCGTGCTCGGCCAGCGCCGCCACCCAGGCGCGCGCGTGCGCGTCGTTGCTGTCGATCAGCGTGCCGTCGACATCGAAAATAACGCCGTCAATCCGGCTCATACGGTTGCTCCCTTTTCTGCCAAAGGCAACAGCGCCGCCTGCGCGGCGCGTGTCGTGAAGTTTCGGTTCGCCCGCCAGCGCGGTCGGGCCCTTTCTAGCAAGCCAGGTGCCGCGCCCGGCAGCATCGGCACGATCTTTGCTTGCAAAACGCCAGTGGAGAACCGCAGGTAGCGCCGGGCAGCCGTGCGGAGCGCGCTCGCGCAGTTCCACGGGCACGCACGATCCGACCAGCCACCACCAGCCCCAGGCGTACCCAGCGCGCTACACCAAGCCAGGAGTGCTGGAATGAGCCCTCAGCCAACCTTCTACCAGTGGATGCTCGCGAGCACGCTACCCGACGAGCTAGCCCTTACGGTGATGCCATTGCGCCAGGCGATCGCGCTCGACGAAGCCTGGCCGCGCGCGGCGACCAAGCTGGGCGAGATCGAGCACCACCTAGCCCAGGCCGCCAGCGGTCCGCTCTACCGCACGCTGCTGAACGCCGCGCGCGCGGCATGGTTCGCCTACACCTGCTACCGCCACGCCGACCTGGCGCCCCACGAGGGCATGAGCTTTGTGCTGTTCGCCCGCGACGGCGTGGTGCGCGTGCGCATCGTCAACGGCCGCGCGGTGCAAGAGCCAACCGAGCATCTCGGGCGAATAGCGCCCAGCGCGTAGCGCCCCTGGCACGCCGATTGCTCGGCCGTGCCTCCATTCGAGCAATTGAAAGGACGGAACAATGCAAGAACATACCCCTGGCCAATTCTCGCAGCGCGTGATCGAGCGCGCACGCGAGGCCAACACCCCCACCCCGAGCAGCATTGGCGGTCAGATCGCCAAGCGCCCCTGGCTATCGGTCGGGCTGGCGCTCGCCGCCGGCTACATGCTCGGCGGGCGCTCGGAGCCACGCGCCAGCTGGTCGCCCGAGCGCGCCGAAGACTCGTTCCGCGAGTATACGCCGCCGGCCGCGGGCCAGGCGAAGCCGGCCAAGCAGCGGCCCGAGGGCGCGCTCGCCGGCACGGGCATGCACTACTACGCCACGTCGCCCGACGAAGCCGGGCCGGCCGAGCGCCACGCCAGCGGCGCAGGCATCACGCACTACCCCGGCGGCACGCCGGCAGGCGCATTCGAGCAGCCGGGCGGCGGCACCAGCCGAACACGCGCGGCGTCGGCGGGCCTCGGCCAGATCGCCAGCCAGGTGAGCGGCGAGGTCGACACGCTGAAAAGCGCCGCAGTCGGCGCAGTGATCGACCTGCTGCGCGGCGTGGTGGCCCAGAACCTGCCGGCGGTCTCGCGCGAGATGGATCGCATGCGAAGCGAGCGCCAGCAGGGCGCGCCGAAGCCCGGCGCGGCGCTCGGCGAGACGCACGCCAGCCCCACCGACGCGCCGACCGGCGCGGTGTTCACGGCGCCGCAGGCGCGCGCCGATATGTGATACGCTGTTCGCTTGATCACATATAGATTGTGCTGCACAACCTGGCTTCACCACGTTGTGCAGCACAATAAGAAATTTGGGGGCGGCTTCGCCACCCCCAAACCCCCACTAAAGTGTACGTAATCAAGCGAATTTGGTATGACGCCACTACGCCCTAGCCGCCGCGCCCGCCACGGCGGGCGCGGCCGAGTGGCCTGGAGCCAGAGAAGAGAGGAAGCAATGAAAGCAGTGGTATTTCACGGCATCGGCGACATCCGGCTCGACGACGTGCGCGAGCCGGGGCTCGAAGCCGACACCGACGCGATCGTGCGGATCACCGCCAGCGCAATCTGCGGCACCGACCTGCACATGATTCGCGGCACCATGCCCGGCATGGAGGCCGGCACCATCCTGGGCCACGAGGGCGTTGGCGTCGTCGAGGATGTCGGCAAAAAAGTGCACAACCTGCGCCCCGGCGACCGGGTGGTGATCCCCTCGACGATCGCCTGCGGCTACTGCGCCTACTGCCGCGCCGGCTACTATGCGCAGTGCGACAACGCCAACCCCAAAGGGTCGCAGGCCGGCACGGCGTTTTTCGGCGGCCCCGGCCTCACCGGGCCATTCCACGGCCTGCAGGCCGAGTACGCGCGCGTGCCGTTCGCGAATGTCGGCCCGGTGCGCCTGCCCGACGCGATCGACGACGAGCAGGCGATCATGCTCTCGGACATCTTCCCGACCGGCTACTTCGGCGCGGCGATGGCGAACATCAAGCCGGGGCATACCGTGGCGGTGTTCGGCTGCGGCCCGGTGGGCCTGTTTGCGATCGTTAGCGCGCGCCTCATGGGCGCCGGCCGGATCTTCGCGGTCGACACGATCGCCTCGCGCCTCGACATGGCCCGCCGCCAGGGCGCCGAGGCGATCGACTACAACCAGCACGACCCGGTGGCGATGATCCACGATCTCACCGGCGGCATCGGCGTCGACTGCGCGATCGACGCGGTGGGCGTCGACGCCAACCGGCCGCACGCCGGCATCCCGGCGCTGAAGTCGGCGACGACGCAGGGCGGCCAGTTCCGCGACGAGCGCAAGACCGTGGCGCCCAGCACCAACGAGCAGGGCGACAACTGGCACCCTGGCGACGCGCCATCGCAGGTGCTGAGCTGGGCGGTGCAGGCGCTGGCCAAGGCCGGCACGCTCTCGATCATCGGCGTATACCCGCAGACGGCGCAGTTCTTCCCGATCGGCGCGGCCATGAACCGCAACCTGACGATCCGCATGGGTAACTGCAACCACCGCGCCTACATCCCCAGGCTCGTCGATATCGTGCGCGCCGGCCAGGTCAACCCGGCCGAGATCCTCACGCAGGTGGGGCCGCTGGTGGCCGCGATCGACGCCTACCGCGCGTTCGATACGCGCCAGCCCGGCTGGGTGAAGGTGAAGCTCGAGCCTGCGCTGGCGTAGCACACGCGCCGGCCGCGCATCTTGTAGCAGATTTGCAAAGGAGCACACGAATGATCGGCACATCGATCGAGCGCGCGATTGGCGCGCTGCCCGCCAGCGCCGCCGAGGTCGAGCAGGCGATCAAGCGCATCCCCGGCCTCGAACATGCCGGCGCGCAGCTCGCGAGCAGCATTCACAAGGCGGTGCTGAGCGGCGGCACACCGGCGCGAGCCATCGCCGACGCGCTGCACGGCACATGGTTCGGCCACCCGCTGCACGCCGCGCTCACCGATATCCCGATCGGCGCCTGGGCGCTGGCGGCGCTGTTCGACGCCTACGCCGGCATGGGTGGCGGGCCGGCCGCCGAGCAGGCCGCCGACATGCTGCTGTCGATCGGCGCAGCTGCGGCGGTGCCTACCGCCCTGGCCGGCCTGGCCGACTACTCGGCGATCGACGACCGCGCGCTGGCGGTGGGCGCGGCGCACGGGCTGCTGAATACCGCCGGCCTAGGGCTGTTCTTGCTGTCGATCTGGGCGCGCGCGGCCGGCCAGCGCCGCCGCGGCGTGCTGCTCTCGACGCTGGGCCTGGCGGTGGTGGGCGCCTCGGCCGGCCTCGGCGGCGACCTGGTGTACCGCCTCGGCGTCGGCGTGAACCACGCCGAGCCGGCCCACAAGCCCACGAGCTGGACGGCGGTGCTGCCGCTCGACGACCTGGCCGAGGGCCAGGCCCAGCGCGTCGAGCTGGCCGGCAAGCCGGTGCTGGTGTACCACGACGCCAACCAGCTGTACGCGATCGGCGCGGTGTGCAGCCACGCCGGCGGCCCACTCGAAGAGGGCACGTTCGCCGATGGCTGCGTCGAGTGCCCGTGGCACCAGTCGGTGTTCGATCTGCGCGACGGCAGCGTGGTGCACGGCCCGGCCACCATGGCCCAGCCGGCCTACGAGGCGCGCGTGCGCAACGGCCAGGTC